>NZ_JANLNX010000047.1:0-94006 GCF_025466015.1 Pseudomonas sp. 5P_5.1_Bac1 | reverse complement strand
GTCGACGGTCATGGCCGGTCCCCCGTCAGGCGGCCGAACAGCAGGCCACGCCGGCTCGGGTTGGCCGGTACTTCAACGGGCGGGCGGCGCAACACGGAGAGCACGTGCACGGCGGTCTCGCGGGCGCCGTGGGCGTCGGCGAAGTCGAACATCGGCGAGAACAGCGAGCAGCTCTGGTACGCGCCGAACACCTCGTCGTGGACGCTGATGAAGTCCATGCGTTCGTCACCGATCAGGTACTCGCGCACCTCGCCCTCGGCGGGCGCGTCGCTGCCGTCCGGCAGCCAGATCAGGTTCATGCACCACGGCGTGATGAGGATGCCGAGCAGCCCGGGGCTGGCCTGCGGGCCGACGTGCTGCCAGGCGAAGCCGACGACTTCAACGTCCAGCGCCGGGTGCAACAACGGCAGGCCGCGCATGCGGGTGTCGGCGATTTCACGGAAACGCCGGGCCAGCGCTTCGGCTCTCGGGTTCGGCTCAGTCATCGAGCACCATGAACTGTTCGGCGTCGCCGTCGCAATTGGGGCAGCGCCAGTGTTCGGGCAGGCGCGAGAACGGCGTGCCCGCGGCGATCTGCCAGACCGGGTCGCCCTGCGCCGGGTCGTAGATCCACCAGCAGATCTTGCATTCCAGGCGGGTGGCGTCGGCCAGGCGGCTGCGGTCGCCGAGGTAGCTGCCTTCGAAACCGCAAAAGTCGCTCATGCCCCGACCTCCGCGCATTCGTCTTCGAACCACTGAATGATGTCGGCGAAGCGTTCCAGCGAGTCGGTGAGGTCCTCGGGGGCGGCGAGCACCACTTCCGGCAGGTCGGTGACTTCGAGGGTGTCGAGGATCAGCGCGTCCTGGGAGTTGAAGTAGCGCACCCGCCAGCAGTTCGGCACGCGGGTGTTGCTGATGCGGCAGTTGCCGTAGCCGCGGGCCAGCACCAGCACCGCGCCTTCGCCGAGGCAGGCGTCGAGGAAGGGCACGTCCTGTTCCGACAGCGGCAGCAACGTGAGGTTGATCACATGAGCGGCGCTGCCGGGCTGCCAGTTGCCGGTGCGGTCTTGCAGCTCGGTGAGGATCGCCGGCGCGTTCATCACCCCGGCGGGCAATGGCAGCGTCGGGGTCAGGGCGTCGGCGGCGGCGTCGATGCGCGCCGCGTGGCTGAGCAGCGAAGGGGCTGGCGCCACTTCGATATGGTCGCGGCCAACGCCGAACACCCGCCACACGCCGGCGAAGATCGACTCCTGGATACGCACGCCGGCGGCGCCGCCGATGCGCGCGCTGACTTCGCCTTCGCCGAGCAACTGGTCGAGCAGGCGTCGGTCGGCCTCGCTGTAGCCGCGCAGGTCGAGGATCGCCGGCGTGTCGCCGGCACAGCGGCGCTGCAGCCGTGCGAGGATTTCGCCGAGGGCCTGGCGGGCGCCGGGCGCGGCGTCCAGCGCCTCGGGCTCGGGCAGTTGCGGCAGGCTGTGGGTGTACATGCCCTGCGGCATGTTGATGTATTCCAGCGGGGCGTCGTCCTCGGGTTGCGAACCGGGGCCGATGTCCATCAGCGGAATGTAGTGCAGCGGGTCCATGGGGTGGGCACCGTTCACTGGCAACCTCCGGGGGCGGGGTGGGGCGCGTCGCTGCGCACGGGGATCAGCGCGTTGCTCTGCTGCAGGGCGCTTTCCGCGATGCGCAGGTACACGTCCCAGTCGCGCATGCCGTCGATCTGGGTCACGTAGCCGCCGTCGCGCAGCCAGATGATGCTCGGCCAGCGGCGCAGGGCGAAGCGTTCGGCCAGGGCCTCTTCATCGGCGCGGCGGCCGACCCCCAGGCGCAGGTGACAGCCGTGGCGGGCGGTCAGGGTCTGGCACAGTTCCGGCAGGATCACCGCGACGTCCAGGCATTCCGGGTGGCGCACCGGGTCGCCGCAGAGCAGCAGCAAGGCGTCGCCGGGCTGAGCCAGCCAGGCCTCTACATTGTCGAGGTCGACCCAGTCGGCGGCGAACTGCTCGACCAGGCGGCTGATCAGCGGCGGGATAGCGGGGGTGGCGGGCAGGGGCGCCAGGAAGGCGGCGGATTCGCTCATAAGGATTCCTTGGAAGTGGGCTGGCCAAGCAGGCGGGCCAGGTCCTCGGCGCTCATGGCCGAGGGCAGGGCGAACGCGGCGTCCGCGCCCACGGGTTCACCGAGCAGCGCGGCATCGAGCAGCGCCAGGGTGGCGTCGATCTCGGCGGCGCGTTCGGCGCTCAGGCGCTCGCGCGCGGCGTCGATAAACACCAGCAACCAGTCGCCGGCCGCGCAATCGCCGACCAGCGCGGTGTCGATCCAGCGCTGGCGGGCGTGGCGGTCGACGCACAGCGCCGCGCCGGGCCGCGTGCCGAGCACGTGCATGGGCAGGCCGATGCACATCTCAGTTACGCCGCGCGAGGATGCGTTCGTCGCCGACACGGCAGGCGACTGCTTCACTGGGCCGCTCGTTTTCATAACGCTGCAGCTCCAGGTGCAACAGGGTCACCGCCTCGTCGTCGGGCAGGGCGCTGGTGCGCGGGCGCGGTTCGCCGCCCCAGTCCGCCAGCACCTCCAGCGCGGCGTCGATGACCTGCTCCAGCGCCGCCTTGACGCAGGGCCGCAGGCTGCCGCCGTAGTCGTCCATGCGCTCCGGCTGGCAACCCATCAGCAGCACGCGCGCGGGGTAATGGCCGGTGAGCTGGGCGAGCATCAGCACTTCCTGGAAACCGGTCTGGTGCAGGCTGAGCTTCTTCACGCCGAGAAAACGCGGCACCTCGTCGTCGGCGACGAACTTGAGGGTGCCCGGCGCCAGGCTGTAATCCACGGCGTCGAAGATCAGCAGGTAATCGGCCTGCTGCACGTGCTGGATCAGGTACAGGCCCTGGGTGCCGCCGTCGATCAGGGTGACGTTGTCGGCGAATTCGTAGCGTTGTTGCAGGGCCTCGACGCAGCGCACGCCGAAGCCTTCGTCGGCCCACAGCAGGTTGCCGATGCCGAGCACGGTGATGCGCGGAGCGGGGGTGGATGTGCTCATTTCTTGAAGCTCTTGTAGCCCGAGACGATGCCGCCGATCAGGTGCAGGCGGCCGCAGATTTCTTCGCGCACGGCGGCGTACACGTGCAGCAGGATGAACAGGATCATCAGCCACATGCCGAGGCGGTGCAGGACGTGGACGTTGTTCGACTGGCCCAGCAGCGGCAGCGCCCAGCCGAACAGTTGCTCCTGCCACGAGCCCATCTGCGCGCCTTCGCCGTACAGCGCGAAGCCGGTCACCAGCATGAACAGCGAGGTGAGCAGGAAGACGAAGACCATGGCGAAACGCGACAGCGGGTTGTGGCCGAAGATCGGTTCCGGCACCGGGCCGATGAACAGGTAGTAGCGCAGCCAGCAGGCGAAATCGCGCCAGTAGGCTTTGCGCGTGATCGGTATCCAGAACAGCTCGCGGGCATGGTGGTTGCCCACCAGCGCCCAGTAGGCGCGGCCGAGGATGCCGACGGCGAACAGGTAGGCCGCGGCGAAATGGGCGAAGCGGATGTAGCCCATCAAAAAGCTGGCGCTGGCCTCGCCGGGCTGGGTCGGCGGCGGCACGCCGATGAAGTAGCCGGTCACCGACAGCACGACGATGCAGGCGGCGTTGATCCAGTGCCACAGGCGCACGGGCGCTTCGTAGACGTATTCGCTGTGCCCGCTCTCGGGGGCGTGGGGTTCGGACATGTCGTCACCTCGAATGCGCCGGGCGCGCGTTGGCGCCCGGCGGCTGGCTGCGGGCGGGTTCAACGCACGGTGACCGTGCTCAGCTCGACGCCATCCTCGCTCATCACGTGGGTGGCGCAGGCCATGCAGGGGTCGAAGGAGTGCAGCGTGCGGAGGATTTCCACCGGCTGGTCGGCGACCGCCACCGGGGTGTTCATCAGCGCCGCTTCGAACGCGCCGATCTGGCCCTTGCTGTCACGCGGGCTGCCGTTCCAGGTGCTCGGCACCACGCACTGGTAGTTTTCGATGCGCCCGTCCTTGATGCGGATCCAGTGACCGAGCGCGCCACGCGGGGCGGCGACGCTGCCGACGCCCTTGGCTTCGGCGGGCCAGGTTTTCGGGTCCCATTTGTCGACGTTGGCGGTGGCGCGGTCGCCGTTGCGGATGTTGAGCATCAGCTCGTTCCAGTCATCGACCATCATCTCCGCGCAGTACTCGGCTTCGAGGGCGCGGGTCAGGGTGCGGCCGATGGTGCTCGGCAGCAATTGCTTGGCGCTGTAGTCGGTGCTCGCCAGGCCGAGCGCCTTGGGCAGGTCGTGGTTGACCGCCCGCAGCGAACCTTCCAGTTGCTCCTTGACCCGCTGGCAGTGCGGGTTGCCTTGCAGCGCATGGGCATAGCCGAGGATGTAGCGGGCCAGCGGCCCGACTTCCATGGCGTGGCCGCGCCAGCGCGGCGACTTGACCCAGGAGTACTTGGCGCTTTCGTCGACTTCTTCGATGGCGGTGCGGGTGCCCTTGGTTTTCGCGCCCAGCTCGTAGTGGGGATCGGTGATGCCGTCCCAGGGGTGCAGGCCCTTGTCGTTGTCCGGGTATTGGTACCAGGAGTGGGTGACGAATTCCTGTACTTGCTCGGGGTCGCGCACGTCCACCGGCAGGATCTCGTCCCAGTTGCCGTTGAGGATGGCGCCGCCGGGCAACTGGTTGGTGCTGTCGTCGTAATTGACCTTGGCGTAGGTGCCGTAGTCCATGACGTTGGTCGCCGCCAGGCCGCCGCCGTGCAGCCAGCCTTTGTCCTTGTACAGGGTGCCGATGGCCAGCACGTCGGGCACGTAGACGTTGCGGCAGAACTCCAGCGCCTCGTCGATCCGCGCCCGCACGAAGTTCAGCCGCTCCATGTTCAGTGGAGCCCCGGCGGCGAGGTCGCCGTCGATGTTGATCGCGCAGGGCACGCCGCCGACCAGGTAGTTGGGGTGCGGGTTCTTGCCGCCGAAGATGGTGTGGATCTTCACCCACTCTTTTTGCAGGTCGAGGGCTTCCAGGTAATGGGTGACCGCCATCAGGTTGGCTTCAGGCGGCAACTGGTAGGCCGGGTTGCCCCAGTAGCCGTTCATGAACGGGCCGAGCTGGCCGCTTTCGACAAACTTCTTCAGGCGGTTCTGCACATCGCGGAAGTAGCCCGGCGAGGATTTCGGGTGCGCCGGCGAGACCATCTGTTGCAACGCCGAGGTGGCCTTGGGGTCGGCTTTCAGCGCCGAGATCACATCGACCCAGTCCAGCGCGTGCAGGTGATAGAAGTGCACTGCGTGATCGTGGACCTGCAGGGTCTTGGCCATCATTTCGCGGATCAGGTGGGCGTTGGGCGGGATGCGGATATCCAGCGCGTCCTCGACCGCGCGCACCGAGGCCAGGGCGTGGCAGCCGGTGCAGACGCCGCAGATGCGCTCGACAAAGGCCCAGGCATCGCGCGGGTCGCGGCCCTTGAGGATGACTTCGAGGCCGCGCCACATGGTGCCGGTGGACACGGCGTTGCGGATCACGTTGTTGGCGTCGAGGTTGACCTCGACGCGCATGTGGCCCTCGATGCGGGTCACCGGGTCGACGACGATGCGCCGGCCGCTGTTGTCCAGGTCGAAGCCCTGGGTGGAGTAATTGCTCATGGATCAGGTTTTCCTGTACGTCATTCAGGCTTCGTGGGTGGCGTGCGCCTTGCCATTGCTGGCGCGCTTGATGGCGGTGACCGCGGCGTGGGCGGTGATGGCCGCGCCGACGGTGCCGGCGGCGGCCAGGCCGATCTGGTCGGCGTTGGCCTCGACGCCGAAGGCGTTGACGTCGCTCAGGTGCTGGTAGAACGAGCCCTTGTCCCAGAAACCTTCTTCTGAACAGCCGATGCAGCCGTGGCCGGACTGGATCGGGAAGCTGGTGCCGCCGTTCCAGCGCACGGTGGAACAGGCGTTGTAGGTGGTCGGGCCTTTGCAGCCGACCTTGTACAGGCAGTAACCCTTGCGCGCCGAGTCGTCGTCCCAGGCCTCGACGAACTGGCCGGCGTCGAAGTGCGGCCGGCGGTAGCACTTGTCGTGGATGCGCTGGCTGTAGAACATCTTCGGCCGGCCCTGGCGGTCCAGCTCGGGGATGCGGTCGAAGGTCAGCATGTAAGTGATAACGCCGGTCATCACCTCGGCGATCGGCGGGCAGCCGGGCACCTTGATGATCGGTTTGTCGGTGATCACTTTGTGGATCGGCACCGCCTGGGTCGGGTTCGGCTTGGCCGCCTGGACGCAGCCCCAACTGGCGCAGGAGCCCCAGGAAATGATCGCCTTGGCATCGCGGGACACGCGCTTGAGCTGCTCGATGAACGGCTTGCCGCCGATGATGCAGCTCATGCCGTCCTGGTTCAGCGGCGGGTTGCCTTCCACGGCGAGGATGTAGTTGCCCTTGTACTTGGTCATCACCTCTTCGAGGATCGCTTCGGCCTGGTGCCCGGCCGAGGCCATCAGGGTGTCGTCGTAGTCCAGCGAGATCATCGACAGCACCACGTCCTTGGCCAGCGGGTGCGCGGAACGGATGAACGACTCCGAGCAACAGGTGCATTCCAGGCCATGCAGCCACAGCACTGGCGTGCGCGGCTTGTTTTCCATGGCCCAGGCGATTTTCGGCATGAAGGCCGGGCCCAGGCCCAGCGAGGTGGCGGTCAGCGAGCAGAACTTGACGAAGCTGCGCCGCGAGATGCCCTGCCGGCGCATCACCTCATAAAATGTTTCGGTCAATTGAATTTCCTCGGCCAGGCGGTCTTTTTCTTTCGAGTGGCCAAGGGCTTATTTCAAGACCTGTGCCATTACGTCGCAGGCGCCTTTTCGACCTTGGTCTAGACTGGCGGACCCCTGAATTGCGGGGTTTCGCCCCGGCCCGCGGCGAAGGCGGACGGGCGGGGCGCAGGCGCGGTGGAAAGCCTGTGATCAGTTGGTTGGCGAAAGTGGAAAGGTCGTGATCAGGCCGGCGTCAGGTCCAGGCGGTCATACCCCTTGTAGCGATAGAACGCCCAGGACAGCGCCCAGGTGGCGATGAACAGACCGACGATCAAGTAGCCGAGCAGGCCGAAGTTTTCGTTCACCTGGGCGATGAAATCCCACGCCGCGCCTTGCAGCCCGAGCTGGTCGGCGATCAGGTTGAGGGCTTCCATGCTGCCGATCAGCAGCGCCACCAATACCGACGCCGAGGTGATGGTCAGGTTGTAGTAGAGCTTGCGCGCCGGGCGCACTTCGGCCCAGCGATAGGCGCCGGTCATCAGCACGCTGTCGGCGCTGTCGACCAGGGCCATGCCGGCGGTGAACAGTGCCGGAAACACCATGATCGACAGCACCGGCAGGTTCTGCACCGCCTGGCTGGCGGCGATGCCCAGCAGGCCGATTTCGGTGGCGGTGTCGAAGCCCAGGCCGAACAGAAAACCCAGCGGGTAGAGGTGCCAACTGCGGCGCACCAGGCGGAACAACGGCCGTGCCAGCCGCGCGATCAACCCGCCGCCGGCCAGCATGCCGTGCAGCTCGGCCTCACCGATGCGCTCGCCCTGGCGCACGCGGCGGAAGGCGCGGTAGACCGAACGCAGGATGACCAGGTTGATCAACGCCACCAGCAACAGGAACCCCGCCGAAACCGAGGTGCCGATCACCGCGCCGACGCCGTGGAAGGCTTCCAGTTCGTCTTGCAGGCTGGCGGCGCTGAAGGCGATCAGCGCCGAGGCGATGATCACCACGCTGCTGTGGCCGAGGGAGAAGAACAGGCCGACGCTGGCGGTGGGCTGGCCTTCCTGGATCAGCTTGCGGGTCGCGTTGTCGATGGCGGCGATATGGTCGGCGTCCACCGCGTGGCGCAGGCCGAAACTGTAGGCCAGTACGGCGGTGCCGAGCAGCAGTGGGTAATCGTGGAAGGCCACCAAGGCCCAGAACCAGGCCAGCAGGTTGACCGTGATCAGGCCGGTGAAGAGGGTGGTGATGGAGGAAAGGCGAGGCATGGGCAGTCCGGTTGTATGAAGAATTTCAAAGTCTTCATACAAGGGGTGTGCCAAGAGAGGGGGGATGAGTTTTAGGGCCTCATCGCTAACGGTCAGCCAATTGCCATTCTGTGGGAGCGGATTGCAAGTGGCTGGCGATTTGCGATCCAACTGATAACCCCATTTGCACCCGCCCCCTCAAACCGGAAGCCCCGCAACCACCGCCGGCAACCGCAACCGGAACACCGCGCCCCCCTGCGGATGATTCCCCGCCTCCAGCGTGCCGCCCGCGCGCTCGATGATGCCGTAGCTGATCGATAACCCCAGCCCCGTGCCCTGGCCCACCGGTTTGGTGGTGAAGAACGGCTCGAACACCTGGCTCAGGTGCTCGGGGGCGATTCCCGCGCCGTTGTCGCGCAAGGTCAGGTTGGCCCAGCCGGGTTCCCGGACCAGTTCGATCCAGATTTGCGGCGGCACGCTGGCGGCGCTGCGGGCGGCGTCGTAGGCGTTCTGCATAAGGTTCATCAGCACTTGCAGCAGTTGCCCGCTGTTGCCATGAACCGTCACGTCTTCGCCCGGCTGCCAGTGCATGAGCAGGTCCGGCGCGGTGCCGCGGGTGATCCAGTGGATGGCGCGTTCGATGACATCGTTCAGCGACATTTCACCCGATTGCCCACGGTCCATCGCGGAGAACCGCTTCAGCGCGCTGACGATATCGGCGGTGCGCTGGGCGCCTTCCAGGGTGCCGTCGATCAGCGAGGGCAGGTCGGCCAGCAGCGGGTCGATGCGCAGTTGCCGGCGCAGGGCTTCGCGTTCGTCGCCGAGGACGCCGTCGTGCACCGCGCCGAGGTAGTCCTGCAGGCGCTTGCCGTAGCCGCCGAGCACATGGGCGTTGGCCAGGACGAAGCTGATCGGGTTGTTCAACTCGTGGGCGACCCCCGCCACCAGACGGCCAAGGGCGGCCATTTTCTCGGCGTGCAGCAGTTGCTGTTGGGTGCGTTTGAGCGCTTCGTGGGCTTCGTGCAGTTGCCGGTAGGCGTGTTTCAGTTCGCCCAGCGGCCGGCCCACCAGCACATGCCCGAGGCAGCGCCCGTGAGGCCCGCTGCGCACGGTGCAACTCAGCTCCACCGGCAACAGCGCGCCTTGTGCGTCGCGAAAATTCACTTCGAGATTGGCGCAGGCGTTGGCCTGGCGCAGGCCACCGAGGACGTTGCGCAGGTGTGCGGTGCTGTCGTCGTCGCCGAGCAGCGCATACACCGGGCTGCCCAGCAGTTGCTGTTCGTCGCCGCCGACCAGTTCGCGCAGCGAGGCATTGGACTGCTCGATCAGACCCTGGGTGTCGCAGGCCAGGAGGATGTCGGACATGGCCCCGAGCAGGCCGGTAATGAACTGCTGCGACTGTTCCAGCTCGGCGTTTTTCTGCTCCAGGGCGATTTCGTCCTGGACCAGTTGCGAGTACACCTCGTCCATTTTGCCGATGACTTCGAGCCAGGCGTCTTCGTCGATGGGCGGCGGTGGCGGTTTGCGGGCCATGGATTTCAGCTCGTGGGGTGCAGGTGTGCGTGGGCGTGATCGCCAGCACTTGCCGCCACCGGAATCAGGTTGAGCTGGCCGTGGCGCACGCCGCGCTCGGCGCTCAGCCGTTCGGCGAAGGCCCGCACCCGTTGCACCGGGCCGCGAAGCATCAGGCTTTCCAGGCAGTGGTCGTGGTCCAGGTGGACGTGCTGGCTGGCGATGGTCAGGTCGTGGTGGTCGTGTTGCAGGGTCATCACCCGTTCGGCGAGGGTGCGCGCATGGTGGTCGTAGACGAAGCTGAGGTTGGCCACGCATTGCAGCGACTCGGCTTGCTCGCGCAGGCGCTGTTCCTCGATATGCCGGCGCAGGATGTCGCGCAGGGCTTCGGAACGGTTGTCGTAGCCCTGGGCGCGGATCAGTTGGTCGAGCGCTTCGGCGAGGCCGTCGTCGAGGGAGATGGTCAGGCGTTGCATGGGGTTCTCCGGGTCAATGCACAGTACAGACCATGCAGGGGTCGAACGAGCGCACGATGTGTTGCACCGCCACCGGGGTTTTTTCGCCGGGCCGCACCGGGGCGCCTTCCAGCGCGCGCTCCAGGGCGCCGGGACGACCCTGGGCATCGCGCGGAGAAAAGTTCCAGGTGGTCGGCGCGATGATCTGGTAACTGGCGATGCGCCCCTGTTCGACCCTCAGCCAATGGCCCAGCGCGCCGCGCGCGGCTTCGGTGAGGCCGACCGCGCTGCCGCTGTCGGGCAGTTCGCAGGCGGTGTAATAGGGTTCGCCGGGACGCAGCGCCAACAGCCAGGTTTCCATCATCGGCACCACCCGCGCCAGTTCCACCAGGCGCGCCAGCAGGCGGGTGTAGACGCTGGCGCCGCAACGCGCGGCGGCGTCGCGCAGCAACGGCTGGCCGCTGATCAACTGACGCGCCAGGGCGCCGGTTTCCAGTACTTCGCCGGCCAGGCGCGGGGCTTTGTTCCAGGTGTAGGCGGCGGGCTTGTCCAGGGTCGGTTCGGTTATTCCTTGCGCCGGGTGCAGCGGGCCGCCGCGGTCGTCGAGCCAGGCGTGGCTGGCGTCTTCGCGAATGCCGTCCAGGTGCAGCGGGCGCAACTGGCCGAGGCGGGCGTCCCACAGGCCGCGGTCGAAGGCCAGCGAACCGTCGGCTTGCGGGTAAGCGCCGTAAGACAGGTACAAGCCGGGGCCCTGGCCCAGGTGTTCCAGCCCGCTGTCCAGCACGATGCGGAGAAAATGCCGCAGGTCGCCGCGCTCCGGCGCTTCGGCGTACCAAGCCCACAACTGTTCCTCGCTGACGAGCCCGGCGATGTGCTCCAGCGGCGCGGCGAACAGCTCGCTTTCGAGGAACTGGCGGAACTCGCGAACCCGCGTCAGCAGGCGCAGGCGCTCGGCCGGGTCGATGGCGCGGGTCGAGCCACCGGGATGCACCGAGCCGGTGTGCGGCCACTTGCCGCCGAGGGTGCCGATCAGGTCCAGCCAGCGCTTGCGCGCCGCCAGGGCCAGGCGCTGCTGGCTGCCGCTGTGCGGGGTGAAGCGGGCCACCGCGTCGGCGTACCAGGGCCGCTCGGCATACAGCGGGCGGACGAAGTCCGGCATGAAGAACAGGTAGAAGTGGCTGAGGTGGTCGGCGAGGTTTTCCGTCGCCGCCATCAGGTTGATCGCGATCAGGCCGTTGGCCGGCGGCTCGACCCCGGCCAGGACGGCGAGGGCGCGGGCCGCGGCCACCGATTGCGACACCGAGCAGATGCCGCACACCCGAGGCGCGTAGACCAGCGCATCGAGGGGCGGGTGATCGCGGAGGATCTGTTCGAAGCCACGGTACATGGTGGCGTTGACCTGCGCCGAGCGCACCTGGCCGTCCTCGATGTCCAACTGGACTTCGAGGTCGCCTTCGACGCGGTTGAACGGGCCGACCAATAGACGGGTCATGCTGGCAACTCCCTAGCGCCGCGTGGGGCGGATGGCCGGCGCGATCAGCGCATGGTCGGCGGTGGCGTTCTGGCGGACACGGTCCGGGGTGGCCGACTTGGACAGCGCGGCGAGGGCGACGAACCAGGCCTTGGGCATGTCGGTGGGCAGGCCGATGGGAATGCCGGCGCGCTTGGGCGTGAGGTGGAATCCGTGGCCCGGCTCTTCGAAACCCGGCGCCGTGCAGTTGATGCAGGCGTAGCCGCCGCGGGTGCACGAGCCTTCGCCGTTCCACAGGCGGTTGTTGCAGTCGCCGTGGGCCTGGGTGCCTTTGCAGCCGAGATTTTCCATCATGCAGCCGAGGTCCGAGGGCTTCACCGCGCTGGCCTTGTACTCGTAGAACTCGTTGCGCGTGCAGCCGTGGTGGACCAGTTGGTCGGCGTAGAAACGCGGGCGGCCGAGGGCATCCAGGTCGCTGTCGGCGAACAGCCCGGCGGCCAGCGCCATCAGCGTGTCGGTGACCCAGCCCGGGTGGGTCGGGCAGCCGGCGACGTTGATCACCGGCAAGCCCTTGCGCGAACGGTAGTCGGCGCCGAGCAGGCCGCCGGGGCGGTCGCCGTCGTATTGCAGGCCGCAGGCGTCGGTGGGGTTGTGGCCGGCCGCGGTGATGCCGCCATAGGCGGCGCAGGTGCCGATGCCGAGGGTGTAGTCGGCGACCGCGGCGAGGCGGCTGACCCAGTCGATCATCGCCACCCCGGTGCCGGCCAGCAGGTGGAACCGCCCGGTGCCGTTGGGCCCGCGCAGCAGCGAGCCTTCGATGCACAGCGCGTCGAGGTGGGTGCGGCCGGCGAGGCAGTCGTCGAGGATCGCCAGCACTTCGTCACCGCTTTCCAGCGACAGCGACGGGTGCCACAGCAACTCGATCCCGGCGCTGCGCCAGAGGCCGGCGAAGTCCTGGGTGTCGGCGCACAGCAGCGACATGTTGCAGCCGCCGCAGCCGCCAGACTGCAGCCACAGCACGCGGAACGGGGCACTCATGGCGATTCCTCCAGGCCGAAGCGGCGTAGTTTCTGGCGCAGGCCGACCCGCGACAGGCCCAGTTCGCGGGCGGTGTGGGTCTTGTTCCAGCGGTGGCGCAGCAGGGCTTCCTTGAGCAGCGTCGCCTCGATGGCGTCGAGCTGCTCCTGCAGGGTGCCGGCCGGGCGGCCGTCGGCGGCGAGGCCGGGCAGCGCGGCGCCGGCCTGTCCTTGCAAGACCTTCCAGGAGAACGCCCGGGCGCTGACTTCGGCGCTGTCGGAGAGCGCGGCGGCGCGGTAGACCTCGTTGCGCAGCTCGCGGATATTGCCCGGCCAGGGGTAGCCAAGCAGGCTGCCGAGGGCGTCGGCGGCGAAGTGCAGGCCGGGCAGGTCGAGTTCCTTGCTGGCGTCGACGAGCAGTTTGCTGGCGATCGGGATCAGGTCGCCGCTGCGTTCGCGCAGCGGCGGTAAGGCCAGCGATACCCCGGCGAGGCGGTAATAGAGGTCGCTGCGAAAACGCCCGGCCTGCACGTCCGCTTCCAGGTCGCGGTGGGTGGCGGCGATGATCCGCACGTCCACCCGCACCGCCGTGGTGGCGCCGACCGGGCGCAGCTCGCCTTCCTGCAGCACCCGCAGCAGCTTGACCTGGAAGGCCGGCGAGGTGTCGCCGATCTCGTCGAGAAACAGCGTGCCGCCGTGGGCGCGCTGGATCAGGCCGACATGGTCCTGATGGGCGCCGGTAAAGGCGCCGCGCTTGTGCCCGAACAACTCCGATTCCAGCAGCGAGTCCGGCAGCGCCGCGCAGTTTTCGACGATGAAGGCGTTGCCGGCACGCGGGCTGGCGTAGTGGATGGCGCGGGCCAGCAGTTCCTTGCCGGTGCCGGACTCGCCCAGCAGCAACACCGACAGGTCGAAGCGCGCGACCCGCGCCGCCAACTCGCAGAGCGCGTCCAGCGGGCTGCCGGGAGCACGCACGATGCGGGCGAAGTCGAAGGCATCGCGGACTTTTTCCAGCGCCTGCTGGTTGCGCCGGCGCAGCACCGGAGTGGCGGCGCGCAGTTCGACATCGAGGCGCTGCATGTGGTTGTGCAAGGCGCGGCTTTCCACGGCGTTGCGCACCGTGTTGAGCAGGTGCTCGGGCAGCCAGGGCTTGAGCAGGTACTGGTAGATCCCGGCTTCGTTGACCCCGGCGATGATGTCTTCGGAATCGGTGTAGCCGGAGAGCACGATGCGCACCACCTCGGGCCAGCGCTCGCGGCTTTCCTTGAGGAAGTCGATGCCCTGCATGCCCGGCATGCGCTGGTCGCAGAGGATCACCGCCACCGGGTGGCGTTCGAGCAACTCGCGGGCTTGATCGGCGGAGTCAGCGAGCAGCACGTCGAACTCGTCGGCGAGCACCCGCGACAGGGATTCGCGGGAGCGCAGTTCGTCGTCGATGACCAGGATGGTGCGGACGGTGGAATCAATGCTTTCGTGAGAGGACATGGAAGCCGTTTTCGAGAGTCACAAGGCCGGGGCGGGCTGAGGGCGAATCATGACATTCGCCGCGAGGTGTAGGAAGAGAACACTACTAAGTGACGAATCCGGCAGTGCTTGAGCGGCGTCGCGCTGCCGAGCTTTTTCATTGCGCCCGAGCATATTTTTACTATTTTTCCTCGCCACGAGACTGGCGCACCATCCGCCGAAACCATAACAACCGGCCGTTTCACGGTCGGTCAGGGAGTAGCGTGTGCTCGATCTCAACTACTGGCAGCAGCGGGCTGCCCGGCAAACATTCCTCGACACGGCGCTGATCGGCGGCCAGCAGATCGCGAGCGCTTCGGGCGCGACCTTCGAGGCGATCAATCCGGCCACCAACCAGGTGCTGGCGCGGGTCGCGGCGTGCGGCGAGGACGAGGTGAACCTGGCCGTGCGCTCGGCGCGGCGGGCGTTCGAAGAAGGGCCCTGGGCGCGGATGGCGCCGGTGGAGCGCAAGAAAATCCTGCTCCGGCTTTCCGAACTGCTGCTGGCCAACCGTGAAGAACTGGCGCTGCTCGACTCGTTGAACATGGGCAAGCCGGTGATGGACGCCTACACCATCGACGTGCCCGGCGCCGCGCACGTGTTCGCCTGGTACGGCGAGGCGCTGGACAAGGTCTACGACCAGGTCGCACCCACCGCGCGCAACGCCCTCGCCACCATCACCCGCGAAGCGCTGGGCGTGGTGGCGGCGGTGGTGCCGTGGAATTTCCCGCTGGACATGGCCGCCTGGAAACTCGCCCCGGCGCTTGCCGCCGGCAACAGCGTGGTGCTCAAACCCGCCGAGCAGTCGCCGTTTTCCGCCTTGCGCCTGGGGCAACTGGCGCTGGAGGCCGGGATTCCCGAAGGCGTGCTGAACGTCGTGCCGGGCCTCGGCGAAAGCGCCGGCAAGGCCCTGGGCCTGCACCCCGACGTGGATTGCCTGGTGTTCACCGGCTCGACCCAGGTCGGCAAATACTTCATGCAGTACGCGGCGCAGTCGAACCTCAAACAGGTCTGGCTGGAGTGCGGCGGCAAGAGCCCGAACCTGGTGTTCGAGGATTGCCAGGACCTTGATCTGGCGGCGGAGAAAGCGGCGTTCGGCATCTTCTTCAACCAGGGCGAGGTCTGTTCGGCCAACTCGCGGTTGTATGTGCAGCGGTCCATTCATGACGAGTTTGTCGAGCGCTTGATCGAGAAGGCCAAGGCCTGGCTGCCCGGCGATCCGCTGAATCCTGCGAGTGGTGCCGGGGCGATTGTCGACAGCGAGCAGACCGCGCGGATCATGCGTGCCATCGAGCAGGCACAAGGGCAGGGCGCTCGGTTGTTGGCGGGGGGTGAGCAGTTGCGTATCAACGGCTCGTCCAACTTCATTCAGCCGACGATTTTTACCGACGTTGACAGCGATTCGAGCCTGGCCCGGGATGAGATTTTCGGGCCGGTGCTGGCGATCAAGGCGTTCGACAGCGAGGAGGAGGCGGTGCGCCTGGCCAACGACAGCATTTACGGGTTGGCAGCGTCGGTGTGGAGCGACGACCTGAACCGCGCCCACCGCGTGGCGCGGGCGTTGAAGGCGGGGACGGTGTCGGTCAATACCCTGGATGCGCTGGATGTTTCCGTGCCGTTTGGTGGTGGTAAACAGTCCGGGTTCGGGCGCGATTTGTCGCTGCATTCGTTTGACAAGTACACGCAGTTGAAGACGACCTGGTTTCAGTTGCGCTGAGTTCTAGGCCCATCGCGAGCAAGCTCGCTCCTACGGGCGTTGCGTCAGGCCGACGTTTGGAGGCGCAGCTCAAACCACTGTAGGAGCGAGCTTGCTCGCGATTCCGCGCCACCCCAAAACACAATACCTGCACCATCCATCAACTCACCCCAACGGGTGATTTCGGTCCCTCCCACCACGTGGGAACATCCTTTCAACCCCGGCGCCGCCGATCAGGCGGGTGCCGTCCCCAGCGTTCTTTCGGCGAGTCCTTGAAGTGGAAAACGACCAGCTTGTTTCTGCGCAATGGTTCGAACAGATGGCCAAGGTGACCGAGAGTATCTGCCACCCGGGATTCGCCGCGACGCTGTTCGAAACCCTCGGCTGCATCCAGCCGATCCAGGCCACCACGCTCTATCTCTACCCCCACGGCGGCATGCCCAGCGCGTTGTTCGAGCTGGACGGTCCCTGGCTGCCACAAGGCAACGTGCGTCACTACCTGTCCGGTTTCTACCTGCTCGACCCGTTCTACGGCGCCTGCGTGGAGAACGCGGTGTCCGGGTGCTTCGAGCTGGCCGAGGTTGCCCCCGATCATTTCGAGCTGAGCGAGTATTACCAGTCGTTCTACCGCCACTCGCACCTGCAGGACGAACTGAACTACATCCTGCAACCGTCCCCCGGGCTGAGCCTGGCGGTGTCGCTGGCCTTCACCGAGAAACTCGACGCGGCCACCACCGCGCAGTTCAAGCGCATCGCGCCGTTGGTGCTGGCCTTGCTCGGCAAGCATTTTGTCGGTTTCGACGTGCGCGGCACGCGCTTCGAGAACCAGCTGGAGCAGCGCATCCACACGGCGCTGAACAATTTCGGCTCGTCGATCCTCACCGAGCGCGAGTGCCGCATCGCCCAGTTGATCCTGCGCGGTCACTCGACCCGCTCGCTGGCCGAGCGCCTCGCGGTCTCGGAAGACACCATCAAGTCGCACCGCAAAAACGTCTACAGCAAGCTCGACATCGGCACGCAGTCGGAGCTGTTTTCCCTGTTCATCGATTCCCTGGCGGCCGCCCAGGGCGTACTCAGCAAGGACCCGCTGGAAAGCTACATGAGCAAGCGTCGCTGAACGCATCCGCTCGCCTACCAACAAGAGAGAAAAACGCCATGAATGCACCCTTCGCACCGCAACGCCAGACCCGCGACTACCAGAAGGCCGATGCCGCCCACCATATCCATGCGTTTCTGGATCAGAAGGCGCTCAATGCCGAAGGGCCTCGGGTGATCGTCCGCGGCGAGGGCCTGTATCTGTGGGACAACGATGGCAACCGCTACCTGGACGGCATGTCCGGCCTGTGGTGCACCCAGCTCGGCTACGGGCGCAAGGACCTGACCGCTGCCGCCGCCGCGCAGATGGACCAACTGCCGTACTACAACCTGTTTTTCCACACCACCCACCCGGCGGTGATCGAGCTGTCCGAGCTGCTGTTCAGCCTGCTGCCGGGCCACTACAGCCACGTCATCTACACCAACTCCGGCTCTGAAGCCAATGAGGTGCTGATCCGTACCGTACGCCGTTACTGGCAGGTGGTCGGCAAGCCGCAGAAGAAAATCATGATCGGCCGCTGGAACGGCTACCACGGCTCGACCCTGGCGGCCACCGCGCTGGGCGGCATGAAGTTCATGCACGAGATGGGCGGCCTGATTCCCGACGTCGCGCACATCGACGAGCCGTACTGGTACGCCCAGGGCGGCGAGCTGACCCCGGCCGAGTTCGGTCGCCGCTGTGCTCTGCAACTGGAGGAGAAGATTCTCGAACTGGGTGCGGAAAACGTCGCCGGCTTTATCGCCGAGCCCTTCCAGGGCGCGGGCGGGATGATCTTCCCGCCGGAAAGCTACTGGCCGGAAATCCAGCGCATTTGCCGCCAGTACGATGTGCTGCTGTGCGCCGATGAAGTGATCGGCGGCTTCGGCCGCACCGGCGAGTGGTTCGCCCATGAATACTTCGGCTTCGAGCCGGACACCCTGTCGATCGCCAAGGGCCTGACGTCCGGCTACGTGCCCATGGGCGGCCTGGTGCTGGGCAAGCGTATTGCCGATGCGCTGGTTGAGCAGGGCGGGGTGTTTGCCCACGGCCTGACCTACTCTGGCCACCCGGTCGCCGCCGCAGTAGCGCTGGCCAACCTCAAGGCGCTGCGCGATGAAGGCATCGTCCGCCAGGTCAAGGACGACACCGGCCCGTACCTGCAGAAGATCCTGCGTGAGGTGTTCGCCGACCATCCGCTGATCGGCGAGGTCCAGGGCACCGGCCTGGTCGCGGCCTTGCAGTTCGCCGAGGACAAGGCCACGCGCAAGCGCTTCGCCAACGAAAACGACCTGGCCTGGCAATGCCGCACCTTCGGCTTCGAAGAGGGCCTGATCATCCGCTCGACCCTGGGCCGGATGATCATGGCGCCCGCCCTGGTGGCGACCCGCGCCGAGCTGGACGAACTGGTCGACAAGACCCGCATCGCCGTCGACCGCACCGCGGGGATCGTCGGCAAGCGCTGAGTTGAACGGCGCGCCACCCCGGCCGGGGTGGCCGCCTTGCGTGCCCTTCCATAACAAGAGTCACAACGGCGGCGAAGCTTTTCGCCTGCCGCGGCGTCCTGCATCCCGATTCCAGGAGTCTGCAATGAATACAACAACAAACGTGGCCGATACGCCGTCTCACCCTTCAACCTCGCACACTGGACGTTTTCGCCAGTCCCTGGGCTTTACCGCGCTGGTGCTGTTCGGCCTCGCCTACATGGTCCCGCTGGCGGTATTCACCACCTACGGGCTGGTCACCGAGATGACCAAGGGGCACCTGCCCACCGCCTACCTGTTGACCCTCGCGGCCATGCTGTTCACCGCTTACAGCTACGGTTGCATGGTCCAGGCCCATCCTTATTCGGGCTCGGTCTACACCTATACGCGCAAGGCGTTCGGGCCCTGTTTCGGCTTTATGGCCGGCTGGACCCTGCTGCTCGACTACATTTTCCTGCCGATGCTCAGCTACCTGCTGATCGGCATCTACATGTCCGAATACTTCCCGGCGATTCACCCGTGGGTGTGGGTGCTCGGTTCCATTGCCCTGGTGACCTTCTTCAACCTGATCGGCATCGAGTCCATCACCCGGGTCAACTGCGTGCTGGTGGTCGCCCAACTGATTTTCATCGCGGTATTCGTCGGCTTGTCGGTGCAAAGCCTGTCGGCGCAGGCCGAGCCGGTGTCGTTGCTGGCGCCGTTTCATCATGAGGGCTTCAGCTTCCCGCTGATCATGACTGGCGCGGCGGTGCTCTGCGTGTCCTTCGTCGGTTTCGACGCGGTCTCGACCATGGCCGAGGAAACCGCCAACCCGAAATTCCGCATCCCGCTGGCGATCATGCTGGTCACGCTGCTCGGCGGCGTGTTGTTTGTCGTGGTGTCGTGGTGCGCGCAGATGGTCTACCCGGAGTGGAGTACCTTCAATGACCCCGACTCGGCGTCGGTGGAAGTCATGCGCCGGGTCGGTGGTGATCTGCTCGGCTCGGCCTTCACCGCCACCTATGTCGCGGGCTGCTTCGCCTCGGCGATGGTGTCCCAGGCCAGCGTGTCGCGGGTGCTGTTCGCCATGGGCCGGGACGGCGCGCTGCCCCGCGTGTTCGGTCGCCTGGTGTCGAAGAAACGGGTGCCGGCCAGCGCGATCATGCTGGTCAGCGTATTGTCGCTGGTGGCGCTGTTCATCACCCTCGACACCGTCGCCAACATGATCAGCTTCGGCGCGCTGTTCGCGTTCTCGGCGGTCAACCTGGCGGTGGTCAAGCATTACCTGATCGACCAGAAACGCCGTGGCCTGCGCAACGGCCTGCTGTACGGCGCGCTGCCGGTGTCGGGCTTCTTTATCACCTTGTGGTTGTGGAGCAGCCTGTCGAGCCTGTCGTTCACCATCGGCCTGATCTGGATGGGCCTGGGGTTGATTTGCCTGCTGGTGGCGACCCGGGCGTTCCGGGTCAAGCTGCCGGAGTTGCAGATGGCCGAGTGAGTGCGGTTTACCCCGGATGACGGGCACCGCAAGTAGTGGCGTATTGACACGGGGCTGGCCATTTCGTATATGGCTCGCTACGACAAACGTCCAGGGACGGAACATGCGGTTATGGGTGGCGGACGGCGCAGAGCAGATCGAGCTGTGCGAACAGGCTGAATTCAGCACCAGCCGCCCCGACAGCGGGGCGCTCGCCTGGCAGCGCCGCGTCGAGTTGCACGACGTGTGGCAGGCCGACGCCTTCGTGCAACGTCACCTGCGCGGCACCGGCCAATTGTTCGAATTGCGCCGGGTGCTGGCCCGGCAAACCCTGATGATCCACCAGCTCAGCGACGATCAGGTGCTGCAGCAGGTCGCCAATGAACTGCGCTTCGGCAGTTTGCGCGCTGATGTCTACGTCCACCGGCCGCGCGTGTGGCCCCGCGTCGATACCTTCGCCAGCCCGGCGGTGGTCGCCCCCAGCGAGCGACCCGCCGCTGCCGCCCCGGCCAGCCCACCTCCGCCCGTTGAAGCCGCCGCTGCCCCAGCGCCCGCGCCGGCTCCTGCCGTGGTGGCGGCGGTGGTCGAGCAGCCGACGGCTGAAGTGGCCGCCGCCCAGGAAACCCTCGCAGCCATGCTGGAGCAGGGCGCGCAGGAAGCGACGCCTTTCTGCGAGGTGTGCGAGCAGGCCCGGCAGGCCCGGGCCGCTGCTGACCCAGTGCCCTCGCCAGAGGCCGCGGCCGTGCAGGATGCCCAAGCGGCGGTATTGGAGCAGGCCGCCGAGGAGGGCACGCCCTTCTGCGAGGCGTGCGAGCAAGCGAAGCAATCCCGCGTAGCCGCAAGCAACACGGCATCAGCGCCAGTACCGCCGCAACCGGTCGAAGCCGTGCAGGGTGCGCAAGCGGCTGCGCTGGAACAGGCCGCCGTTACCGGCACCCCTTTCTGTGAAATTTGCGAGCGCAACGCATGAGCGAAGAGAACACCGAGAACGTCCCGCCACTGTCGGCGCTGGAACGCTTGCCCGCGCTGCTCTGGCCCGAGGACAGCGAGTCGCCCGACGACCAGATCTATTGGCTGCTCGACGGCGCTCGCGACCCCGGCATCGTGGCTTTGCTCGAACGCAGCGGACTTGAATCCAGTTGCCTGTACTCCGGCCCATTGATCCCCCGGCTGAAAGCCGCCGCGCCGTGGTTGGTCAAGCTCGCGCTCGGCTCGCCGGCCAGCCTGGACCTGCTGCGGCGCGGGTGGGGCAAGGCCTGGGGGATTTTCATCGAGGTCCCGGCGCAGGTGTCGATCGACCAGTTGCGGCGTCACTGCAAGAAGTTCTTGCGGGTGCGCACCGAGGACCACCGCGTGCTGATGTTCCGCTTCTATGACCCGCGAGTGCTCGGCGTGTTTCTGCCCTCCTGCGACGCGGCGCAATACCAGGCGCTGCTCGGGCCGATGAAGCGCCTGGTGGTAGAGCTGGAAGAGGGCAAGGACTGGCAGGTGTTCAGCACCGGGGGCGATGATGCTGGTGATCAGTAGCGAGCAACTGCGCCAGTTGGGCCAGTCCGCCGACGCGCTGTTCCTCAAGCAGGCCGCCGCGCGGGTGGCCGAGCATTGGCCGCGGCGGGTCGAGCGCCTCGGGCCGGCTGCACTGGAGACGCGCTTGCGCGCCGTCTACACGCTGGCGCAAGCCTGCGGCGTGCGCGACCGGCCAGACATGTTGCGCCTGGCGAACGTGGCCATGGCCCTGGATGACGACCTCGGCGCGGAGTCGCCCAATACCTGGGTGCGCGAGACGCTCGGCGACACACGCCTGCGGCCGGGTGACCGGCTCGATGTGCTCGATGCGCAGGTGCGCGACTGGCTGCTGGAGAAGAGGGCGCGGGGATGAAGTTCGAACCGCTGATCTTCGCGGTGGTGCCACCGGTGATCGTGCCGCCCGACGACGATCCCGTCGCCGCCTATGCCGCCATGGACAAGGAGGTGGTGGCGCTGGCGTCGTCCACCGAACTGGGCGACCCGATCCTGCCGTGCCAGAAACCGTGCATCGAAGTGACGGTGATGGACGAGGACAACACGCCACTGGCCGACACGCCTTATCGCTTGCTGCTGGAAGGGTCGTTGCTGGCCGAGGGCACCCTCGACGGCACCGGCTTCGTCGCCATTGAGGAAAAGGAGCTGCCGGCAGGGGACTGGAACATCGAGATCACCTTGCAACGCAACGAATCGACCCAGGTCGTGGAGCGCGCCGACATCCTGCTGACCGCGACGCCGCCGGCCGCTGAAGAGGCGGAAGAGGACGAAGGCGAGATCGAGGAAGAGCGCTGGCCGCCGTTCCTGGACCCCCCTTACGCCTGGCGGTAAGTCAGAAAGTGAGCGTCACCTTGATCGGCAGGTGGTCGCTGATCCCGCCTTTTTTGATGATGCGGATCTTGTGGAACACCGTGCTGCTGCGGAACACGTTCGCCGCGATCGGTGTGGGTTTGGTGGCGACCAGGGGGGCGACCAGGTCGATCACGCCGGGCAAGTTCGCCGCGGTATGGCCTTTGACCAGAATGTTGTCGTAGGCGTGTTCGCGGTAGTTGTTCCAGACCGCGGCGCCCGATTTGAGGCTGGAGCGCGTCCGATCGGAAACCAGGGTCAAGCCCAGGTTGCCCAGCGTGGTGCGGTCGTCATCGTGCCCCGCCAGGTCACAGTCCGGCACGGGAGGCGACGGCACGGCGCACAGGTTCAGGTCACCCAGGTACACGACCCTGGGTTTGCCGGTGACGCTGGCGTGTGCGCCCACTGCCGCCACGCCCAGGTTGGCCTTGCGGTTTTGGTCGGCGCCGTAGCTTGGGCTCGGGGCGTGCTGTGCGATCAGTTCGAAATCGGTATTGGTTGCCACGTCGCGGAAGGTGACATGGAACGGGCAACTTTCCCGTACACCCAGAATTTCCCAGTTGGGGATGATGGTCTTCGTCGAGTTGGTCAACAATGTCCCCGCCTGGAACGTGACGACCGGCGTGCGGTGAAACACCAGCACGGTTTCGCCTCCGCCTTTCTTTTTGCAGTAGATAATCTGCGGCGCCACCATTGCCCAGTCCGCGCCGCCATTGGCCCGGGCGTTGAGTATCGCGAGAATCTGCGTGCCGCCGCTGGGGCCGCCCCCGGTAGCGGCGGTGCCGACTTTACCTTTCTTCGTTGTTGGTTCGATGATCACGAAAATGTCGCATTCGGCGGCCCCGGCGGGCGGGTGAACCACATCCATCATCCGGTTGGTGCTGTCGGTCCTGCTCATGACCCCGGACGTGCCGGCCGCGAAATTGAAGATGTTCCAACTGATGATGCGGATCGCCATTAGCCTTGCTCCGCGGGAATCGGATTGAGTGCCGGGTTGTAGAAGGTGAAGTCGAGGTTCTCGTCGTTGCTGGCCTGGATCGACCAGCGTCCGGTGGTCAGTTCCAGGCGCAGGGCGAACTGGGTAATCGGCGGCTGCGGGTCGCTTGGCAGGTTGATCTCCATGGCGTGGATCAGTGCGGGGATATCGGCGTCATCCAGGGGGCGCAAGTTGACAATGGCGGTTTGCTCGCTTTCCTCCCTGTAGCCTTCGCAGGCGACACCGCAGACCGTCGCCTGCAGGTGCGACTCATGGATGATGCCGCCCGAGCCACCGTTGAATGGCTGGCCCAGCACTACCCGGAACAGCGATCGGCCAAAGGAAAAATGCTCATTCGTCACCGTGGCTGTCGGTGTGCCGCGAAACAGCAGTGCGACATCCGTCATGCCGAAGGTGGTCAGGGCAATGCCGAATTGCAGGTGCAGCAACTGGGCGTCGGTGAGGGCGTTGTACAGGGCGGACGAAATCGCGCCCTTGCGCCAGGTTTCGCCACCCAGCCAGGTATCCAGATGGGCCAACTCTCCCAGCGGCGGAAACTCGTTTTCGCAGTTCAGGAAGAAGTCATCTTCCTCACCGGCCAGCGACGCGTTGGTGTCCGGGTCGTCGTCATCGACCTCGGAAGGCTCGAACCCGTCTTCCAGGTAGAGGTTCCAGCGCAGTACCCAGTCGTCGCGGCCGAGGTCCGTGTAGTAGCGGCGGCCATCCAGGCCAACGCCGACGAGGTAGCAGGTGCTGTGCGTGGCGCCCTCCAGCGTTTGCGTGATCATGTTGAGCACGCAGTGGGACAGGCGGACGTTGGTGAACTCGAGGTCGAAGGGCGTGGAGCGCCACTGGCAACCGTCGGACTGTTCGCAGATCAGCACCAGCGGCATGTGGCTGCGGACCGCCTGCTGGAGATTGGGACCGAACTGGAAAACCTGGTAATAATGCGTGCCCTGCAGAATCGGCATCGCCGTCTCGGTGCCTTCAATGGCGATGGCCGACTCGACGTACACCGGTGTCGAGTCGAAGCGCAGGCTGGCCAGGCCACTGTCCACGGTTTGCGCCTTTTGTTCCGGGCACAGTGGGTAGAGCGCGGGATGGCCGGAGATGTCCTGGACGTTGACGATACACACCGCCTGCGGAGTCCAGTCGTTCCCGTTGCGCTGGAACCAGGCCGCCGCCTGAAAGGGCGATTGGTCGTCAAGCACGCCTTCGACGAACATCGTGTTGTCCGAGGTCGATGCCAGCTCTTCGGTATAGGTCGCCGACGCCTTCGCACCACGGGATTTCACCTTGGCCATGATCCGCTTGAGAACTTTGATCTTGTACTGGAGCAGCTTCTCTTCGCGGGCCTTGTCGCGATAGCGCACGCCCAGGCGCGCGCTGTCCCACTTGTGCTTGAGCTTGTTCTTCCTCAGGGTGCGTTGTGAGCCGGTGTATTTGCTTTCCCCGCTGTGCGCCCATCGAACGTCGCTGGTCTTGACCTTCCACGCGCCGGTGTTTCGCCAGATCAAGGATGACCGTTCAAGGTCGCCCAGATGATCGCGGTCCCCTGTTCCACGGGCACCCCAGATACGCTGGTAGTAAACGCCGGCAATTTCGATGAGCTCCTTTCCCATTACGGCCTCGGCTGCGGCTGGGGTTTGGGCAGAGCGGCGGGCACGGCCTTATTCATACTCGGTCAGCCAATGTGGCTTGCGGGCGAAACCGACGTGATAGACCAGCGCCTGCACCACCTCCTGACGGCCCGCCACCTCGACCGACGCCAGGGTTTTCTCGAGCCCGATGATCCGGCCCTTGGGGGTGTTGTTCAGGCAGCGGTTGAGCAGTTGTGTCTGCTCCTCGATCGCGGCTTGCGAGAGCAGATTGGCCGGGTCCGTACTGCCGATCACGATGCGTTTGACGAAGCTGACGTCACTCAGATCGAACATCTCGTTTCTCCTTGAGGGGATGTTTGTGGCATCCCGCCATCATTCACATTTTGCGGGGTGGAGGGAAGGGGGGGAGGGTGTTTCGCGCAGACTCAAAATCGTGCGGCGCTCAAGGGGGGGTCGCGAGCAAGCTCGCTCCTACAGGAGGCCGAAAGGCGCCGACAGCCTCGCCGCATCGAACGGATAAGTCCGCAAAGCCAAAGATCATCGTCCCCAGGACCCCGTGAAAAACCAAAAAAAAGGCCGCCGGGGGAATCCCCCCGGCGGCCTTTCTGTTTACCGCGCTACGACTTACTTGTTGTAAGTCATCACGCCGTCTTCACCTTCGACAAAGCCACGGAACGGGCTGACCTGCGAAGCGTTCAACAGACCCGCGTCGAAGAGTTTCTCCGGACCGGTCTGCTGAACCATCGCCGGCTGCAGCAGCGCTTCCATGAAGCGACGGCTTTCGGCCAGGCTGCCACCGATCACGCGGTTGCCCAGGTCGACCTGCGACGAGTCGTTGACGTCGCCCATCAGTTCCTGGATCAGCGCGTTGGTGCCGTTGTCCGCCTTGAGCGACACCGACCAGGCACGGACGTTGGCGACGCCCGGCATGTTGTCCAGTACCTGCGGTGCGACGAACACCACGCGACCACCACCGACATCGTTGGAGGTCTGGATCGACGCAACGCTGATGCTGCGACCGCCGGTGTAGCTGACGGTGCCGTTGCCGGTGCTGGTGGTGGAGGTCGGCGCCATGACCACGTTGCCGCTGCCGTTGACGCTGACGTTGCCGCGACCACTGGTGGTGATGTTGGCGTTCTGGTTGATGTTGCCGCCGTTGAGGGTGATGTTGCCGCCGCCGGTGTGCGAGACACCGCCGTTGACGTTCAGGTCACCCGCGCTGTTCAGGACGATGTCGCCCTGGCCAGCAGTCAGCGAGGTCAGGTTCAGCGCCGAGGTCGAGGTGCTGTTCAGCACCGCGCCACCGTTGCCGCCGGTGGACGCCAGGTTACGCACGTTGACGTCGAAGGCATTGCCGGCCTGGCCGACGCCATTGGCGGCGTTCAGGTTGACGCTCTGCGCATTGACGTTGCTCACCGTGTTGTTGTTGACATCACGGATCGCGCCGGCGTTGGCGTTCAGGGTGACGGCGTGGCCAGTGGCATTGATCACGTCGACGTTGAGGTTGCCGGTCGCGCTGTTGACGGCAACGTCGCCATTGGCGCTGTTGACGGTCAGGCGATCCAGGCCATCCGCTTCGTTGATGGCGATGTTGCCGCTGTTGCTGACCTGGGCGTTGATGCTGGTTGCCTTGGTCTGCAGGGCACCGTTGGCGCCGATACCGTCGGTGGCGCTCAGGTTCAGGGCGTTGCCCTGGACGCGGGTGTTGCTGTTGCCGTCGTCGACCAGTTGGCCGTTTTCAGCAGACAGCGCCACCGAGCCGGTACCGCTGACGTTGCCAACCACGGCGTTGCCGTCGGCGACCGCAACCTGCACGTTACCGTTGCCGGTGCTGACGTTTTCCAGGGTGACCGCCTGCGACTGAGCCAGGTTCACATCGCCGCGGGTGGTGCTGGCGTCGAGGGTGTTGCCGGTCAGTTTCAGGGCGCCTTGCGAGCCGTTGCCCAGGCCGTTGGCCGCGTCGAGTTCGATGCGGTCGCCGGTGATGCCGGTGGCTTGGGCCACGCGAGCCAGCATGCGAGCGAAGAAGCTCGGCTGCTGGGTCACGATGGCGCCGCCGGTGGAGGTCAGGCTGACGTTGTGGCTGCCGGCATTCACGGTGTTCACGCCGATGTCGCCGCCAGCGGTCACGCGGATGTTGCCGTCCGCAGTGTTCAGGCGGGTGAGGGTGATGGCGTCGTCTTCGGTCAGGGCGATATTGCCGCTGCCGTTGACCCATACCGTGGCGCTGTCGACAGCGGTGTGCAGGTTGACGCCGGTTTCAGCGTCGACGTTCAGGTCGCCGCCTTTGACCAGGCCGCCGGCCAGGGTTTCGACCTTGCCGCTGGAGGTCAGCGCGATGCTGTCGCCCTGCAGTTGCTTGATGGCGATGTCGCCCGCGTTGACCGACACCTGGCCGTTGGCGGCCGCGACGTTGTCGAGGGTGATGGCGTTGGCTTCATCGACCACGATCGAGCCGCTGTCGGCCTTGGCCACCAGGGTGTCGATGTCGGTGCGCAGGGCATCGTTGCTGCCGATGTTGCCCGACGCGGTCGCGGTCAGTTGTTTGGCGGTGACGTTGCGCGCCGCGTTGCCCTGGACCTGGATGTCGCCGGCCTTGGCCGTCAGCGTGGCGTTGCCGTCGGCGGTGCGGATCTGGTCGATCAGCAGGTTGCCGCCCGCGGTGTAGGCCACGTTGCCCTGGCTGTTGACGTTGGTCAGCGCGCCGACGCTCATGGTCAGGTCGCCTTTGGCATCCACCGAGACGTTGCCGTTGTTGACCCCGAGGGTGCCGTTCTGCACCAGGTTGCCCTGGGCGGTCACGCTCACGTTGCCGCTATCGACGCCGATTTCCTGCACGGTGGCGTTGCCCGCCGCGCTGTAGTCGACATTGCCGGTCGTGGTGGTGGTGCTGGCGACGGAGGTCATCAGCAGGTCACGGCCGGCGTTGGCGCCGACGTTGCCTTGAGCGGCGTTGACCAGGGCGTTCTGAGTCAGGTCGCGGCCCGCGTTCAGGCTGACATTGCCGTTGAAGGTGCTGGTTGCGCCGTTGAGGGTGACATCGTTACCCGCGAAGGTCGTGACGTCGCCGGCATCGGTGTGCACCAGCGCATTCTGGGTCAGGTTCTGGCCCGCGCTCAGCGCGATGTTGCCTTGAGCGGTGCTGGTTTCGCCGTTGAGGGTGACGTCGCGACCCGCGGAGGTCGTGATGTTGCCCGCGCCGGAGTGGACCAGGCCGTTCTGGGTCAGGTTGCCCTGCTCGGCGCCGAGCGTGATGGCGCCGTTGCCGGTGGACAGGTTCTCCAGGCTGGCGTTGTGCGCGGCGTTGTAGACGATGTCGCCGTTGCCGGTAACCACGCTGTGCACGCCGGACGCCATCAGCAGGTCACGACCCGCTTTGGCGGTGAGGTTGCCCGCACCGGTCTGCACCAAAGCGTTCTGGGTCAGGTCGCCATCGGCGTGCGCGTTGATGTTGCCCGCGCCGGTTTGCACCAGGGCGTTCTGGGTCAGATTGCCTTTGGCCGCCAGATCGACGTTGCCGTTGCCGGTGGTCACCTGCTGCAGGTTGGCGTTGCCGCCAGCGCTGTAGTTGATGTTGCCGGTGCCGACGACGGTGGTGTCGGTCTGGGTGGTCAGGTCGCCATCGGCGTGCGCGGTGATGTTGCCCGCGCCGGTTTGCACCAGAGCGTTCTGGGTCAGATTGCCTTTGGCCGCCAGATCAACGTTGCCGTTACCGGTGGTCACCTGCTGCAGATTGGCGTTGCCGCCAGCGCTGTAGTCGATGTTGCCGGTACCCACCACGGTGGTATCACCCTGGGTGGTCAGGTCGCCACCGGCGTGCGCGGTGATGTTGCCTGCAGCGGTCAGCACCTGTTGATGCTGAGTCAGGTCACCGCCTGCGTTCAGTTTGATGTTGCCGCCGTTGGTGCCCACGGCCTGCAGGCTGATGTTGCCGCCAGCGCCGAGGTCGATGTTGCCTGCGAACATTGCGCCTGTCAGGCCCAGGGTGGTCAGGTCGCGGCCGGCGTGAGCGGTGATGTTGCCCGTGCCGGTCAGCAACTGGCCGTTCTGTACCAGGTTGCCCTGTTGCGCGCTCACATTGACGTCGCCAGCGTAGGCACCCACGTCTTGCAGCGAGGCATTGACGCCTGCGGCGACGGTGACGTTGCCGGAAACCGACGAAACGGTATGGGTATTCGCGCCCATCGTGATGTCGCCGTCGGCGGTCACCGCAATGTTGCCGACATTGGTCTTGGTGTGCGCGTTTTGTTGAATGTTGCCGCCAGCCTTCACCGCAATGTTGCCGGTATCAGCCAGGATCTGCTCGTCCTGCTGGACGTTGCCGCCAGCGCTGACCGAAATATCGCCGTTCTCGGTTTCGATCCGGGCGTGCTGCTGGACGTCACCGCCCGCGCCCAGACGTACCGCGCCAGAGGTAGTGGCCGTCACGGAATTGTTCACGGTCAGGTTGCCGGCGGTGCCGACTTCGATAGCGCCGTCGGTGCTGTTCAGGCCAGAGAGCGTGCCGAGGCCCAGGTTCTCGGCGAGGGTGCCGATGACCAGGTCACCGTCCAGATCGTTGAGCTTGAGGCTGCCCGTTGTGGTTTTGCCGGCGAGGTTGCCGACCTTGACGTTCAGCGCGTTGGCCGCGCCGATACCGTTCTCTGCACGCAGGGTCAGGTTGGCGGCATCGATGTTGCTGGTGCCGTCGGTCTTGGTGTTGGTGATCTGGTTGCCGGCGACCAGGGTGACCGTGTCGCTGGTGGTGCCGGTGCTCAGGGTGCCGACGTTCAGCGAACCACCGGTGGTGACGGTGACGTTGCCGTGGTCGGTTTCCAGGGTGCCGATGGTCAGGTCATCGACGTCGGCCAGGTTGACCTCGCCAGCGGCGGTGACGTTGACGGTGTTGACCTTGGTGTCCAGCGCGCGGTTGGCGTTGCCGCCGGTGGCACCGACGCTGCCTGCCGCGTTGATGTTCAGGGTGTCGGCGACGATCAGGGTGCTGTTGTCCTGGTCATCGTCCACCGCGCCATCGGCGCGCAGGTTGATGGTGCCGGTGCCGGCGTCCAGGCTGCGGACCAGCACTGCGCCACCGGCCGTCAGGTCGATGTTGCCGCTGGCGGTTTGCAGGCGGTTCGCGGTCACGGCGTTGGCTTCACGCAGGGTGATGTTGCCCGCGTGGGTGACTTCGGCGTTGAGGGTGTCGACGTCGGTGTCCAGGTCGATGGCGCCGGTAGCCGTGGCTACCAGGGTGCCGCCCTGGACGTTGCGCTCGACGGTGTTGCCGTCAATGATCGAGCCGTTGGTGCTGGTCAGGCTCACGGTGTGGCTGTGAGTGCTGTCTTTTACCAGTTGGTCGATTTTCAGCGAGCCGTCGGTGGTGACGCTGATGTCGCCCGCGCCGCTGATGCCTTTGACCGCGCCTTGGGTGCCGATGGTCAGCAGGGCGCCGCCGTTGGCGTTGACGATGGCCACGCCGCCGTTGCCGGCGTCGGCCGCCACGCGGTCGGTCCTGGTGTTGACGGCCTGGTTGGCGCCGATGCCGTTGCCGGCGACCATTTTCAGGTCTGGCGTTGCCAGCGTGCCGCCCTGGCCGAGGATGGCCTGGCCGGCCTTGAGGCTGATGGAGGTGTCGCTGTTGACGCTGCCGACCACACCAATGTTGTTGTTGGCTTCGGCGACGATCTTCTGGCCAGCGGCGACGGTGATGTCACCCAGGCCCAGGCTGCCGGCGGAGTCCAGGTACAGGCTGGAGTCGATGACGCCGCCGTTGTTGATGTCCAGACGGTTGGCGGTGATGCCCAGCGGCTTGTCGGCGGAGCTGTCGATCTGCTGGTTCAGGTTGTACGCGGCCACGGCTTGCTTGCGCACTTGCAAGGAGGCATCGCGGGCGGTGTTGGCCTTGAACACTGCGAGGTCGGCGGTGGCCTTGGAGGTGGCGGTGGTGTCGCGGATCGCGGTGGTGGTCGCCAGGTTGGTCGCGGCGGTGTAGACCGCGGCGTTGGCCACGTCCAGGGTGTTGTTCAACTCGACCAGCAGGTCTTGTTGCGGGGCCAGGCTGTAGCGCTCGTAGCTGTCCAGCGCCAGGGTGGCGGCGGACAACACCAGGTCGACCACGGCGAAGGCCGCGTCGGCACCGGCGTCACCGGAGAACGGAATGGCCTGGGCGGCGCCGGCGATGACGGCGGCGGCGTTGCGGACCACGCTGGCGGCGTTGAGTGCGGTGTTCAGGCCGTCGGCGACCTTGGACATGCTGTCGACTTTGTTCGACTGCGCAGTCGCGGAAATATCCGCCAGGCGCTGGGTCAGCTCGGCCAGGCTGTTCTGCACGGTGGCAGAGGTGACCAGGGCCTCGTAGTCCTTGAGCTGCTGGATCAGGATGTTCAGTTGCAGCAGCTTGGCGGCCGCTTCGGCATCGCGCGCCGAGTATTCGGCGATGGCGGTGTCGCGGGTCAGCTCGGCGGTGTACTTGCTCGGGGTGCTGGCGGTCAGGCTGACGTTGTTGCCGCGAATGTTCTGCGCGGTGCCGTTGCCGTCGAGGATCACGCCGCCGGCCGAAGCGACGGTGACGTTACCGGTGGTGCCGGCATCGAGCATGCCGATGGTGATGTTCGACTGCGCTTGCAGGGTGATGTTGCCGCCGTCGGTCTTCAGGTTGCCGGCGATGATCACGCCGTCATAACCCGGCACCTGCGAGCTGGCCTTGTTCATCGCGGTCAGGGTGATGCTGCCGCCACCTGGCAGGTAGATGGTGTCGGTCTGGTTGAGGAAGACGATGTTGCCCGAGGTCGCGGTCAGGGTCAGCGAGCCGCCATCCATGGTGATGGTGCCGCCGCTGTTGTCCAGCACGGTGATCGCGGTGGCGACGATGGTGATCGCGCTCGCGCCTTTGCCGGTCAGCGAGCTGCTGTTCACGGCCACGGCACCGGCGTTGGTGGCGGTCACGCCACCGCTGCCGCCGGCGGCGGAGAGGAAGCTGACATCCAGGTCCAGTTGGCCCTGTTTGCCGATGCCGCCGGGTGCGCTCATGTCCAGTTCGCGGGCGACGACGTTGGCCTTGGTCTTGTTGCTGCGGCCATCTTCGATGGTGCCGCCGGCGCGCAGCTTGACGTTGTTGCCGCCGGCGTCGACGTTGCCCAGCTTGATGCTGCCGTCCGCGGCGATCTGGATGTCGCTGCCGGTGCCGCCGCTGGTGGCCTGCACCAGGGACAGCAGGTTGCCGTTGCTCTGGCGGGCGTAGATACCGCCGTTGGCGGCGTCGATCACCAGTTCGTCGACCTGGATTTCAATGGCGTCGCCCGAGGTGCCGAACGATTTCACCGCCGCGGTCAGGCCGCTGGTGATGAAGTTGGCGGCCGAGCCGTTGCCGTCGGTGACGTTGCCGGAGACCTTGAAGTCGACGGTGCCGCCGGCCTTGACCTGGCCGACGACCACGTCACCGGAGTTCTGGAAGGCGATCTTGCCTTGGGTGGCAAGGACGTCCAGCAGGCTGATGGCGCCGATGTTGGCGTAGTTGATGTCGCCGCCGGTGGCGGTCAGGTTGACCGCGCCACCGGCCACTTGGCTCGACAGCGCTTTGCTGCTGGTGCCGATGGAGGCGCCGGTGACGTTCAGCGAGCCGGCGGAGATCGGGGTGCCAACGGCGTCGGCGGCGGTGGTGACAGCGCCACCGGCGGTCAGCTCGACGGCTTTCTTGGCGACGATCGAGTTGACCGCCAGGTTGCCGCTCTGGCCGACGGTGACGGCACCGTTGGTGGAGTTGGCCTTGGCGGTCACGGTCAGGTCGGCGGAGGTGTTGGCGACGTTGGCGATGCCGTTGCGGCTGGTCAGGTTCAGCGTGCTGGCCTGGGTCTGCAGGGCAGTACCGACGGCGCCGACGTTACCCGAGGCGTCGATGACCACGTCTTTACCGACGATGCTGCCGCTGCCCTGGGTGATGTCACCGGCGGCGGTCAGCGAGACGCTCTTGTCGGCGCCGGCGTCGATACCGTTCAGCTTGAAGCCGCTGGCGGTGTTGGAGAACGACAGGTCCAGCGCCTGGGTGCGGTTCAGGGTCAGGCTGTTGAGGTTGCGGCTGTAGACCAGCGAACCACCGGTGAAGGCGACGTTGGTGTCACCGTTCGGCGTGGTCACCGACAGGCTGTTCAGCGCCTTGCCGTTGGACAGGTACACGCCGGACTGGGCCGCGGTGGTGGTGGCGGTGATCTTGTCGACGCTGGTGCTCAGCGCCTTGTTGGCGGCACCGATAGCGGATTTGCTCGATGCGGTCAGCTCAGCCGCGGTGACGTTGGTGCCGGAACCGGTGGCCGTGATGCCGCCGTTGCCCGCGGTGAGGTCGACCTTGCCGCCGGTGGCGGTGATGCTGCCGACGGTGATGTTGCCCTGGGTCGCGTTGAGCACGACGTTGTTGTCGGTGCCGGCGGCGGTGAGGGTGCCGATGGTCAGGCCCTGGCTTTCGCTCAAGTACACGCCACCGTTGCCGGCCGCGGCGTTGACGGTGTTGCTCTGGGTGCTCAGGGCCTGGGAGGCGTCGCCGACTTCGGTGCCGGCGTTGAGGTTGACGGTGCGGCCGACCAGCGAGGTGCCCGCCTGGGCGGCGAGGATGCTGCCGGTGTCGGAGGTCACGGTCAGGCTGTTGGTGGCGGAAACGGTGCCGGTGAGGACCACGCCTTCAGTGGCCTGCACCTTGACGTTCTTGCTGCCGGTGTTGCCGTTGCTCAGGGTGATCGAACCGCTGTTGTCGATGGCGCCGGAAACCGCAGGCTGGCCATTGATGGTGATCTGCTCGCGAGCGACGACGTCGCCGAGAATCACGGCGCCCTGGTTCTTGACGTTGATGCCGCCGTTCTGGGTCGAGGCGGAGAGCACGCCGACCTTGGTGTTGACCGCGTCGCTGTCGGTGCCCACGGCGCCGTCGGCGACGAACTTGGCCGAGTAGCCGGAAACGTTGGTTTTGCTGGTGTCGGCCGAGGTGATGCTGCCGTTCTGGGCGGTGATCACCACGCTGCCGCCTTCGGTAGCGGTGCCGGCGTTGACTTCGCCCAGTGCCACGCCGCCGTTGACGTCGGTGACCAGCACGTGGCCGTTGGCGGCATTGGCGTTGAGCACATCGGCGTCGACGCGCAGGGCCGCGCCTTCGGCACCGATGGAAGCACCGGCGCCGGTGACCGAGAGGTTCAGGGTGTTGGCGCGGGTGGCGCTGTTGTCGGCGGTGGTGATGGTGTTGGTCGCGGCCAGGGTCGCGGTGGTGGCCGCGGCGACGCCGACACCCTTGATGGTGCCCGCCTGGACGATATCGCCCGCGTTGATGGTCAGGTCGGTGGCTTCGATGATGCCGCCGTTGTTGACCACCGAGCTCATCAGGCCGCTGGCGGAGTTGCCCTGCAGCAGGACGGTATCGCCCTTGACGGTACCGCTGTTGTTGACGCCGGTGAGGTCGTTGCCGGTGGCGGCGGCCAGGGTGTCGGCCGACACGCTGAAGTTGATCAGGTTGCTGCCTTGCAGGTTGACGGTGAAGCGGTCACCGGCAGCCATGGTCACGCGGCCGACGTTGGCGATCACGTAGCCGGAGTTGTCGACCTTCGGTGCGACGAGGTAGACGAAGCCACCGCTGCCGGTGGTGATCTGGCCCTGGTTGGCGATGCTGGCCAGGTCTTTGCCGGCGACCTGGGTGAAGTTCAGTTGGCCACCGTTGAGGAAGCTCTGGTCGGTGACGTCGAAGGTGGTCGCCAGCAGGCCGGCCACGTCGACCTGAGAGCCGGCGCCGAAAACGATGCCGTTGGGGTTGATCAGGAAGATGTTGCCGTTGGCCTGCAGAGCGCCCTGGATCTGCGAGACCTGGCTGCCCAGCACCCGGTTCAGGGTGATCGAGTCGTTACCGGCGTTCTGTGCGAAACGCACCAGCTCGCCAGCGTCGATGCTGAAGTCGGTCCAGTTGATGATGCCTTTCTGCAACGCCTGGGTGATGACCAGTTCGTTGTTGTTCATGGTGCCGATGGAGATGCCACCGGACACGGCCACGCCGCCTGTGGGTGCTGCGAATGCAACCGAACTGCTGGCGCCGATCACGGAAACCGAGACCGCCTTGATGAATGTCTTCGTGCCTTTTTTCTTGCGGGACATGAGTACTTACCTGTGCGAATTGGGTGTGGTTTCCGTGGCTCAGAAGCGATAGCGGGCCTGGGCGTAGACGTAGGTGCTGTCCTCGGTTTTCTCACTGAGGGGCACACCGATGTCTACGCGCAGGTCGACGCTGTCGATCGGACGGGCCAGCAGGCCGATGGCGGCGCCGGTCAGGTCCTGATGATCGTCCTGGCCAACCAGGGTTTCCTTCAACCAGACCTGGCCGTGGTCGATACGCGCGGTGGCCTGGTAGCGGTCGTTGTCCTTGAACAGCGAGTAGCGACCTTCCAGGCTGGCGGTGAAACCGTGGTCACCCGACCAGGTCGACGGCGCGTGGCCGACCACCGAGTTGAAGCCGCCGACACCCCACTGCTCGCTGGACACCAGCGAATCGAGGGAGTACTGGCCGGCGATGCGCGGGATCACCAGGAAACGCGGGGTGATCTGTTGCAGGCGAGCGATGTCGAAGGTGAATTTGGTGAACGTGTTGTCCGCCTTGGCGGCGGCGCGGCTGGACATGATCGACTCGTCGTCCATGCCGCCCAACGCTTCGCCCAGGCCGTAGTGCAGGCCGGCGGTGGCGAGGGTGCGGCCGTACAGGTCGGAGTTGTCCAGGTTCAGGCTGAAGCGCAGTTTGCGGATCTTGTCTTCGGCGGTACGCACGCCCAGGATGCTTTGCTCCAGGTCTTGCGATTCCAGCCAGGCCTCGGCGGTGATGATGCTGCGCGCCGAGCGCACGAAGTCTTGCGACACGCCCAGGCCCCAGCTCTGGTTGTCACCTTCGATTTCCAGCACGCGGTAGGTGTTGCCGACGTCGACGTTACCTTTCGAGAAGTAGGCGCGGGCCTTGGTGCCTTGGGCGTTGAGCGGCAGGCTGTAGTCGACGTAGCCGTACCACAAGTCGCCGTCGCCGATGGAGGTCAGCGCCATGACGTTGGCTTCGTCGCCGTGGCCGCTCAGGTTGGCGAACTTCAGGCTCGGGATCACGCGGGTTTCACCGGTGTCCTTGCTGCCGTAGTTGTTGACTTCCACCGCGCCCTGGACGCGCGCTGCCTCGGTGACATCGACCACCAGGTCGGTGGAACCGGTTTCCACGCCTGGCTGCAGGGTCGAACTGACCTCGATGCCAGACAGACGGTTGAGGTGAGTCAGCGAGCGCTCGACCTGTTCCAGGGTGAACGGCTTGCCGGCGACCACGCCGCCGGCGGTCAGGGCGTCAAGCACCTGCTCGTTGGAGAAACGTTTGGCACCCGTGACTTGCACGTTACCCAACCAGCCTTCGAGAACCACCAGCTTGAGGGCGTTCTGGTTGGCGAAGTCCTGGGCGGGCACCACCACCTTGACCAGGCGGTAGCCGGAGGCCTGGTAGTAGGCCTCGACCTTGGCGGCCAGGGCTTTCATTTCGACCAGGCTCATCGGGCGGCCGATATCGCCGGCGATCTGCGCGCTGAGCTGCTCGGTAGTGAAGGTGCGGTTACCGCTGAATTCCACGGCCTTGACCATCACCTGGGCTTGCGAAGCCTGGGATTGCGGGACCTGGGTGGCGGTTTCGTTGGCCAATGCTGCGTTGGCGGTCATCACGGCAAAACCGAGGGCGCACAGCAGCGCCTTCGCCGGTACGTGGGAATAGAGCATGGGAACCTTGCTGTCAGTGATTGGCGAGGAGGTTTTTAGAGGCAGGTCATTGGGTCGTCGGGATACATCCAGCATCTTTGTTTCTCTAAGCGATTGAGCACACTCGAGCCGGCGTCCTGACGGGGCCGAACATCCTTGGTAAACCGTTGGCGTTTTTCAGGCGCAAGGGCGCCCGGGCCGAAAAAAGATCAGCCAAAAAAGTTTTACGCAGGCACAGACAAGCGGCCTCGGTTGAGGCGCATGCGCAGGCGTGTAATTAGTTTGATTCTCGAAAAAATAGAACAGCATTCAGCGGCGTGATACCGCGTTGCACCGTCGCGCAGGTGAACTGCGTCGACACCCCATCGCGCCTGTTCTTTGTCAGGCTCCAAGATGGATGTTTTTCTAGGTTTTCTTGATATCTGCTCCTTTGCTCGAAGGAGCGCTCCCCTATTTCTGCTGGGCTTGAACAGCCCCCCCCCGGTCTGCGTGGCGCGTTTTAAAAAACGGATTCTTTAATGGTGAAAAACCATCGTCCGTTTGATTTTATGCTCCCCCCCGCATTCCGTCGCAGCGATGACCCATAGCAGGGTCAGAGGTAGTACGACCGCATTAATAGCGCTGTTGCGACCGGCGGTCAATGGCAATGTGACATCATTTTTTTTGACGCGGATTAATTGACGTCAGGAAGTGTAAGTATTGTAAGTGCGCTAATGGCGAAGCGAGGGGCAGGTTGTCCCTTGATCGCCTGAAGGGCAGGTGGGGCGGGGCGAGCGCGCGATTTGTTAACGCGCTAACTATTTGTAAAGCGGTAACTTTTTGCTGCGCGTGGCGCGGCTGCGGAATGGCTCGGGTGAACTCGAAAAGTTTGCGCGAATGTCTTTTGTTTGCAAGAAATAGTTGGTAAGGCCGGCCGGGTTGGTAGTCGTGTGATTTTTAAATAAGGATTTATTAGTTGGGCTAGTAGTTTGGTAAGTTGATTTTAGTTTGCGGGGAGTTGTTGAGCTTGCGTTCAGATGGTTGTTTGGTTTTTGGGGGCGTTGTTTGTTGTTTTATTGTTGGGGTTGTTGTGTTGCTATTTTTTCTGGATTCTTGGCGGTGGATGAAGGGCGAATTTTAGTTGTTGTTTGTTTTTTGCAGTTAGGTTGTGGGTGGGGAAGTTGCAAGGTCGTATTCAACGTGCACGCATCGGAAGTGCGGGCGGTCTTAAGTGGAGTTTGATGATTTTTATAGTCGTAAAGGTGTCTCGCCCCCGAAAACATGGAGCAATCCCGGGGTGAGAGAGCGACGAAGGCGTGCGTAGTGGAACGGAGTAAAAGTGTCCGCTGTTCAACGGGAAATGGGCGATGGCCTGTTCGTGAAAAATGAAAAATCGACGGCATTTATCAGCCCCGATTACGCCCGTCCCGACGTTGGAACTGTGTCCGGAAAACGGTTCAAATGGGGTGCTTGGCATCTGAATGAGTGGCTGAATATTTCCACTTATGTTTGAGCCAAAACGCGTCCGGGCATTGTTTTTATTGCCCGTGAAACCATCAGGAAAAATGTGACGCAGTAGACATTTTATGGGGGTGTCAGGCGAATACGGTATACAGCGTAATTCAAGGCCTGAGCCATTACACAGGACGCGTGGAAATACATTCCGTATGTCTTATCCCGCCGCCGAACGACGCCTTTTTACCCGGTACATATCGCTGTCCGCATGGCTGAGCAGGGTATCGGCATCCTCGCCGTCAGCGGGATAGCAGGCCACACCGATGCTGCAGGACGGCATGGAAAGCCCGTCGAAGTCGTCACCCAGCGGTTCGGCCATGACCGCGAGAATCTGCGCCACCTTTTCGGCAACGGCTTCTTCCGACGGGATATCGCTCAGCAGCACGGTGAACTCATCACCGCCCATCCTCGCCACCGTGTCCGTCTCGCGCACGCAGCGTTCCAGGCGCCGGGCAATGGCGCACAGCACGCGATCACCGGCGGCATGCCCGTGGACATCGTTGATCAGCTTGAAGTCATTGATATCCAGAAACAGCAAGGCCGCCGTGCTGTTGTGGCGCTGCGCCGTGCGCAGGGCCGATTCCAGGCGGTCATTGAACACCGAGCGGTTGGTCAGTTTGGTCAGCGGGTCGTGATGGGCGAGAAACCGCAGCTCATCCTCCGCCCGGGTCAGGGCCGTGACGTTGCGCGCGACACCGATCCGCGCCTCCACCTCGTCGGACCAGAAGGCCGCCCAGAGAATATTCACCACACCGCCGTCCTTGCGGATATAGCGGTTGCGGAAATCGAAGTGGGGTTGCCCGTTCATCACCCGAATGATCGAAGCCCGCGTGGCCGGCAGGTCGTCGGGGTGCATGTACTGGGTGATCAGGGTACCGGTCAGTTCGTCGGCGCGGTAGCCCAACAGTGCCTCGCAGGCGTCGCTGACAAAGACGATCCGGTTGTCCCGGTCGACCACGAAGACCGTGTCCAGCATCAGGTGGATCAGTTTGGGGTAGAGCGCTTTGAGGTCAACGGGCATGGTTCATGGCGTCCGATTGATACAACTTGATCATGGCCCGGCCGTGCAATCAGGCCCCGAGCGTTGTTGCAGACGTCCATGAAGTGGCGAGTGTCGCCTATCGGCTGGCCATTTGGAATGGGTTGGCCAGCGTCGCCGGTTGCAACCCGCGCGCCGATCGCCGCCAAACCAGCACCCACCATTTGAAATACCCGGCATTGCCCGACAGAATTGCCCCCGATCCGGCCAAGCGCGCCGGACGCTTGTGGTGAAAAAGGGGCGGTAGTGAACGAACAGACATTGTCCAAGCGCCTGGAGCGCGTGGCGGCGCAGGTGCCAGCCGGGGCGCGGCTGGCCGATATCGGCTCGGACCACGCTTATCTGCCGGTCGCGTTGATGCGCCGTGGCGCCATTGCGGCGGCGGTGGCGGGCGAGGTCGCGTTGACGCCGTTTCGTGCGGCCGAACGCACGGTTCGCGAGAACGACCTGCAACACGGCATCACCGTGCGCCTGGCCAACGGCCTGGCGGCGATCGAGGCGGGGGACGGGATCACGGCGGTCAGCCTGTGCGGCATGGGCGGCGAGACGATTCGCGACATCCTCGCCAGCGGCAAGGCCCACCTGAGCGGCGAGGAACGCTTGGTCCTGCAGCCCAACGGCGGCGAGCAGCCGCTACGGCAATGGCTGATGGACAACGACTACCGCATCCTCAGCGAAGAAGTGCTGCGGGAAAATCGCTTCGACTACGAAATCATCGTCGCCGAGCGTAGCGGGCCGGTGCTGTACAGCCCCGAGGAACTGTACTTCGGGCCGTTGCAGATGCAGGCGCGCAGCCCGGCCTTCCTGGCCAAGTGGCAGCGGTTGTTGCGGCTGAAGCAGCGCACGCTGGTCAACTTCGCCCAGGCCCGACAGGCCGTGCCGGAAGAGAAAGTGCGGGATTTGGCCCGGCAGGTTCAGTGGATCACTGACCTGCTGGGCTGAGGGTCAAGCATCCAGCGCCATTGCTCGTGGGTGCATGTTGGACGATTTAGGTCGCGGCGTTTCGCGAGCAAGCTCGCTCCTACACCTGTCCGCTGCACGTTGCTAGCCGCGGATCTCCGACGTATTGGACTGCAATCCCCACTCACTGCGCTTCGACGTCAACTGTGCTTCGAGAATCGAAACCCCGCGATCCCTCAACGACGCCCGTTCCTGAGTGAACGCGTCATTGAGCAGACCCAGCAGGTTACGCGACTCGGACGTCGAGGTCGGCGTGCTCACATCCGCTTCCACCGCACCATTGATAAAGGTACGAACACGCTCGTTCTGGCTAGCCTGCTGAGTCGCGGTAGCCTCGATCAGCCGGTCTTTCTTGTCGTAGGCCAGGCGAGTGCTGCTGCTCGATTGATCGTTGATCTCGTGATAGCGGTAGTTCTGCGATGCGTTATCAGTGCCAAGCGCCAGCGCCACCTCCGGGTTGAGGCTTGCGTGGTAGGCGGCTTTCAGGCTGGCCTGCTGGTCCTGTTGGACCGAGCGGGCGGCCTCAGCAGTGCCACGAACCGTGGTCGACTGGGAAACCTTGTAGTCGAAGTAGTCAGTCTCCGACAGCCGCATCGGGTTGACCTGCTTGACCTCCTGGCTGATCGAGGCGCTGAAGTCGGCCAGGCCGCTGAGCAGCACGCGGTCGTTCTTGCCCAACACCGAGGTGCGTTCGGTGGCGGTCTTGGCGCCATCGTCCGCGCTGTTGAGCTGAACGAAGGCGGCCTTGAACAGGTTCGTCAGGTTTTCATCACCCTTGCCCCGGCGCTGCGCCGTGTCGAACTGGGTCAGGTAGTTCTGGATCGCCGCCTGGCGCTGGGCATCGTTACCCAGCAGCGTCTTGTCGCGGGTATCGAGGTTCAACTGCACGTTGCCGGAAGGGCCTTGCAGGCTCAGGGTGCGGGCGCTGTCGTCCAGGCTCAGGTTGAAGCGCTGCGGTTCGCCGCTGGCGGTTTCCAGCTGGGCGCTCATCTGCAAGGAGCTGAACAGGCTCGGGTCGAGCTTGACCAGGTTACCGAGGTCCAGGCGCGGCGGATCTTCGGTCAGGCCATTGATGGCGCCTTGGAAACTGTCAGCCAGCGCAGCCAGGCCCTTGAGTTCATTGTCAGTGAGCTGGCCGCCCTCAACCTGGGCGCTGACCGCCAGGCCTTTCTCGTTGCTGGCCAGGGACAGGGTGACGGTGGCGCCGGAGGCGCTGGTCAGGGTCAGGCTGACGGCGTTGGTCGGGTTCTCGCGCAGGCCGTTGCCTTGCAGTTTCAGTGCCTCGGCGCTGGGCTGGGTGCCTTCGGTGAAGGTGAACACCGATTGCGAAACGGATTGCCCGCCATTGGCCGCCAGTTGCTCCAGCAAGGCCGCGCCGATGCCCTGGAAGCGGGCGCCGATGGAGGACGACTGGATGCTGCTGATCAGGCTGATGCTGAGTTTGTCGAGGTTGTCTTGCTCCAGCGCGTAGCGGACCTGCGACGCGCCGAGGGTGCCTCGCGAGGTGTAGAGGCGTGCGTCCTCGTTGCTGTTGGGGCTCTGCCCAAGGCTGACGGTGGTGCTGGGGATGGCCGTGACCGCCTCGACCGCGTTGATGCTCTCGGTACTGACGGGTGCCGGCTGGGGCGCAATGTACACGGGGGAAATGCGCAATCCCGCGATGGTTGGGCTCATGATCGGTAGCCTTTAGTTTCCATACTGGTTCAGGCTGTATCGGCGGCGATCCCCAGAGCTTGAAGAAATTCGTCGACCTGCCGGTTTTCGCGAGACTGTCAACGGCCGCGAGCGCTATTAGCGCATGGCCGCCAGCTTGATCCCGAAGCCCACCAGGCAAGCGCCCGCCGCGCGTTCGAAGAGGTTGCTGATGCGCGGGTTGGCGCGCATGCGCTCGGCCAGTTTATGGGTCAGGACCACGGCGATCAGGCCGTAGAGGAAGGTCACCACCGCGACGGTCGCGGCGAGGAAGCCGAACGTCACCAGGCCCTGGTGCTTCACCGGGTCGACGAACAGCGGGAAGAAGGCCATGTAGAACATGATCGCCTTGGGGTTGAGCAGGGTGATCATCATGGTCTGGCGCAAGTAGTGGCCGTTGTCCATGCGGCTTTTGCGCGGTGCGGCGCCGGGTTTGCTCAACAGCATGCGCAGGCCCAGGTACGCCAGATAGGCTGCGCCTACCCACTGCACCAGGTGGAAGGCCGCCGGATAAGCGGCCAGCAGCGTCGCGACGCCGGCGACTGCCAGCCACAACAGCACCTGATCACCGAGAATCACCCCGCAAGTCGCCGCCAGGCCCGCCTTGATTCCGCCTTTGCCGGTGGCCGTGATCAGGGCGAAGTTGCCGGGGCCGGGGATGGCCAGGACGATGATGAACGCGATCACGAAAGCGCCGTAGTCGGTCACGCCGAGCATGGGGGAATCTCCTGTAGCGGATGGAAAAAGCCGAGTGGGGCGTAGCCTATCATCCGCTGCAGGTATCGAGGGGGCCCAGTGTGTGTGGCACGCCACTGGCGATATACTCCGCGCCCTTCATTCACCTTCGAGGGCCGTCCATGCGCCAGGTGCTACTCATCGTCGATATCCAGTCCACCTTCAGCCCGCCCGAGTGGCTGGTCGACCGGGCGCGCTGGCTGTCGGCACGGTTGCCGGCGATCGCCTCGGTCGAACTGCATGATGAGCAGGTCACGCCGTTTCAACGCCAGCTTGGCTGGCACCCGGCGGCGGAAGACGAGTGCCTGGTCGAGGTTGACCGGGTGTTCGTCAAGCACGGCTACGGCCAGAGCGCCGAAGCCCTCGAGTACATCAAGCAGCTTGGGGTGGAGCGGGTGCTGGTCTGCGGCATGCAGACCGAAACCTGCGTGCTCGCTGCCGGCTTCGCGCTGTTCGATGCCGGCCTGAGCCCGACGCTGGTCACCGACCTGACCGTGGGTTCCTCGCTGGACCGCTCGGGGCGGTTGGGGATTGAGCTGTGGACCCATCATTTTCGCGAGGTCATTACGACCGCGCAGGTGATGGAGGAGTTGGCTGGGTGAGGTGCGCCGGGCATGTCCGACAGGTTTTCGCGAGCAAGCTCGCTCCTACCGCGCGACAGCGATCTCAATGCCCCGCAACCACCCCAGCCTCAGCCCGCCTCGGCCCCGGAGTAAACCCATGGGCCCGGGCCCCGCGGGCGATGGCGAAAGCGAGTCCCAGCAACACCAGCATCGCCCACGGAAACGCCTCGACGCCCCAGCGATCCAGCAACACCCCACCGGCCACGCCGCTCCCCGCAATCGCGCTGTTCCACGCCACCACGTTGAGTGACAACGCCACATCCGCGCCATCGCCCGCGGCGTCCGCCAGGGCGGTCTGCAGGAGTGTCGCCGCGCCGCCGAAGCTCAGGCCCCAGACCGCCACGCCGAGGTAGATCACTTCAGGCACGCTGCCGAGCACGCCGAATACCAGCGACACCAACGCGAAGGTCGCCAGGCTGGCAAGGGTGGTCACGCGCAGCAGCGGCTCGACCAGCCGGGCGGTCATCCAGATCCCGGCCAGCGCGAAGATGCCGAACACCAGTAGCACCAGGTCCACCCGTTCCGCCAGCCCCGCTGGCGCCACGAACGGGGCGATGTAGGTGTAGAGGATGTTGTGCGCCAGCATCCAACTGATCACCACCGCCAGCACCGGCCGCACCCCCGGCGTGGTCAGCACCGCGCGCAGCGACCGGCGCTGGTGCGCCGGCTGCGGCGGGTAGTCGGGGACTTTCACCAGCACCCAGACGATCAACGCCAAGGTCAGCGCCGAAATCAGGCCAAAGGTGCTGCGCCAGCCGACCAGCCCGCCGAGCCAGGTGCCGAGCGGCACGCCGAGGGACAGGGCGATCGGCGTGCCGACCATCGCCAATGCCAGCGCCTTGCCCTGTTGCTGCGGCGCGACCATGCGCCGCGCATAACCGGCCAGCAGGCTCCAGGCCAGACCCGCCGAGACACCGGCGAAGAAGCGCGCCACCAGGGTGACGCCGTAGTGCGACGACAGCGCGGTGATCGAGTTGAACAGCAGGAAGCCGACGATGGTCAGCAACAGCACCTTGCGCCGGCGCCAGCCACGGGTGGCGATGGTCATGGGAATCACCGCCAGCACCGAACCCAGCGCGTAGGCGGTGACCATCTGCCCGGCCATCGACGGGGAAATCGCCAGGCCCTCGCTGATCAGCGGCAACAGCCCGGCGGGCAGGGTTTCGGTGACGATGCAGAGAAAGCCGGTCATGGCCAGGGCGAGCAGGGCGCCGACGGGCAAGCGCTCGGGCGCTGCCGGCGAGGGAAGTGAGGTGGTCACGGAGAACTCCTTGAACAAGTATTTCGATTTGGATACCAATCGATACAAATGTTGGCGGTCGCTCCCGTGCGTTGTCAATGATTTATGTATCGAATAGTATCTAACTCGTTTTCCAGAGGATTTCCGACATGGCGAAAATGGGCCGTCCCCGCACATTCGATCGCGACCAAGCGGTGGACCAGGCGCTGCACCTGTTCTGGCAGCACGGTTATGACGCGACCTCGCTGACCCAGTTGAAAGCCGGGCTCGGCGGCGGGATCTCCGCACCGAGCTTCTACGCGGCGTTCGGTTCGAAGGAGGCGCTGTTCAACGAGTGCGTGCAGCGTTACCTGACGAGCTACGCCCAGGTCACCGAATGCCTCTGGGATGAATGCCTGCCACCGCGCGAGGCCATTGAAACCGCGCTGCGCCAGTCAACCTGCATGCAGTGCGAGGACGGTCATCCCAAAGGCTGCATGGTGGCGCTCGGCGTGATGAGTGCGCCGAGCCCGGAAAATGCGCGGGTGACGGAAGCGCTGACGCAGTCGCGGCTGCGCACGCGGGCGGGGTTCGTGGCCTGCGTCGAGCGAGGGATTCGCGACGGGTTACTGCCGGAGGCCACTGACGCGCGGGTGATGGCGACGGTGTTCGACAGTTTTCTGCAGGGGGTTTCGATCCTCGCCCGGGACGAGGTGCCGCATGCGCTGATCGAGGCGGCGATCCCCAGAGTGATGACCACCTGGGACGCGGCAGCGCAGTCCAGCAAGGGCCTGCAAGGCAGGCCCCGTCCAGACTGACGTCAGCGCTTTTCAGCCATCTCGTCCACCAGCCGCCGCTGGAAGGCCGTCACGGTGGCGCTCGGCTGTTGCAACTGCACGAACTCCAGCATCGGGTCGTTGACGTCGGTCCTGATGCCCGCCAGTTCCTCGATCGCCGCCAGTCCGCAGAACGGCACATACGCCTCCGAATAGCCCCCTTCATGCACCAGCACCAGCCGCCCGTGGCATAGGCGCTCGGCGGCTTCGCGCACTTGCCGGGTCATTTCGCGGAACGAGTCGCTGTGCAGCAGCATCCGCGCCAGCGGGTCGACGGCGTTGGCGTCATAGCCGCAGGCGACGACGATCAGCTCCGGCTCGAAACGCTCCAGCGCCGGGATCACGATGCGCTGCATGGCGTGCAGGTAGGCGTCATGTCCGCTGCCGGGCGGCAGCGGGATGTTGATGTTGGCCCCCAACCCCGCGCCGCGACCGCGGTCCTCTTCGCCGCTGTAGCCGGCCGGGAAGCAGCCGTCCTGGTGCAGGGAAATGGTCAGCACATCGCCGCGCTCCTCGAAGATGGACTGGGTGCCGTTGCCGTGGTGCACGTCCCAGTCGATCACCGCGACCTTGCCCAGGCCGCGTTTGGCCTTGGCCGCCTCGACGGCGATGGCGATGTTCGCCAGGAAGCAGAAGCCCATGGCGCTGTCGGCCAGGCAGTGGTGGCCCGGTGGTCGCGACAGCGAGTAGGCGTTGTCCACTTCGCCGGCCAGCACGGCGTCGACCGCGGCCATGGCCAGGCCGGCGGACAGTTGGGCGATCTCGTAGCTGCCCGGACCGATGGGCGCGTGCGGCCCGAGTTCGCCGCCGCCGGCGTCGCTCAGGGCCTTGAAGCGCTGCAGGTACTCGGCGCTGTGGACGCGCAAAAGATCCTCGTCCGTGGCGCTGGCGGCACTGCGCACCTGCAACTGGCGGGTCAGGCCGGAGACGTCCAGCAGGCTTTTCAGGCGGCGCTTGGTCTCCGGCGATTCGGCATGGCCGGCGGCGGCGGGTGGCTGCACCCAGCCGCCGACCGGCAGGGTCAGGGCATGCAGGCCGGCGCTGTGCCAGAGGCTGAGTTCATCGAAGAAAAAAGCAGTGGTTCGGCTCATGGTCTTTCCGTTCTTTCAAGGTAATGGGGCGGCTCAGGCGTTGGTGCGGCAGCCGAGAATCAGCAACAGGGAGATGAGGGTTACGCCGGCGGCGCTGATTAGCAGCGGCTGGAAACCGCCGCTGCTTTCGATCAGGCGGCCGGCGATGGCCGGGCCTATCGCCAGGCCGCCACCGATCACCAGGTTGGAGGCGTTCATCAGTTTTCCGGAGCGGTCCAGGTCCGCCAGGCAGGCGAGGATCAGCGGCAGGATGAAGGTCCAGGTGAACTTGAACGCCAGCGCCGCCAGGGCGAGCCGAGCCAGTGGCGGCTGGCCCAGCAACAACAGCACCGCGCCGGCCATCAGGCCGTAACCCAGCAGCAACAGCAGCACGCGCGGCAGGCGGTCGCCGATCAGCGAGGCGCAGCCGGCACCGACGATGCCCATCACGGTGGCGATGGCGAGCACTTCGCCGCTGGCGTCGGCGGAGATGCCGGCGTTGGCGCTGATGGCGCCGATAAAGGTCCAGACGCCGCTGAGGCTGATGTAGAAGCTGAGGATGCCGAGAATGCCCAGCGCGACTTTCCACTTCGCCGCCCGTGGACGCTCATCGACGCTCTGCTGCGCACTCGGCGCACCTTGGGGGAAGAAGCGCGCCAGCGGCAGGAACAGCGTCATCAGTACCGCCAGGGTCAGGTAGCAGGCCGCCAGTCCGTAGTGCTCGAACAGCCGGGGCAGCACGCTCAGGCCGATGGCGCCGACCACCAGTTGGCCCATCACCCACAGGCCATAGACCCGGCTCGGATTGGCCGTGGACGCGGCGCTGGACAGGCAGATGATCATCAGCGAGCCGCCGGCCAGCGCGCTGCAAAAACGCAGGGCCAGCAGCGCGCTGTAATCCTGGGCCCAGATCGACAGCAGGTTGGCGCCGATGAACAGCACGCCGGCCAACACCGCCGCGGTACGCCAGTTGACGCGCTTGAGCCACCAGAACGCGGGCAGGGTGGCCAGGCTCATGGCACCCAGCTCGGTGGAAAACAGGTCGCCGATCTGCGACGGGCTCAGTTGCCATTGCGTGGCCAGTTGCGCGGCGACGGCCGGCGCGGTCATGAGGATGGTCGGGGTGATCGCGGCAAACAGCACAATGGCCGCGAGCAGCGCCAGTTGCGAGGAGGCGAACAGGTTGCCGCCGGACAGCGGCCTGGTCTGGGTGGTCATGGGCAAGCTCCGGGACAGTCGATCAGAACACGTGGACCAGACGCAGCAAGGCGTCCGCGCCGTGGTAGCCGTTATCGGTGGCGACGTTCTGCGAGAGGCTGAACATCAGTTGGTTCTGCGGGTCGAGCCAGTGGCCGACCTCGAAACCGACCTGGGTGTAGCGCTTGTGGGTGTCGTCGATGCGCTGGTCGTTGATCCGCAGTTCGCCGCCATCGGCGTGGATCAGCCGCAGCGCGCCGTAGGTGGCGGGGGTGAAGTCGTAGGAGGCGAAGGCTTGCAGGCGGTAGAGCGGATCCTGCTTCAGCTCGGCGCCGAAATAGTCGTCGTTCTTGCCGTAGAGCTGGGCTTCGAGGTTGGCTTCCAGCACCCACTTTTCGCCGATGCCCTGGGTGTAGTTGTAAACGAAGGTGGTGCCCCAGCGGTTGGCGCCCGGCGACACGTCGGGGTTCTGCCCGTGGTACTCGCCGACCGGCAGGGTGACCAGGGTCAGCAGGCCGCTGTAGGTGCGCGAGGCCGGGTCGTTGATGAAGAACAGCGTGCCGCCGACTTGCGGGTCGCCGAAGCCGCTTTCGCCGGTGTGACCGCTGGCGCCGGGCAGGCGGGCGTCGATGTCGGCGAAGGGCACGATGAATTGCGGCGTGCACAGGGTGCCGCAGAGGTCGGTGAAGAACACCTGACGATAGGCCACGGCGTTGACCTTCAGCTCGGCCTTGCCGGTGCTGTCGGCCGGGCCGTGGAAGTCATTGGCGCGGGTCGCCGGCAAGTACAGCACGCCGAGGCTGGTGCCGGACGGCGCGCCGAAAAAGTCCCGGGCGTTGAGGTCGGCGGCGCTGGCCTGGAGGCTCAACAGGCCGCCGGTGACAGCGGCGAGGGTGCGGAGGAGGGGGTTGCTCATGCTCTTTTCGTCTCTTCTTCGAGGGGTTGTGTGGCGAACGGCTCGCCGGTGCCGGGCAGTGGCAAAAAAAAGGCAAGGGGGTGCCGTCGCCGGTAAAACCGGCGAATCGGTCAGTGCGGGTCAGCGCTGTGGATCAGTCAGGTGGCGTGTGCAGCAGGTGGGCGATGCGGGTTTTGTCGTTGACCCCGAGCTTGCTGTAGATGGCGCGGATGTGATGGCGCACGGTGTTGGGCGACATGCCCAGGTCGCGGGCGATTTCCTTGTACGTCCGGCCTTCGCCGAAGCCCTGGGCCACGGCGTTTTCACGGGGGCTGAGCTGGACGAAGACGTTGCGCCCACGGGCGGCCAGCAGGAACAGGTCGCCGACCGCCGAGGCTTCGACCTGCAACCGCTTGCCGTCGTAGCCACGGGCGTCCATGGGCACCGGTAGCAAGGGGCCGCTCCAGTCCGGCCACTCGTTCAGCAGCAGATCGACGAAGCCGCGCTCGGCGCAATGCAAGGTGCCGCGCTGGTCGCACACCGCCAGGGCGAGGTTGCGCGAAGGCGTGAGCATTTCGCGCTTGGCGACCAGCGTGCGGATATGGTTGGCCGACACCGCCGCCACCAGGTGCAGCATGATGTTGTCGAGGATTCGGCAGTCCTGCTCGGTGAAGCGCGGTGCGCCAGGGGCGCGATACAGGGCGAGGTGGTCGCTGAGGTGGGTTTGCGGGTCGATGTAGACCACGCACAGCAGCTCGCCGATGCCGTAGGTTTCCCCGAGCCAGTTGAGCCCGGCGCCGTTGGCGGGGTCGCGCATGTCGACGATGACCGTTTGCCCCGGACGTTCGTGGACGCGGTGGATGGTCACGTCGGTGTGGCGAATGGATTGCCAGTCCGGCAGGTAGCTTGGCGCCAGGTTGTAGAGGTACGAGCTGTGCTCTTCCGGCATCCCGTCGATCAACGCCGCGCGGCCCCACCAGGCGCTGGTGAACGGCAGCACCTGGCTGATGCTCGCCAGGGCGGGCTGGTGGAAATGTTCGATGTCGTTGTTTTGCGCCAGGCGTTGCAGCTCCAGCGTCATCGCGCTGAATGCCCCGAGGAGGCTGGCAAGGCTGTGTTCATGACCGCTCATGGGTTTTATTACCTCTGTGCGACTTTTCTTATTGGTTTCGTCACGGAGTCAGGGAGGACCGGAGCGCCGCGTGGACGTTGGCAGGGCCTGGGGGAGAGTGTCGGTGGATTGGGGCGGGATCACTATCCTACAGATGCAGGATGGAGGGGGAAGGTTGTTGGTCGGGGCGGGGGATTTGTTGTGGGTATCTACACATCTCGCCGGCAAGACGCAGAACCTGTAGGAGCGGCCGTTAGCCGCGATGGGCCGCAACGCGGCCCTGAATCCATCCAGCACACTGTTTCTGGCGGGTTGGGGTCTCACATTCAGGGCGCCTGAGCGTCGAAAGTGAGACCGGATATAGACAGCCACCTCGTGCAGGATGGTTTTGGGGCCGCGTTGCGGCCCATCGCGGCTAATGGCCGCTCCTACAGGTTCCGCGTGTTGCCTGTGAGATATGCAGATACCAACGCTGAATCACAACACCGAAAGCGGATAACTCACGATCACCCGATGCTCATCGAACTCATTGCTGCTGAAGTCCCGGCGCAAGGTGGAGCTGCGCCATTTGATGGTCAGGTCGCGCAGGGACCCGCTCTGGAGGGTGTAGGCCAGTTCCGTCTCACGGCCCCATTCCTTGCCGTCGCGCACCGCGCCGATATGCACGTTGTCGCCGCTGATGTAGCGAGTCATCAGTTGCAGCCCCGGCAGGCCTTCGGCGGCGAAGTCGTGGTCGTAGCGCAGCTGCCAGGAGCGCTCGCGGGCGTTGTCGTAGCTGGAGTTGAAGCTGTCGTTGGCCAGGCTGGTGCCCGCGGTGCCGTTGACGCGCATCCAGCCGGTATCGCCGCTGACCCGTTGCAGGCCGAGATAAAAGGTGTGCGCGCCGGTCCGCGCCGACAGCATCAGCGAGCCGGTGCGGTTGTCCATGTCACCCGCCAGCGAGCGGCCGCTGTCCTGGCCGACGAACCAGCCGAGGTTGGCTCCCAGGGTCCAGTTGCCCACGACCTGGCGGTGGATCAGGTTGTAGTACTGCTGGCGGTAGATGTCTTCGAGGTCCGAGTGCCAGACTCCGACCTGGGTCGCCTTGTCGTTGAACAGGTATTCCGCGCCGACGATGTCCAGCCGGTCCGACGTCGCAGCGGGCCGACCCGCCATGAACATATCGTCCATGCTCGCGTCGTTGCGCGGGCTGTTGCCGCGGAAGCGGGCTCCGTAAAGGGTCAGGTCGGCGATCTCGCGGGAGGTCACCTGTGCGCCCTGGAACGTCTGTGGCAGCGAGCGGCCGTCGTCCGAGCGCAGCACCGGCAGCATCGGCGACCATTCGCCGACCTTCAGTTCAGTCGCGGACAGCTTCGCCTTGAGCGCCACGCCCAGGCGGCCGAAGTCATCGGCCGGGCGGCCATCGTCGTGCACCGGCAGCAACTGCGTGTTGGCCGTGCCGCGACCGCCATCGAGCTTGACCGAATACAGCCCCAGCACGTCCACGCCGAAGCCGACGGTGCCCTGGGTGAAGCCCGATTTGGCGTCGAGGATGAAGCTCTGGGTCCATTCCTCGGCCTTGCTTTGCGGGAACGCCGGGTCGACGAAGTTACGGTTGATGTAGAAGTTGCGCAGGGTGAGGCCGGCCTTGGCGTCTTCGACGAAACCCTGGGCCTGGACGGCGCCGGAGCTTAGCAGCAGGCAGGCGCAGGCGGTCGGCACGCGGCGAGGGGTGCAAAGGATATTCATTGTTGTTGTTCCTTTTTTGCGGGCGAGTAAAGCCACGCAGCCAGCCCGGGCTGCGTGGGTCGTGAGGGGGGATCAGGTCAGGCGAACAGCGCGACGATGGCCGGCACGCTGAGCACGGCGGTGTAGTAGCCCATGAACTGCACACCGATGTTGAAGCCGATGAAGCGGTAGAGGAATCCGCCCAGCAGGCCGATGGTGAGGATCACCAGCAAGCCGAGCAGGCCGCCTTCCCACAGGCCGATCACCAGGATCAGGCCGACGAAGGTAGCGATCACCGCCTCGTGGCTGATGCGCCGCGACACGAACGAGGCGGCGCGGTGGGCGAAGTTCATCGAGAACGGGTACGCGATGAGGATGGCGATGACCACCGCGAGCATGCCGAAGGCGAGGAATTCCCAGGCGCTGAGCAGGTTGTGCAGGTTGTTCACCTGGCCGGTGGCGGTGTCCACGGTAAACCGCGGCGGTGCGTTGAACAGCGGCGCGGCGGGGCCGGCGGCCACCGGGCTCAGCGGCAGGCCGAAGGCGATCAACGGGATCAGCGCCTCGGCAATGTAGGTGGATTCGGTGACGCCGTTGCGCACGGTGATTACCGAGGTCAGACGGTGGTAGGCGTGCTTGATGCGCGCACCGACCACTTCACCGAGGATCACCGTCATCGCCACCGGGCTGAACACGAAGGTGGCGCTCGACACGGTGGCGGTGACCAGGGTCCAGCCGGCCTGGCGACGGTCGAGGACTTTCAGCGGGTTGGGGAACCAGCCGCCCCAGCCTTTCACGTCCGGCGACAGCGAGAAGGTCCGCGGTTCGTTGCGCTTCATCCGCGCCCGTTCCGCCGGGGCAAGCATGGCGAACAGTGCAGCGATCAGCGGGCCGATGGCGATGCCGAGGAAGTAGCTGACGCTGAGCTTGACCCCATGCTGGCCGGTGAGGGTCTGCAGGGCGATGATCACCAGCACGAAGGGCAGCAGCGCCAACACCGAGGCCCAACGGCCCGCCGAGAAGTAGGCGATGGTGGTGGCGGCGGCGAGGAACACCCACGGCGCGGCCTGTTTGATCGCACTGCCGAACGGCGCCAGCAGCACGGCGAACAGCACCGCCAGCGGCACCGCGACCAGCGCGGCGATCACCGCGCCGGAAATCATCTTGCGCAGGGCAATGTGCGGCACACCGAGGTTGCGCAGGAAATTCGCCTCGCGCATCAGCGGCGTGGCCATGGTGTCGCCGGGAATCCCCAGCAGCGCCGTCGGCACCGCGTGGGTCATGTGCTTGGCCACCGCGCCGGCGAGGAAGAAGGTGAACACCCCGGCGGCGGGCACGCCCAGCAACACCACCAGCAAGGTCAGCGGTGCCAGGGTGGTGGTTTCGTCGCTGCCGGAAATCAGGCCGATGGCGGAGAACACCACGGCGCCAATCACGCCCATCAGGGCGGCAATCAGGATCTGGTCGAACAGGGCGTCCATCAGGCGACACCTCCCTTCAGGGCCGCGCCGTGCGGGCGCGATTGGGGTTGCTGCGGCGCAGGGGTTTCGGCGTCTTCGAAGAGGCGATCCAGGCCCAGCTCACGCAACTCGGCGAGCACTTCCGGGGGCAGGTCGGACATCTGGCCGAGGCCGCCGTATTCGGCGCGCAACTCTTCGATGACCTGCAGGCGCCACGCCGGGTCGGTGACGTGTTCCACCACGTTGCGCTTGGGCTTGAACAGGCAGGCGCTGACCGCGCCGCCGACCAGCGAGCCGAGGATGCCGAGCAACATGGCGTAGGCGCGGGCCATCTGGTCGGACTCGACCCAGCCGGTCAGCAGGTGCTCAGCCAGAAAGAACGCACCCAGGCTGCACGCGGCGCCGACGGCGATGGACGCCATCAGGTGGCGGCTGTCGACGGTGTCGCCCCAGACTTCATAGAGGTTGTCGTCAGCCATGGTTGGCCTCCGGGCGGAGGCGGTGCAGGCGGCATTCAGGTTTCATTGGAATTCTCCTGCCCTTGCGGGCTTGTTGTTTTTGTTCGGGAGCAACGTCGGTTCAGGGCTGGCGAGCGCTCCTCGCGGCCAGGGCCAGGCCGACACGGGAGCGCGACGGCTGGCCCAGTTCGGCGCTGATCCGCGCGCCGACCCGGGCCATGGCCTCCAGGTCGATGCCGGTTTCGAAGCCCATGCCGTGCAGCAGGTACAGCACGTCTTCGGTGGCGACGTTGCCGCTGGCGCCGGGTGAGTAGGGGCAGCCGCCGAGGCCCGCCACCGAGCTGTCGAAGGTGCGCATGCCCAGGCTCAGCGCCGCGTGGATATTGGCGATGGCCATGCCGTAGGTGTCGTGGAAGTGGCCGGCCAGTGCCGTTATCGGTAGCGCTCGGGCACAGTGTTCGATCAAGCGCGCCGTCTCGTCCGGCCGGCCTGCACCAATGGTGTCGCCCAGGCTGATCTCATGGCAGCCCATCTGGTACAGGCGGCTGGCGACCCGGCCCACGGCATCCCTGGCGACCGGGCCGCTGAACGGGCAGCCGAGCACGCAGGATACATAGCCGCGCACCCGCACGCCCGCTTCACGCGCGGTGCGCAGCACCGGCGCGAAGCGTTCGAAGCTCTCGTCGATGGAGCAATTGATGTTGCTGCGCGAGAACGCCTCGGAGGCGGCGGCGAACACCGCCACCTCGCGACAGCCCGCCCGCAGCGCGGCGTCCAGGCCCTGGAGATTGGGCACCAGGGCGGAATAGTTGACGCCATCGTCGCGCGGCAACTGGCGGAACAGTTCTTCGGCGCCGGCCATCTGCGGCACCCAGCGCGGCGACACGAAGGCGCCGCCCTCGATATGCCGCAGGCCGGTGGCCGCCAGGTCGCGGATCAGGCTCAGACGGGCCTCTACCGACAGGTGCCGAGGCTCGTTCTGCAGGCCGTCGCGGGCTGCCATCTCGACGATTTTCACTCGCTCGGACGTGGCCATGATCACGCGCCGCGCTTTTCTTTGAGCAGTTCGACGGCGCGGTCGGCGCGCACGTCATGGGCCTGCACCAGTTGCCGGGCGACCCACTCCACCTCATCGCCGCGCGCACCGGCCACCAGGGCGATGTTGCGGGCGTGCAGCGCCATGTGCCCGCGCTGGATGCCTTCGGTCGCGAGGGCGCGCATGGCCCCGAGGTTCTGCGCCAGGCCCACGGCCACGGCGATTTCCGCCAGTTCCTGGGCGGTCTTGACGCCGAGGATGCGCAGCGACAGTTGCGCCAGCGGGTGGGTCTTGGTGGCGCCGCCGACCAGGCCGACCGGCATCGGCATTTCCAGGGTGCCGACCAGATGGCCGTTGCCATCCTTTTCCCAGGTGGTCAGCGAGCCGTAATGGCCGCTGCGGCAGGCATAGGCGTGGGCGCCGGCTTCCACGGCGCGCCAGTCGTTGCCGGTGGCGACGATCAGCGGGTCGATGCCGTTCATGATCCCTTTGTTGTGGGTGGCGGCGCGGTAGGGGTCGATGGCGGCGAAGGAGTAGGCGTCGAGGATGCCTTCGATCACTTCTTCACCGCTGAACGCGGCGGATTTCAACTGCTCCGGGGTAATCCGCACCTGGGCGCGGGCCAGGCGCAGGTCGGCGAGGTTGGAGAGGATGCGCAGGCGCACTTTGCCGCCGGTGATCTGTTCCATCAGCGGCGCCACCGCTTCGGCCATGGTGTTGACGGTGTTGGCGCCCATCGCGTCGCGCACGTCGACGATCAGGTGCGCCACCAGCATCGGGCCGCGCGGGGTGTCGGCGAAGGTGTGCACTTCGATATCGCGGCAGCCGCCGCCTAGGGTGTTCAGCAACTGGTCCTTGCGGTTGGCCAGTTCGATGATTTCGTCTTTGCGGCGCAGCAGGCTCAGGCGTGCATTGAGCGGGTCCTGCACGCCGACGATCTGCACCTGGGCGCGCATCAGCGGGGCGCTGCTGGACGTGATGAAGCCGCCGTTGGCGCGGGCCAGCTTGGCCATGTACGAGGCAGCGGCCACGATCGACGGCTCTTCCACCACCAGCGGCACCAGCACGTCGCGGCCGTTGAGCTGGAAATTGCTGGCCACGGCGTAGGGCAGTTCGAATTTGCCGATGACGTTTTCGATCATGCCATTGGCGATGTCCATCGGCAGGGCGCCGGTTTCGGCGAGCAGGCTCACGTCGTCGCTGCTCAGGTTGAGCAGTTGGCCGATATGGTCAAGGCGGGCTTCAGGGGACAGGTTGCGGAAATCGGGCAGGCGCGAGTCGAGGCTCATGGGGGGCTCCGTTGGAGTCATTGTTGTTGGGGCGGCGGCTTGAGCGCGTCGCCGGCGTGGTGCTAAATGTGCAGCCACTGTGCCCTTGAATAAAGGTACAGTTTCGCCCAACAGTACCCAGACTGTACCCAGGACAGGAGCCCGACGATGGCCCGTATCACCCTTGCCCAGCAGGTTGCCGACGCGGTGGAACAGCAGATCCGCACTGGTGTGCTCAAGGCCGGCGAGCGCCTGCCGTCGCTGCGCGAGTACATGCGCTTGCACGGGCACTCGAAGAACACGGTGATCACCGCCTACGAAATCCTCGCCTCCAAGGGCCTGGTGGAAGCGCGCCACGGCCAGGGCTTTTTCGTCGGCGCCTTGCTCCAGGCGGCGGAAGTGGATGAAACCCCGCCCTACACCCGCGCCATGGACACCATCTGGATGATGCGCCAGCAGTTCGTTCGCGAACCCGGCCTGGCGCCGCTGGGCGAGGGCTTCGCGCCGGTGTCCTGGCTGCAGGACATGCGCCTCGACAAATTCACCCGGCAAGTGATGCGCAGCGGTGCCGGCAACCTGTTCCGCTACGGCAACCGCCTCGGCAACCCGGCGCTGCGCCAGAGCCTGGTGCGCAAGCTGGCGAGCTATGCGATCAGCGCCACGCCTCGGCAGATCGTCACCACCCATGGCGCCAATCACGCGCTGGATTTGATCATCCGCCGCTTCGTCGTCCCCGGTGACGCGGTGCTGGTGGAGAACCCCGGTTACTACCCGCTGTTCGGCAAGCTGCAATTGCAGGGCGCGCGCCTGCTCAGCGTCCCGCGCCTGGCCGACGGCCCGGACATGGCTGCCCTCGAAGCGTTGCTGCGCAGCGAGCGGCCGAAGCTGTTCTTCATCCAGTCCATCAGCCACAACCCCACCGGCTCCGACATCTCCCCGGCCAAGGCTCACCAGTTGCTGCAACTGGCTGAGCGGCACGACTTGATCCTGGTGGAAGACGATGCCCTGGCCGACTTCAAGCCCAGCTCCGCGCTCAAGGTCGCGGCGCTCGATCAACTGCGCCGCTCGCTGTACATCGGCAGCTTCTCCAAATCGGTGTCGGCGGCGTTGCGGGTCGGCTACATCGCCGGCAGCAAGGAGATGATCGATGAACTGGCCGATCTGAAAATGATGCTGCACACCAGTTGCTCGGAACTGTGCGAGCGCACCGTGGATGTGATTCTTGGCGAGGGGCATTTCCTGCGGCACCTGATGCGCCTGCAGGACCGGGCCCGCGAAGCGACGTTCCGTGGCCTGGAAGTGCTCGATGAGCTGGGCGCCGAGGTGTTCTGCCGGCCCGAGCAGAGCCTGTACCTGTGGGCGCGTTTTCCGGGGATCGACGACACCGCGTCGTTCACCCGCGAGGTGCAAGGCAAGGGCGTGATGCTGGCGCCGGGGGCGATCTTCCAGACCAACCAGAAAGGCGTGACGCCATGGACGCGGTTGAATGTGGCGTACCTGGAGGAGCCGGTGTTTGCTGACTGTATTCGCCGAGGGATTGAGGCGGCCCGAGATTAAGACAGTTGCGCCGTGCTCGGACGAATCGCTAAGATTGCGAATCGTTATCATCTACGCAGGCGTTCTGGCCCATGGGCACGCACAACTCATTCGAGCAGGATGTCGAAGTCCTTTATCTGCAGCATCACAGTTGGCTCAAGAGCTGGTTGCAGCGGCGCCTGGGCGAAGCGGCGGACGCGGATGACCTGGCCCACGACACCTTTGTGCGCATCATCCGCGCCCGCAGTTCGGTCAGTGAACTCAAGCAACCCCTGGCTTACCTCGCCACCATCGCTAACAGCTTGCTGATCAACCGCTGGCGCCGCCTCGCGGTGGAACGGGCTTACGCCGAGGCCCTGGCCGCGCAGCCGGAGCACGTCGAACTTTCCGCCGAGGCGCGTTACCTGCTGATCGAAACCCTGACCGAGATCGACGCGCTGCTGCACGGCCTGTCGCCGCGGGTGCGGGAGATTTTCCTGCTCTCGCAGCTCGATGGCCTGACCTACAAGCAGATCGCGGTCCAATTGGGGTTGAGCGTCAATCAGGTGCAGAAGGCCATGCTCAAGGCGTTCAGCCGCTGCTACGCCAGCCTGTTCGAGTGATCGTCATGCCTTCCGCCAAGCACGCCGAACCGCCCATCAGCGCCCGCGTTCGCGACCAGGCGCTGGCCTGGTTGAGCCTGACCCAGTCCGGCGATATCAGCGAGGCCGAGCTGCAGCAATTGCAGCGCTGGCGCCAGAGCGACAGCGAGCACGAGCGCGCCTGGCAGCGCATGGCCCGGCTGCCGGGAATGCTGCACCACCACGCGCAGGTGCTGGACAACCCGGTGGCCCGCAGCGCCTTGCAGCACACCCGTTATGTCAGTGGCGACCGTCGCCAGGTGCTGAAATTGCTGTTCGGCGTCGGCGTGCTCGGCGCCGCGGCCTGGCGCGGCAAGGACAGCCACTGGGTTCAGGGTGAACTGGCCGACCTCAGCACCGCCACCGGCGAACGCTTGCAGCACACCCTGGCGGACGGCACCCGGTTGTGGCTGAACACAGACAGCGCGGTGGATATCCGCTTCAGTGCCGATGAACGACTGATCGTACTGCGCTTCGGCGAGATGGACATCCTCACCGGCAACGATCCCGCGCGCCGACCACTCCGGGTGCAGACCCCCGACGCGCTGTTGCAGCCACTGGGCACGCGCTTCTGCGTGCGCTGCGACGAGGACGGCAGCGGCACGCGGCTGGCGGTGAGCAGCGGGCGGGTGGCGGTGTCGATTCCGGGAGGCCCGGCGCAGCCGGTGGTCGAGGCCGGGACGCAGGCGCTCATCGATTCCCACGGGGTGTCGCACGTACGGCCGGCGGACCCGGGCAGCACCGCGTGGATCGACGGCTTCATCGTTGCCGAGCGCATGCGTCTGGAGGATTTCGTCGCGCAACTGGCACGTTATCGTCGCGGCATCCTGCGCTGCGATCCGGCGGTGGCCGACCTGCAACTCACCGGCTCCTATCCGCTGGACGACCCGGAGCGGATCTTCTCGCTGCTCCAGGACAGCCTGCCGGTGAGCGTCCAGCGCCGCACTCGCTATTGGGTCACGGTGACGCCGCGCCGGGTCGCCTAATTATTTTTTCGACGGGCTGGCAGATTTTTCGCGCTCGATTGGCTTAGGGGTAATCCCGCTGCTGACGCGGCCCCTTGACCCTCTCGGAAGTTGCTCATGACGTATCGCCTCCACCCGCTGGCCCGTGCCATTCACGACACCCGCACCTCGGCCTTGCCCCTCGCGCTCGCGGGCAGCCTGCTGCTCGGTTTCAACCTGACGGCGCAGGCCGACAGCACGGTGCAGGCGGCCAGCGCGGTGCGGGCGTTCAGCGTTGCCGCCGGCCCGCTGGACCAGGCGCTCAGCCAGTTCGGTCGGCAGGCGGCGATTCCGCTGTCCACCGATGCGCGCCTGACCACCGGTAAAACCAGTGCAGGGCTGCAAGGCCAGTTCAGCGTGGAGCAGGGGTTTGCGCGGATCCTCGCCGGCACCGGCCTGAGCGTGGTGCAAAACGCCCAGGGCAACTACCTGCTGGTGCCCGCCGCCGACAGAAGCGACGCCCTGCAACTGGCGCCGACCAGCATCAACGGCGAGAACCTCGGGGTTAACACCGAATACACCCGGTCCTACACCACCGGCGCGGTGACCATCGGCAAGAGCGAGCGCAGCCTCAAGGAAATCCCGCAGACGATCACGGTGCTGACCGCCCAGCGCCTCAAGGACCAGAACATCACCACCCTCAACGACGTCTACAACAACGTCCAGGGCGTGGTCGCCTACGGTGCGTTGAACGGCGACAACCAGCCTTATGCCCGCGGCTTCGAAATCGACAATTTCCAGATCAACAGCATCCCGATTCCGGCCGGCAGCAGCACCGGCATCACCTCGCTGAACTGGACCGACCTGATCGCCTATGAGCGCGTGGAAGTGCTCAAGGGCTCGGCCGGCCTGTTCCAGGGCGCGGGCTCGCCGGGCGGCGCGATCAACCTGGTGCGCAAGCGCGCCGGGGCTGACTTCCAGCTCAACACCACGACCCAGGCCGGCACCTGGGACAACTATCGCCAGGAAGTGGACCTGCAGGGCGCGCTGAACGAAGACAAGACCGTGCGCGGGCGCCTGGCCACCGCCTATGGCTCGCGCCACTACTTCTACGACGAGGGCAAGAGCGAGCGGGCGTCGACCTACGGCGTGATCGAGTTCGACCTGACGCCCGACACCTTGCTCAGCGTCGGCTTCAACTACCAGAACGCCAACAACCACGCGACCATGGACTGGGGCCTGCCGAGCTACAGCAACGGCACGAAGATCGACTTCAAGCGCTCCACCAACCTCAGCTCGCCGTCGGACTACAACGACGTCGAATCGACGCAGTTCTTCATCGAAGCCAAACATCAGATCAACGACGACTGGAAGGTCACCCTCGCCAGCAACTACACGCGTCTCAACCTCGACGCGCTGTACAGCAACACCGGTGGCCTGATCGATCCGGCGGACAACTCCGGCGCCTACAACTGGGCCGAAGGGCGAGGCGAAAACAACTACCAGTACAACACCGACCTGTTTATCACCGGCAACTTCGACCTGATGGGCCGGCGCAGCGAAGTCATCCTGGGGAGCAACGTCTCCCACAGCAAACGGGTCGCGGCGCGCTACGACGTGACCTGGTACGACGGCGCCTTCGACTTCATTCCCGACATCACCCAGTTCCAACCGCCGAAATACGACACCACCGACAAATACCGCACCACCACCGCGACCCTCGATCAGCAGGGGGTGTACGGCTCGTTGCGGGTCAACGTGATCGACCCGCTGGACGTCATCGTCGGCGCCCGTGTGAGTTGGTGGGACTACGCCCAGGACCAGTTCAACGAACTCAATGGCCGCCACATCCTCACAGGTCAGCAGACCAACGCCAAAGTGGTGCCGTTCTATGGCCTGGTCTACGCGCTGACGCCGGAATGGTCGGCGTACACCAGCTACTCGGAAATCTTCACCCCGCAGCTCAGCTACGAAACCGCGGCCGGCAACCCGCTGGCGCCGCGCTCCGGCGAAAGCTACGAGCTGGGCCTCAAGGGCGAGTTGTATGACGGCGCGCTGAACACCGCCTTCGCCATCTTCCGCACCAACTACTCCGGCCGCGCCCAGACCGACCAGACCCAACCCGCCACCTGCCGTTGCTACGTCGCGGGCGGCAAAGTGCGTTCGGAAGGCTTCGAAGCGGAAATGTCGGGCAAGGTCCTGCCCGGCCTGGAACTGAGCGCCGGCTACACCTATAACCGCAGCAAATACGTGCGTAACCCTGACAACGTCGCGCTGGAAGGCACCGCCTTCCTGAGTGCCATGCCGGAACACATGCTGCGCCTGTGGGCCAACTATCAGTTGCAGGGCGACCTGTCGAAGTGGCAGATCGGCGCGGGCGGCAACATCCAGAGCGGCGTGTATGGCCGTTATATCGACAGCATCCCGGGCAAGGGCGTGAAGAACGAGACAGGTGGCTATGCCATCTACAACGCCCGGGTCGGCTATGACCTGAGCCAGAACGTCAACTTGTCGCTGAACCTGGAAAACCTCTTCGACCGCACCTACTACTCGCAGACCGGCACCGTCGAAAACAGCACCTACTTCGGTAACCCGCGCAACCTGATGTTTACCGTGCGCACGCGGTTCTGAGGTAACCCGGTCGGCATGCTTGTCAGATATCAGCCTGACTGCATGCCATCGACGCTCTCAACATCGACGCCACCAGCGCCTGGCTCATTTCCAGCGACTGCTGGGTGGCCCAGACCAGGTCGCCGAATTGCTTGTCGATCAGTTCGCTGAGCTGGAGATTGGTTTCGGCGGCCGAGGTCAGTGATGCCGACAGGTGCGCCAGCGCGTCGCGGAAGTCGGCGCCCGCGCAGACGGCGAAGAGCGGTGGATGGCCGGCGGGGGAGCCGAATGGGGTGTGGGTGGTGCAGAGGGCGGAGGTTTGGGGCGGATCGGGAACAAGCTTTTCCAGTCAGGAAACCGAGTAATGGCGACCAGACGCATGCCGAAAGTTTTCCAGCACTCTCAAGATCGAGCGCCGCCCGCGCGGCGCATCGCGGATGAATCCGCTCCTACATTTGCTGCAACGTGCCATGGCCTGTCAGAGAGGTGTTGCCCGCCTTTGGCGTTTGGCGATGAATCGCGGGGAGTCTGTTGAGGCCGACTCGATACCGCGTCGTACAAACAAGGCAGTCAACCATGGCCTGACAGGCATAGGTACGTTGCAGCAAATGTAGGAGCGGATTCATCCGCGATGCGCCGCGCGGGCGGCGCTCGATCTTGAGAGCGCTGGAAAACTTCCGACATGCGCATGGTGGCCACTACTCGGTTTTTTGACTGGCACCTTCCAGCCACCAAATGACCGCGAGATGTGTAGATACCCATACAGCGATGAAGCCCGACCGAAACGACGCTGTCGCCTGGCCTGGCGCCATCGCCGGCAAGACCGGCTCCCACAGGCGATGTGCCGCGCGAGCGGACCATCCCGCTCACGCCCGCGTCAGCCGAATGATCTGCCGCGCACACCAGGCGCCGGTGAGGATGACGCCGAACAGGCGCAGGGTCTGCATCGCCAAAACCATGCCGACGTCGGCATGGGTTTCCACCGCGATGATGGCCATGGCGTCCAGCCCGCCGGGGCTCGTAGCCAGGTACATCGACAGGAAGTCGCTGCCCACCGCCTTGGCCAGCAGCCAGGCACCGGCGGCGCACAACAGGATCAGCGCCACCGCGCCGGCGATCATGGTCGGCAGGCGCTTCCACACGTAGCGCACGGTCTGGCGATCAAAGCGCAGGCCGATGTAGCAACCGATGGCGCCGTAGGCGAACGCCAGCACGCCGCTCGGCAGGGTGATCGTCAGCACACCGCCCAGTTGCAGCGCGGCGCCCAACAGCAGCGGCATCAGCAACGCCCCCGCCGGCATCTTCGACCCCGCAGCCACCCCAAGCAGGATGACCGCGAGGCTGAGCAGCAGGTCGCCCCACTGGCTGGCGTCGACCACGTCCGGTGCGCTGGCGGCGGCGCCGGCGACTTCGTCGGCACCGAGCAGATGGCTGACCAGCGAGCCGATCATCACCACGCATACCACCCGCACGTATTGCATGGTCGCCACGACCCGGGCGTCGGCACCGTTGTCCTCGGCCATCGACACCATCGCCGACGCCGCGCCCGGCGCAGTGCCCCAGGCCGCGGTGCTGCCGGGGATGCCGCCAAAGCGCACGGTGCCGAGCCCGACCAGTGCGCTGAGCGCCACCGTCAGGAAGGTCGCGAACAGCATGACCTGCCACGACTGGCCGAGGGCGGCCAGAACCGACCAGCTCACCGAATGGGCCACCAGCAGGCCGACGCAGCCCTGGCCGAAGCGAAACACCTGGCGGTGCAGTTGCAGGCGCGCACCGGAGACGGCGAAGACAATCGCCACCAGCATGGGGCCGAGAAACAGACCGGCCGGCACCGAGAGCGCGTGCAGCGACTGGCCGGCAGCGCCCGCGCAGATGACAAGCGCGAGCCATTGAAGGACAGGGAAGCGGGAAGGGCGAACAGCGAGAGGGGTTTGCAACGTCTGAATCCTCCGAGACAGAGGGGCCGCGCGAAGGAACGTGCGGCTGGCGGAGAAAATTATCGACGCCACGATTCATCAAGTCTATTTTCTACTTTTGATGAATCCATAACTGAAATTCATGAATCATGGACCTACGCGATCTCACTTACTTTGAAACCATCGCCGACTTGGGCCATCTCGGCCGGGCCGCAGAAAAGCTCAACCGCAGCCAGCCGGCGCTGAGCAAGAGCATCCAGCGCCTGGAAGAGTCCCTCGGCACCAAGCTGTTCCAGCGCGATGGCCGGCGAATCAAGCTGACGGACGTTGGCGAACTGCTGCTGGCCCGTGGCCGGGAGCTGCAACGCAGCATCGCCGAGACCGAGCGCGAGGTCCGCGATTTTGCCAGCGGCCTGGTGGGCACCCTGCGCCTGGGCTGCGCCGCGAGCATGGCCGAGCACCTGCTGCCGCAACTCACCGCCTCGTTGCTGGAGCGTGCGCCGGAGCTGACCCTGACCCTGTCCATCGCCCAGGACGATGTGCTCAAGGCGTCACTGCGGGCCGGGCAACTGGACGCGATCATCCGCCCGCTGATCGTCAATGATCCGGACTTCGAGACCTGGCCCATTCTCGAAGACGAGGCGGTGGTGGTGGCCAGCGTCGATCACCCGGTGTTCTCCGGCCCGATCACCCTCAAGGACCTGTGCCAGTACCGTTGGGTACTGGCCGGGCCGACGGTGACCGCGCGGCGCTGGATCGACAACGCCTTCACCTCCAACCAGCTACCGCCGCCGGTGGTGCAGGTGGAGACCAATTCCATTTCGCTGCTGCCGCGCCTGATCGCCCAGACCCGGCTGCTCAGCTTCGCCGCGCGAGAAACCCTGGAGCATGGCCACGGCACCGCCTGGCTGCGGGAAGTGCCGCTGGCGCAAACCACCATGCGCCGCACCGTGGCGGTCTCGGTGCGGGCCGGGGCTTACCTGCCGCCCGCCGCCGAGGCGATGGTGGCGCTGCTCAAGGAAAACGGGCGCAGGTTTTTTCGCGGAGAGTGAACGGCCTCAGTACTTCCAGTTCACCGCCAGCTCCAGGCTTCGCGGTTCACCAAGGTAGTACTGGGTGTTGCTCTGGTGGATGAAGCGGGCGTAGACCTCGTCGGTGAGGTTGCGCACGCGGGCGCTGACTTGGGTGTGTTGGTCCAGGTCGTGGCTGACGAACAGTCCGTACACCGTATAGGACGGCACCCACATCGTGTTCGCGGTGTTGGCGTACACCGACGACACGTAGCGCGCATCCGCGCCGGTCTGCCAGCCCGGCGCGACGTCCCAGGTCAGCCACAGGTTCGCCACGCGGTCGGGGATGTTGACCGGGTTCTTGCCTTTGCGCGAATACAGCACGCCGCCGATGGTTTCGTTGAACTCGTCGTACTCGGCCCGCACCCAGGCGAAGTTGCCCGACGCCAACAGGGTCGGGGTGATTTTGAACGACGCTGCCAGTTCGAGGCCGGTGGAGGTCTGTTGGCCCGCTTGGTCGGTGGTGTTGGGCACGGTGGACGAGGGCACCGAGATGTTCTTGCGCACGATGCGGTACACCGCGGCGGTGGCGCTGCCGCGACCGTCGGCAAAGTTGAACTTGCTGCCCACTTCGACCTGCCGGCCAGTGCTCAGGTCAAGGTCGCCGACCTGGGCGATGGAGGCGCCGGTCAGGCTGCCGCCCGGTGGTTCGGCGGAGGTGCTGTATTGGCTGTAGAGGCTGATGTCTTCGTTGATGTCGTAAACCAGGCCGAGGCGGCCGGTCACGGCATCCCAGCGGCGGTCGAGATTGGTCCGGGCCACATGGTCCACCACCTCGAAGTCGATATGGTCGTAGCGCAGCGCGGTGACCAGGGCGAGGCGGTCGGTCAGGCGCGTGCGGTTCTCGACGAAGGCTGACGAGGTGTCGGTCCCGGTGCTGCGGCCCTTGCTGCGCGGGGCGTCCATGCCGGGGATGTCGAGGAAGTGGTCGGGGTCGAAGTTGCCCGGCGTCACCGTGTCGAAGGCGCCCTTGGACAGCGGGTAGTTGGTCTGCTGGTTGCGGTTGTAGTCGAGGCCGAAGGCCCAGTCGCTGGTCAGGCCGAACACTTCGCTGGCGTGGGTCAGCTCGATACGGTCGCCGTTGACTTCCTGGTCGTGGCGCTGGCGGTAGCCGCCGGAACGCAGGATCTGGCGGTTGTCGTCGCTGTAGCGGTAGGTCTCCAGGTTGCGGTAATCGCGCTGGCCGTTGTAGTGGTAGAAGGTGTTGCGCAGTTGGGTGGTGTCGTTGAAGCGGTAGTCGGTGATCGAGCGCAGCCAGCGGGTGCGCTGCTCGTAGCGACCGTCTTCGACGTTGTAGTTGGCGAAGCGGTCGTGCTTGTCGATATGCAGCGTGCCGCCGAGTGGCCGCAGCACCGGCGCGCCCCAGTACGGGCTGTCTTCTTGTTCTTCCAGGTACTCGATCGCCAGGGTGTGGGAGAGCTGGTCGTTGATGTCGCTGAGCAGCGAGAAGGCCAGGTTGCCGGCACCGTTTTCCTGGCGGTCGATGTAGCCGTTGCTGGCGGTCCGGCTGTAGTCCAGGCGCGCGTAGTGGCGCGGTCCGTCGCCGTCGTTCAGCGCCTTGTTGACGCCGATGGCGGTTTCCCAGGTGTCGTAGCGGCCATAGCTGACGCGGCCTTCGACGCTGTCTTCAGCGCGGCTGGCCAGGCGGGTGATGAAGTTCAGGCTGCCGCCCACCGCGCCGCTGCCGTTGAGGAAGGACGACGGGCCGCCCAGCAGCTCGACGCGGTCGTAGATCCAGGCCCCGACCGGTCTGCCGGCGGCGCCGTATTGCAGGTTGATGCCGTTGAACAACTGGCCGATCTGCGCGCCGTTGAAGCCCCGATAGGAGACGAATCCGCCCCAGCCGGGCGGCGCCGAGGCGTTGACGCCGGGCAGCGCGTTGGCGGCGTCCTGGAAGTTGCGCGCGCCGATGCGTTCCAGGGTCTTGCGGTCGGCGACGCTGACCGACGCGGGGTTCTCGCGGGCGCTCAGGTTCAGGCGCGAGCCGCTGGCGATGGGCGTATCCAGGTCGGGGCGGGTGCCTTCGCGAGGTTTGTCGGCGTCGGCGGTGATGGTGCTGGCGGGCAGGGTCAGGCTGTCGTCCTGCGCCCACGCGCAGGTTGCGCTGCTGATCAGCAGCGCCAAGGTGGTCAGGCGAAACATAGGGTGCTTCCTGGCTTGTCTTCGATAGGCCGCGGCGGGCGGACACAGGGCGGCCCGCCGTACGCGGCGATGTCAGGGCGAAGTCAGCAGGGAGGGGGAGGCGCGGGGGTTTATCAGCGGCCAGCGATAACGCGGTGAACGGGAGATATCCAGCACCGGCAGCGGCCGGACCGCTTCACCGGCGAGCAGCCCGAGCAGGCCGAAGAACGCGGCGAGGATGATCGCGCTGAACAGGCTGGTCACGGCGCAGCCGGTGTCGCCGGTCATGCTCATGGGCAAGCCGCCGGCATCATCGAGGTTGGTGTGCACGCCGTGGTCATTGCTGACCGAACAGAACGCGCCATCGAGGCCACTGAGCTGCAACCCGGCCATCTGCCCGTGGCCGATCGCGCACAGCACGGAGCTGAGCAGCACGCTGAAATACAGCGCCCAGGCGATAAGCGATTTGTGTGGGCGGGCCAGGGTCATTGCGGCGGTGGCGCTCAGGGCAGGAAATGAAGGGCGCGGCAATCATACCGATTTTGCGTTATCTGAACAGAGGGTCAGCGCACAAGGCCCGCCTCCCGCCACTCCTTCGGTGACACCCCGTAGAACTCGCGAAACACACGGCTGAAATGCGACAGGTCGTTGAAGCCCCAACTGAAGGCCAGTTCGGAGATGCGTGCACCGGCATTGAGCGGGTGAGTCAGTTCGGCACCGCAGCGCTCCAGGCGCCGCCGCAGCACATAGCGCATCAGCGAGCTGCCCTCGCGTTCGAATAACTTGCCGATGTAGCGGCTCGACAGGCCATTGGCCTGGGCGACCTGCTGGGCGTTGAGGCCGGGGTCGCGCAGGTGGTCGTTGATGTACAGCTTGATCCGCGTCAGGGTCAGCGCCTGCGAGCGCGAGTGCTCCGGGTCCATGACCTGCAGGTTGCCCAGGGTCAGGGCAATCAGGTGGGTGGCCGACTCCGACAGCCGCGCCATTTCGGTGGGGGTGAACTGGCCGATCTGGGCCGACAGGGTTTCCAGGAAGGCGCGCAGCACCCGGCCCATGGGCGTGTCCAGCGACACCCGGGTGGCGGTGCGCGATTCCATGTCCACCACCATCTGGTTGAGGCTCGCTCGCGGCACGCTGATGATGATCTGCCGCCAGTCGCTGTCGAACGTCAGGTGGTGGGGGCGGGTGGCGTCGTAGATGGAAAATTCGCCGGGGCCGATCCGCGCGCGGCTGCCGCCTTGCTCCAGGCATTCGTGGCCTTCGAGCATGAGCACGGCGAAGTATTTGTCCTCGTCGCGGCAGCGCGGTTGCAGGTGGCGACGGTTGACCGCCTGCGCGGCGGCGCCGACGTCGCTGACCCGCAGCAGCTCGCACTTCTGCGAGCGCACCTTGCCGTAGAAGGCTGGATTGGGCAGGGCGCCGATTTCCACGTCGGCGAACAGCCGCAGGATCATCTCGCGCCAGTAGTCCACCCGGTCGTTGAAGCTATTGCTCAGTGTCGCCAGCTCAATGCTGTCGCTCGCCCAGTTGGCGGGCGACGGAATGCCCGCGCAGAAATCGTTGACCATCGTCGACGCACCCCTGTTATCGAATTTGTTCTCAGGATGAATCCTCAGCCCGCCGCGGTCCGGTCCTCGGTGGCGCTCATCGCGACGAACCGCCGCGAAGGAGCTGCAGGTTCATTCATACACCCGCAAACCCCCTCCCGCCAGCGCATCGGACGCAAGGGCCGACCAAGCACAGTTTTTGTTCCGTTTCAGCCAAGAACCACGGCGCCCGGGCTCTCATCCTTGAGTCACCGGCGGCGGGGAGGTTCGCCGGACCTGTCTCCGTGCAGGAATCTGGCCAGGACAGCCGGTCATTCGAATGCCCCAAAGAGGGCCCCTGACTCAAGGCAAACAACATGAAAAGAACAAGCCTTTCGTTTTGCGAACTGAAACACTCCGTGATCTGTGGCCTGGTGCTGATTGGCGTGTCGTTTTCCAGCATGGCGGTGGAGGTGGCGCCCGGCGACTACGAGCAGTACCCGGCAGGCGCCACCATCGGCGCGATCTACTACCAGCACGCGACCACCGACGCCTTGCGCGCCGACGGCCATTCGGCCAGCTCCGACTTCAACCTCACCTCCGATATCGGCATCCTGCGTCTGCTTCACGTCGTTCAGGTCAACGACAAGGTCACCATCGATCCGCAATTCCTGTTGCCCTTCGGCCATGTCGCCGGCAGTGCCGACGCCTCGGCGCTGGGCAGCACCAGCGGCGTCGGCGACCTGATCCTCACCGCGCCGATCAAGCTGCTGCTCAACAGCGCCCGCGACACCCTCAGCGCCAACGCCTACCTCTACGTGCCCAGCGGCAGCTACGACAAGAACGACGCGCTCAACCTCGGCGAGAACCGCTGGAAGGTGGATTTCCAGGGCGCCTACATCAAGCACTTCGGCGACAAGTGGGCGCTGGACGTGATCGGCGATGCCATCTGGTACGGCGACAACGACGCCTACGGCCCGACCTCCGCGACCCTCAAGCAGAAAGTCTCCTACGCCGCGCAACTGATGGGCCGCTACATGCCCGACCCGGCCACCGCGCTGGCGGTGGGCGTCGGCCAGCTCTGGGGCGGCGAAACCCGCGTCGATGACGTTGACCAGGACAACCGCCAACGCACCACCAACCTGCGCTTCACCGCGACCCGCTTCTTCACCCCCAAGGACCAGTTGCAACTGCAACTGGGCCGCGACCTCGTGGTGGAAAACGGGCCGCGCGAAGACTTCCGCCTGAACCTGCGCTACGCCCATATCTTCTAGGGCGCCCGATTTCCGCTGCCACACACCGACAACTACAAATGAGGTCAGCCTGATGGAATCCGCAATCGACAAGCACCTGATGTGTCCGCGCCTGCGCCCGCGCCGCATCGACGATGACTACACCCCGCCGTTCCCGGCCTGGGTCGGCCGGGCCGACGCCGAGGTCAGCCAATACGTGATGGCCTACCTTGGCGTGCAGGGCAAGGGCGAAAGCCAGTTGGGCGCGGTCTGCGCCGCGCTGCGCCAGATCGTCCAGCACTTCGGCCTGGACAACGCCCCGCGGCACTACGACATGGCCCACTACGTCGATGCCGCCGGCTACGACAACATGATCGCCATCGCCTATTGGGACGACCCGGCGACCTTCCAGCGCTGGGAGACGGACGAGCGCGTTGCTGGCTGGTGGAACGCTGCGCAGCGCGAGCAGGACGGCCTGGGCTACTTCCGCGAAATCGCCAGCCCCGGCGTCGAACGCTTCGAAACCCTGTATGCCATGCCCGTCGGCATGGAGGGCGTGGGCCTGGCGATGGGCACCCGCAGCGGCGAAATCCAGGAGCACGGCTACTGGGGCTCGATGCGCGACCGCGTGCCGCTGTCGCAGACCGACGCCATGCAGCCCAGCGGCGACCTCCAGGCCAGCCGCGCACCGGCGCGGGTCAAGGTCGGCGGGCATGAAAACCTGGTGATCATCCGCTCCGGCCAGGACTGGAGCGAAACCGTGGAGGAGGAACGCGGCCTCTACCTTGGCGAGATGGAGCCGGTGCTGCGCGCCGGCATGGACTTCCTGCGTGACGAGGGTTTGCCGGTGGGCTGCTACAGCAACCGCTACATGCAGCACATCGACGCCCGTGGCCAGCGCGAGGAAAAGAGTTTTTCCGTCAGCCACTGGCGCTCCATGTCGCACCTGGAGCGCTGGTCCGAATCGCACCCGACCCATATCGAGATTTTCGGCACCTTCATGCGCATGGTTCAGCGCCTGCAGGGCGAACTGAAGTGGAAGGGCTATCACGAAGTGAGCGTGCTGCGCGCCGCCGACCAGCACTACGAATACATCAACTGCCACCCTGGCACCGGCCTGTTGCGCGGCGTCTGAGCGCATCGAAGGAGAACCGCATGAACAAGCACAACAGCGCCGTGGCAGCGTCCGCGGCTGATCGCGCCTTTGCCCTGAAGCAGGCCCTGGAAGAACAGGGCCTGTTGCCCGAAAGCTACGTCGAGCAATTCACCGAGGTGATGGAAAACGATTTCGACCCGGCCAACGGCGCCCGCGTGGTGGCTCGCGCCTGGGTCGATCCGGCCTACCGCGAGTTGCTGCTGCGCGACGGCACCGCCGCCTGCGCGCAGTTCGGCTACACCGGGGTGCAGGGCGAGTACATCGTCGCCCTGGAAAATACCCCGACGCTGCAGAACGTCATCGTCTGCACCCTCTGTTCGTGCACCGCCTGGCCGGTGCTCGGGCTGCCGCCGGACTGGTACAAGAGCTTCGAATACCGCGCCCGGGTAGTGCGCGAGTCGCGCAGCGTGCTGCGGGAAATGGGCCTGGACCTGCTGCACGAAGTGGCGATCCGGGTCTGGGACACCAGCGCCGAAACCCGCTACATGGTCCTGCCGTTTCGTCCCGAAGGCACCGAAGGCTGGAGCGAAGAACAGCTCGCCCGCCTGGTGACCAAGGACGTGCTGATCGGCATCGCCCGGCCCGAGGTCGGTGTGCTGGCCGATCACGGCAAGGGAGGGCAGTGAAATGGACGGCATTCATGATCTGGGCGGCGTGCAGGGCTTCGGCTCGGTGGCGCACACCGCCAATTCACTGAGCTACAAGCCGGTGTTCCACGAAGACTGGGAGCACCTCGGCTACAGCCTGCTATTCCTCGGCGCCGGTGAGCTGGGGCTGTTCAATGTCGATGAACTGCGCCATGCCATCGAGCGCATGGAGCCGCGGCAGTACCTGACGTCCAGCTACTACGACCGGATCGTGGTCGGCACCGCCTCGCTGTTCGTCGAGAAGGGCGCGTTGCAGCAGCAGCGCCTGGAGCAACTGGCGGGCGGCCGTTACCCGTTGGCCCTGCCGCTCGGGCCGGGACGCGAAGCGCAGCCGCCGCGCGAGCCTTTCAAGGTGGGCGACGAGGTGCGGGTGCGCGACGAATTCGTCAGCGGCCATATCCGCATGCCCGGTTATGTGCGCGGCAAACGCGGAGTGGTACTGCACCGCACCACCCACGCCTGGCCGTTCCCGGATGCGGTGGGCCACGGCCAGCCGAGCCCGAACGAGCCGACCTACCACGTTCTGTTCACCACCCGGGAGCTGTGGGGCGATGCCGCCGATGACGGCACGGTGGTGGTCGATCTGTTCGGCGGCTACCTGCTCCAGGCCTGACGGACAGTTTTGGTGTGGCGAGTCCCCGCATGGACGTTCAGCCCCTCGCCGCACCGTTTTTCTTCTTTTCAGCGAGATACCCGCATGGCCATTCGCAGACCCGATCCGACCGAACTCGATGAGATTGCCGCCGACTTCGGCATCACCCTCACGCCCGCGCAACTGGCGGGCTATCACGCCGCGTTGCAGGCCAACTTCGACGCCTACGACCAGCTCGATGCGTTGCCTGACTATCTTCCCGCGGTGCGTTATCCGCGCCAGGACGTTCATCAACCCGCGGCCGCCGATAACCCGCTGGGGGCCTGGCAATGCAAGGCGCTGATCCGCGGCCAGGGCGCCGGGCCGCTGGCCGGCAAGCGGGTGGCGATCAAGGACAACATTGCCGTTGCCGGCCTGCCGATGCTCAACGGCACTTTCACCCTCGACGGCTACACGCCGGAAGTGGATGCCACGGTGGTCACCCGCCTGCTCGACGCCGGGGCTACCATCGCCGGCAAGGCGGTCTGCGAAGCGCTGTGCTTCTCAGGCGGCTCGCACACCTCGGCCAGCGGCCCGGTGCACAACCCGCGCCGCCATGGCTACTCGGCGGGCGGCTCGTCTTCCGGCTCCGCTGCGCTGGTGGCGGCGGGTGAAGTCGAGATGGCAGTGGGCAGCGACCAGGGCGGTTCGGTGCGGATTCCCGCTGCGTACTGCGGCGTCTGCGGCATGAAACCGACCCACGGCCTGGTGCCCTACACCGGCGCCATGCCGATCGAAAGCACCCTCGACCACCTCGGGCCGATCACCGCCACTGTGCGTGACAACGCGCTGATGCTCGACGTGCTGGCGGGTGTCGATGGCCTGGACCCTCGGCAGGCGCTTGTTGGCGCTACCGGTGGCTATGTCGAGGCGCTGAGCCTTGGTGTGGCGGGCCTGCGTATCGGCGTGCTGCGCGAAGGCTTTGGCCAGGCCAATTCCGAGGCGGTGGTGGACGAGGCGGTGCGGGAGGCGGCGCAGGTGTTGCGCCGGCTGGGCGCCAGCGTTGCGGAGGTGTCGTTGCCGATGCATGCGCAGGGGCCGGCGATCTGGCTGGCGATCGCCGCCGAGGGCGCCACGCAGCAAATGATGAAAGGCAACAGCCATGGCTTCAACTGGCGCGGGCTGTACCTCAACGGCATGATCGGGCACCACGCCAGTTGGCGCGAGCGCGCCGACGAATTACCGGACACGGTGAAAACCACGATGATTCTCGGCGAATACATCAACCGGCAGTACCAGGGCCGCTTGTACGGCAAGGCGCAGAACCTGGCGCGTGCGCTGCGCGCGGCCTATGACGAACTGTTCGAGGATTTCGACCTGCTGCTGATGCCGACACTGCCCCTGCGCGCCACGCCACTGCCGGGGCCGGATGCCGGGCTGGAAGATACGCTGGGGCGGGCGTTCGAGATGCTGGGCAACACCTGCGGCTTCGATGCCACCGGGCACCCGGCGATATCGATTCCGTGCGGGGAAAGCGATGGGTTGCCGATCGGCCTGCAACTGGTGGGGCGGTGCTTTGGCGAGAGAGAGATTTATCGAGCGGCTTATGCGTTTGAGCAGGGTTCTGTCTTGAAAGAGTAGGTGAATCTGAGGACTTCATCGCTGCATGGGGGCCGCAAAGCGCTCGCCGGGAGGCCAGGTTACGGCTGCCATGTGCATGTCGATGGATTTTCAGCGCTCTTGAAATCGAGCGCCGCCCGCGCGGCGCATCGCGACGGTTCGGCGCCCCGACAAGCTCGCTCCTACATTCGGTTGCAACGTGCCTATTCCTGTCAGGCCATGGTTGACCACCTTGTTTGCACGACGCGGTATCGAGTCGACCTCAACGGCATCCCCGCAATCCATCGCCAAACACCAAGGGCTGGCAACCCAACTCTCACAGGCCATGGCACGTTGCAACCTACTGTAGGAGCGAGCTTGCTCGCGATGCGCCGCGCGGGCGGCGCTCGATTTCAAGAGCGCTGAAAAACTCTCGGCTAGCGCCTGGTCGTCATTATCCGGTCTCCTGACTGCCCCTCATGGTCTTCATCGCGCCAAGAAGTGCGTAGATACCTATGCGGCGATGAGCCCTCAAATATCACAACAGACTCAACGGGTACTCCACGATCACCCGGGTCTCATCCAGGTCCGATTCGAACTGCGTCGCCCGGGTCGTCGCCTGGCGTACACGCAGCGACAGGTCCTTCAGCGACCCGCTCTGCACCACGTATTTCACCTCGATATCCCGCTCCCAGCGCTTCTGGTCAGTGAGCGGGTTGCCGTCGGCGTCGCGGCGCATGTAGGTGGTGTTGGCATTCGAGTAGTCGGCGTCGGTGCCCTTGCCGTAACGGGTCATGAAGCTCAGGCCCGGCACGCCATACGACGCCATGTCGAGGTCGTAGCGCAGCATCCACGAACGCTCCCCAGGCGAGTTGAAGTCGCTGTACTGGATCGAGTTGTCGAGGTAGATGGAGTCCGACTGGCGCAGGTAGTCGAAGTCGTCGTCGCCGTTGTTGCGCTGGTGGGTCAGCGCCACGGTGTGGGCGCCGAAGCGCAGGCCCAGCTTGCCGCTCCAGATGTCGTTGGTGAACTCGCCGAGCAGTTGCTTGCCTTCGTCCACCGCGCGGTAGTAGTTGAAGCCCGCCAGCAAGGTGAAGTCGTTGCTGAGCGGATAGCTGACGGAGGTGCCGAGGTAGTGCTGGTTCCAGGCGTCTTTCAGGCGGCTGGTGTACAGGCTGACGCTGGCGTGCTCGGTCAGTTGGTAGTCGCCACCGACGTAGCCGACCCACGGCGCATTGACCGGCCCACCATAGAAGGTGACGAAGTTGTCGCGCAGGTTGCTCGACACCGGCTGGCTCATGGCGTGCAGCCGGCCGCCTTGCAGGGTCAGGCCGTCGAGGCTGGTGTTGGCCAGCGTCACGCCGCGGAAGGATTCCGGCAGCAACCGCGAGTCGCCGTAGGACACCACGGGCGTGGTCGGGAATACGTCGCCGACCTTGATTACCGTGTCGAACGCCCGGGCTTTCAGCGCGCCGCCGACCTTGCTGTAGTCGTCCCGGGCATTGCCGTCGCTATCCACTGGCAGCACGTCGAACGAGCTGCGCGCACCGTTGCGGCCGCCGCCGGTATCGAGTTTCAGGCCGAGCATGGCGAAGGCATCGACGCCGACGCCCACGGTGCCTTGGGTGAAGCCCGATTCGAAACGGGCAATGATCGCGTGCGCCCACGCCTCGGAATAGCCGGCGCCGCCGGGGGCCTGCGCGCCGTTGCGGTCGTCGCGGTTGAAGTAGAAGTTGCGGTTCAGCAGCGTCAACTGGCTGCCTTCGACAAAGCCTTGCGGTTCGTCGGTTTGCGCGGCACCGACCACGCTGCTGAAACCCGCTGCGGCCGTAAAGGCCGCCAGGGAAAACCGGGTACGTCTGTTCATGATTGCTCCGTAGTCCTGGCAGTTTTTATTGTTGGGATGGCACGGTCGGTTGTTATTGATCGAGTGACCGCGCGGCATCATGGCCGGGGGAAACTAACGGGGAGGTGAGGGGGGTATTACGATTCTGAAAGGTGGGTGATTCCGCGTGCGGCCGGCAGGGGGATCGCCATGCAAATTGTCGACGCCCGGCTAACATCACTTGGCCAGCGCTCACTGGCCCCATAAAAAGCACGCCTGATCAGGGAGGATCGTCCATGAGCCTGTTACTCGGCCCGATAGTGCATTTCCAAGGCATTCACGCCGGAAAATACTGCGTTTCGGCGCTTCTGGTCGTCGACAAGGGCGACCCGGCCCCGGTCCCGAAATTGGCGAACTGCACCCAGGTCGATGTGCTCTGCATCGCCTCGATACCCTTCGACAAGCCGACCAAGGATGTCTGGCGTATCCAGGTCACCGCGACGCAGGGCAATGCCCCGCTGCAGTGCACCCTTGGGGCCAGCGGCGGTAGCGCAAGCTTTTTCGTGCCCCGCAAGGGCGAGTCACCGCGCATCGCCTACGGGTCGTGCAATGGATTCTCCGCGGACAAGTACCGCAAGAAGGTCATCGACCGCCCGAACGAGCGTTGGCTCGATATGCACACGCGGCACCAGATTCCGGACAAGGAATTCCACCTGCTGGTGATGGGCGGGGATCAGGTCTACACCGACTCGTTGATGGTGCTGGACGGCCCGATGAAGGAGTGGTCCGACCTTGGGCACAAGGCGCAGGTCAAAGCGCCCTGGAACAAGAGACTCGAAGCCCAGGTGGACAAGTTCCTGGCGGACTTGTACGTGTCGCGATGGAGTCAGGAGGGCATCAGGCAGATCCTCCACGCGATCCCCTACATCGCCATGTGGGATGACCACGACATCACCGACGGCTGGGGCTCCCATCCCCAGGACCTGCACGAGAGTCCGGTCTATCAGAATCTGTTCAGGCTGGCGTCCCGGTATTACCGCCTTTTTCAGCAGCATCTGGGGAGTGGCGCAAATCACCCCGGCGCGTTGCCGATCATCCCTGGCAAGCCAGCGCCTGCCCAGGGCTTCAGCCTGGTGTATGGCGGCCTCGGCGAACTGGCGATCCTGGTGCCGGATCTGCGCAGCGAACGGCATCCCGACTTGCACAGCAGCACCGGCTTCCAGCCCACGCAGATCGCCTCCGAAGCGACTTGGGATTCCATCTTCGCCTGGCTCGACGGGCTGGCGAAGAACCGGCCCAGGCATTTGCTGGTGTGCACCAGCCTGCCGGTGGCCTACCTCGATCTGAATGCCGCCGAAGTGGCCCTGAATGCTTTGCCGGGAACCTGGGAACTGGAAGACGACCTGCGAGACCACTGGCGCAGCAAACCTCACCGCGATGAGCGACAGCGGCTGATCAAGCGCCTGCTCAACTTCTCCGCGCTGGGCACCCGGGTCACGATTATTTCCGGCGATGTGCACGCCGCCGCGGCCGCGGTGATTGAATCCAGCCTGCCACAGCACGGCAACGGTGCCGGGGTGATTTTCCAGTTGGTCTCGACCGGCATCGTCCATACACCGCCGCCGGCAGTGGCGGTGTACTTCATGGAAAAATTCGGCGCCGGCCAGGAAACCATCGAATACGGCGTCAGCGCCCGGATGCTGCCGATCGGCTTCAAGGGCCACTACCTGGTGCCGGAACGCAACTGGCTGAGCCTGATCCCGGACTCGAAGCAGCGTATCTGGGCCAACTGGCATGTCGAGGGGCATGAACACCTGTTGACCCAGGTGATCGATCCGGTAGGCCCTTGAAAAAATCATTATCGTGACCTGGACCCATCGCCGGGCACTGCGGCAATACGTCTGGCGGGTAACGATTGTAAAAAGTTGAAATAAGAATGATTCGCTATTAATGTGCCCGCGTTCGCCACGCCAACCCGTGGCGTTTTCCTGCTGCGGGGTTTGGCATGTCGCTACATGAAGCGGATTCGATCGTTCCTTTCGAGGTGCTCTATGGCACTCACCACGGCTGGCTGAATGGCTGGCTGCGGCGTTCGGTCGGGTGTTCGCAGCAGGCGGCGGACCTCGCCCAGGACACCTTCGTGCGCCTGTTGGTGCGCGGTCAGCCGGTCAGTGACCGGGCGCCGCGGGCCTTGCTGGCGCGTATCGCCCGCGGGCTGGTGATCGACCACTGGCGCCGCGACGCGCTGGAGCGGGCGTATCTCGAAGCCCTGGCGCAGTTGCCGGAAGCCAGTCATCCCGCGCCGGACGTGCGCCACGAAGCCTTGCAATGCCTTGAGCGCATCGCCCGTCTGCTGGATGGCCTGAAGCCTGCGGTGCGCGAGGCCTTTCTGCTGTACCAGCTCGGCGGCCTGACCCACGACCAGGTTGCGCGGCAACTGGGCGTCTCCAGCCGCACGGTCGAGCGCCATGTCGCCAGCGCCCTGTGGCACTGCTATCAGGTGTGCTTCGAGGACGCGTCATGAGTGCGTCCGGTCAGCCAGTTCCGCAAGCCATCGTGCACAAGGCCATCGAGTGGCAGATGCGCCTGCGCGGCAATGCCGGCAACCCTGAATTGAACGAGCAGTTGCAGGACTGGCTACGCCGCGATCCCCGGCACCAACTGGCCTGGCAGCGCCTGCAGCAGATGGCCGGGCTGTTCCAGGCCAGCCAGTTGCCCGACGCCGGACAGACCATCCCGCTGCTGCGCCGCGCCGAAGCCGACGTCGGCCGTCGCCGCACGTTGAAGCTGCTTGGCCTGCTGGTCGGCGGTACGGCGCTGGTGGCGGTCAGTTCGCCTCCGGGCTGGCGCGCCGACTACGCGACCTTCACGGGCGAGCGTCGGCGGGTCGGCCTGGGCAACGGCGCCGAGGTCCTGCTCAACACCGACAGTTCGGCCGACGTGCAGGGCGGCGAACTGCTGCTGCGCTCCGGCGAGGTGCTGGTGGAAGGCGCGCATTGGCGGGCGCGCTGCCGCTTTGCCCAGTGCACCGGGCAGGAGGCGCGGGTGCTGTTGCGCGAGCGCGACGGCTACAGCGAGATTCGCGTCGACCGGGGCGAGGTCCAGGTCTCCGCCGCCGCCGGGCAACGCCTGTTGCGCGCGGGCGAGGGGCTGGGCGTCTCGGCGACCAGCATGACCGCGCTGGACAAGGGCGCCTTCGACCCGTTCGCCTGGACCCGCGGCCTGCTGGTGGTCAGCGACATCCGCCTGGCCGACTTCCTCGCCGAAGCCGGGCGCTATCGCCAGGGTTGGCTGGGCTGTGACGCGGCGGTGGCGGACCTGCGCCTGTCCGGGGTGTTTCGCCTGGACGAGCCAGCGTCGATGCTGGACAACATCACCCATTTGCTGCCGGTGAAGGTGGTCGAACGCACCCGCTGGTGGGTGCGCGTGGTCGCCGTTTAAAAAAACCGGAAAATTTCTGTCGGACTTCAAGGACTCGTCCGGTTAGGGAAGATCACTCCCTCATTTGGACTCCGTCATGCGTTCTGCCCGACCCCAGCCATTGCCGTTCCAGCCCCGTCATCTGCCCCGCGCCGTGTGCCTGGCGATCGCCCTGGGCGGCGGCGTCGCCAGCCTGCCCGTGCTGGCGCAAACCGCGGCGCCGGTCACGGTCGCCCCGGCCATCGCGGCCGGTCCGCTGGGCGCGGCGTTGAGTACCTTTGCCGAGCGGGCGGGGATCATCCTCTCGTATTCGCCGCAAGACGTGCGCGGCCTCAACACCGCGGGCCTGGCGCAAGGCGGCTCGCTGGAAGACGGCCTGGCGACCCTGCTCAAAGGCAGCGGCCTGGTCGCCCACAAGACCGCTTCCGGCTATGTGGTGCTGCGCGACGCAGATGCCAGCCTGCAACTGGCGCCCACCAGCATCGAGACCACCGCGCTGCAAAGCGCCTTTGCCCCGGTGCCGGGCTACTTCGCCAGCAATGCCAGCAGCGCCACCAAGAGCGACCGGCCGATCCTCGAAACCGCGCAGAGCATCAGCGTGGTCACCGCCGAGCAGATCGCCGACCGCAAGGTCAACAAGGTCGAGGACGCCGTGGCCTATGCCGCCGGTGTGCGGGTTGGCAGTTCGGGCCTGGACCCGCGTTTCGACAACATCCAGGTGCGCGGCTTCGAGACCACCATCGCCGCCGACTTCCTCGACGGCCTGCGCCAGCCGGGCAGCGGCTGGCTGTCGCTGTATTCCACCGAGGCGTACAACCTTGAGCGCATCGAAGTGCTAAAGGGCCCGGCCTCGGTGCTGTACGGGCAGATCAGCCCCGGCGGCATGGTCAACCGGGTGAGCAAGCGGCCGAGCCTGCTGGCCAGGAACGAGGTGCAGGTGCAGGGTGGCAATTACGGTCACGAGCAAGGCCAGTTCGACATCGGCGGCAAGCTCGACGAGGCGGGCGATGTGCTGTTCCGCACCGTTGGCCTGTACCGCGATTCCGGCTACTCGGTCGAGCAGATGGACAACCAGTCGCGCCTGCTGGCGCCGTCGTTGAGCTGGCAGATCGATCCCGACACCAGCCTGACCCTGCTGGCGCAGTACCAGGAACGCCAGACCGCCGCCTCGCCGATGCTCTATCAGGAAGGCGATCACCTCACCAACTTCTGGCAGGGCGACGAGTACTACGACAAGCTCCACCAGCGGCAGTGGACCTTCGGCTACGAGTTCGAGCACGCCTTCAACGAAACCTTCAGCCTCCAGCAGAACCTGCGCTACGGCGAGGTCAGCACCACCAACCAGTACCTGCAGCCCACCGGCTCCAGTGACGGCCACACCCTCGACCGTTACGCGGTGGGGCTCTACGAAGACATGCGCTCGGTGACCACCGACACCCGGCTGGTCAGCCGCTTCGCCACCGGCGACGTGCAGCACACCCTGATCAGCGGCGTGGATTACGCCTGGCTGGACACTTCGCTGCTGTACGCCTGGGGCGCGGCGCCGAGCATCGACCGCTGGGCGCCGGACTATCACCAGCCAGTGACCCGCCCCACCGACGCGCTCGCCGACCAGGACGGCATCGAGCAACGCAGCGGCCTCTATGTGCAGGACCAGATCGAGCTGGACCGCTGGCGCCTGTCCGCCGGCCTGCGCCGCGATTGGGTGCATGTGCGCCGCGACGACAACCTGACCGGTCTCAACAGCAAGACCAGCGACTCGGCCACCACCTGGCAGGCGGGCGTGCTCTACCTGTTCGACAACGGTCTGGCGCCTTACGCCAGCTACGCGCAGTCGTTCCTGCCGGTGACCGGCAACAACGCCAGCGGCCAGCCTTACAAGCCCACCGAAGGCGAGCAGTACGAAATCGGCTTGAAATACCAGCCGCCGGGCAGCAGCACGTTGCTGACCGGGTCGCTCTATCACCTGACCCAGACCAACGTGCAGACCCGCGATCTGCTCAATCCGTTGAACAACGTGCAGACCGGCGAGCAAGTTTCCCGTGGCCTGGAGCTGGAAGCCGTGTCTGACCTCGGCGAGCACCTGCGCATGACCGCCAGCTACAGCTTCAACGACGCCGAAGTCACCCGTGGCAACAATGGCGACCAGGGCAAGGTGCCGAAAAATGTGCCACGCCACCTCGCGTCGCTGTGGCTGGACTACAAGCTGCCGTTCGGCCTGGGTCTCTCCGGCGGCGTGCGCTACACCGGCAGCACCTACGGCGACCCGAGCAACGAAGTGAAGAACGAGGCCTACACCCTGGTCGACGCCGGCATTCATTACGACTTCGGCGGCGGCCTGGACGGTGTGCGCCTGGGCGTCAACGCGCGCAACCTGTTCGACGAGCGCTTCATCAACTGCCAGGACGGTTACTGCTACCGCGGTGAAGCGCGCAGCGTGGTCACCAGCCTGAGCTACCGCTGGTAAGGGGAGGGAAGCGCATGTTGAAGTCAATTCTGAAAATGGCCGGCGCCTGTTTGCTGGCCGCCGCCTCGTTGGCCAAGGCCGACCCGGTGACGCTGGACGGCACCGAGCAATGGCTGATGAAGAGTGCCGAAGGCCGCGAGTACCGGATCATGATCAGCCTGCCGGAAGGCGAGGTGCCCTGGACCGGCGGCTATCCGGTGATCTATCTGCTCGACGGCAACGCCTATTTCCCGGCGTTCCATGCCGCCAAGCGGGCGCAGGATCGCTTGCGCGGGGCGATTCTGGTGGGCATCGGCTATCCGAGCGATACGCCGCTGGACTTCGTCCGTCGCGCCTACGACCTGTCGCCGCCAGCCCCGGCGGAGCGCAACGAGCCGCCGCAGGGTGGCCAGGACGTGTTCCTCGACTTCATCGAAAAGCGCCTGATGCCCAAGGTCAACGAGCGCTTCAAGGTGGACCAGGACCAACGCAGCCTGGTCGGGCATTCGTTCGGCGGGATGTTCGGCATTTACACGCTGTTCACCCGTCCGGCGCTGTTCCAGCACTACGTCGCCATCAGCCCGAGCCTGTGGTGGCAGGATCGCTACCTGCTGGCCCACGAGCGGGCGTTCACCCGCCAGGCCCACGCCGGCAAGCTGGACCTGATCCACCGCAGCCTGACCCTGATCGCCGGCGACCGGGAAATGCCGCAGGAAATCCAGGATGTCCGCTCGCTGCAACTGCGTCTGGAAAACCTCTCGCAGTACGGCCTGCGCAGCGATTTTCAGATCGAGGCGGGCGAGGACCATGCGGCGATTCCGTTCCGCGTGCCGAACCGGGTGCTGGACGAGTTGATGAGTACGCGGCGCTACTGACGGCGCTCAGTCACCCTCCAGCCGGCGGAACACCAGGACCGACGCCAGGCAGATCAGGCTCATCGCCAACAGGGTGAGCTGGATATCACCGGCGCTGGGCTGGGCGTGGCCGCCGAGCAACTGGATCAGGCCGAGCAGCATGGCGGCCACGCAGACCGCCAGGCTCATGCTGATCTGCACGCTGGTGGCCGACAGGGTGGCGGCGCTGCTGGAGCGTTCGGCGGGGATGTCGGCGTAGGTCAGGGCACCCATCGCCGTCATCTGCAACGACCGCGACAGCCCGCCGGCGAACAGCATCAGCATCACCAGCAGCGGCGCGGTGTCGGCGCTCAACAGCGCGCAAGCCGCCATCGACAGGCTGGCCAGCAGGGTGTTGTAGACCAGCAGCCGACGAAAGCCGAAACGCCGCGCCAGCGGCACCGAAATGAACTTGATCAGCAGCGCGCCGGCGCCACCGGCAAAGGTCATCAAGCCCGCCTCCAACGCACTCAGCCCATAGCCGACCTGAAACAGCAGGACCAACAGGAACGGCAGCGCCGCAGCGCCCAGGCGGAACAGAAAACCGCCGTTCAGCACCAGGCCGAAGGTAGCGATGCGCAGCAGCGACAGGTCGAGCAGCGGCGCTTTGGCGCGCCGCGCATGGCGCACGTAAAGGCCGGCGAACAGCACGCCGATCGCCAATAGCAGGCACGACCAGGTCCGGTTCAGCGAACCGTGGCCAAGGGTTTCGAAGGCCAGCACCAGGCAGGCCAGGGCCGGGCTGCCGAGCAGGAAACCGCGCAGGTCGAGGGTCTGGCTGGCCTGGCCGGGATAGTTCGGCACATGGCGCAGCACCAGATAAATCCCCAGCAGGCCGATGGGCAGGTTGAGCAGGAAGATCCAGTGCCACGACAGCCAGGTCACCAGCATGCCGCCCAGCGGCGGCCCGAACACCGGGCCGAGCAGGGCGGGCATGGTCAGGTAGGCCATGGCCCGCAGCAGATCGCCTTTGCTCGACCAGCGCAGCAGGATCACCTGGCCCACCGGCACCATCAGCGCGCCGGCCATGCCCTGGAAGAACCGCGCCAACGCCAGTTGCCACAGGGCACTGGAGGCGGCGCAGGCCAGCGAACTGAAGACGAACAGCAAGATCGAGGCGATGAACACCCGTCGCGGCCCAAGCCGTTCGGCCAGCCAGCCGCTGAGCGGAATGAACATCGCCACCGCCAGCAGGTACAGGGTGACCACCAGGTTCATGCGCACGCTGGGCTCGCCGAAGTCCGCCGCGAGTTGCGGCAGCGCGGTGAGCACGGCGGTGGAATCGAGCAGTTCCATGAACAGCGCGCAGCCGATGATCATCGGCACCTTGCGCTGGAAGGTGCCCTCGGGTGTGGCGTCGTTGCCCAGTGGCGGGGCAGGGTCAGCTTGCCGTTCGGTGTGTGTCGGTTGGGCGATGCTGTTCAGGGCGGACTTCCATGCAAAAGAATGAGGGCGGGCGGCTCAGCGCAGTGCCAGTTGCTGGTCGTTGAGGACCTTGCCGATGCGCTCGCGGCCATGCAGGGCCGACTCGTCCTTGAGGCGGTTGATCACCTGTTCGCTCCAGCCCGGCGTGTTCTGGCCTTGCGCCCGGCTGAACGCGGCGGCGAGCGCTTCGTAGTCGCCGATCAGGCGTTGTTCCTGGGCCGCATCGACCTGGTAGGTTTCGTGGTGCAGGGTCACCGCCTGCGGCAGTCGCGGCTTGATGGCGCTGTCAGTGGCGGCGTAGCCCACGCACAGGCCGAATACCGGATAGACCAGCGGCGGCAGTTCCAGCTCATCCACCACCGCTTGCAGGTCATTGCGCAGCGCGCCGATGTAGACGGTGCCGAGGCCCAGCGCTTCGGCGGCGACCACCGCGTTTTGCGCCGCCAGCGCGGCATCGACGCTGCCCACCAACAGGCTGTCGAGATAGGACGGTGCGCGCAGCTCGGTGTCGTGCTGCGAGGCGATACGTTGGGCGCGGGAGAAATCCGCCAGCCAGATCAGGAACAGTGGCGCCTGTTCGATATGCCGCTGGTTGTTGGCGAGCCTGGCCAGGCGCGCCCGGCGGGCCGGATCACGAACCTCGATGACGCTCCAGGCCTGCAGGTTGGACGAGGTGGCCGCCGACTGGGCGGCGGCGATCAGGGTTTCCAGGGTGCCGTCGGGCAGGGCGCGGTCGCTGTAGCTGCGCACGCTGCGGTGATTGAGCAGGTGATCGATCACCGGGTTGTTCAGGGCGTTGGCGGCATGCTGCTCGCCGTAGCGTTGTTGCAGCAGGTCGGTGGTGGCGGCGTTGGACATGGCAGGCGTTCTTCATCACGGGAAGGGATGGCGAACACGGTAGGGGCAAGCGGCCTGCTTGTGAAATATCCGTTGGTGCTTTGTTAATAACAAGGCGCATATTTTTTAGCGATGAATATGCGCGAAGGGCATTTCTACTGGATGATTTTCAGCCCGTCCTGGCGCGGCCCGCTGAAGATTTTCATGTAGCGGATGGTGACGTTGGCGTGCTCGCGCATGATCGCTTCGGCGCGGGCGCTCTGCCCGGCCAGCAGGGCGTCGACGATCATGTGGTGCTGCATGTTGGCGAAGTTGAAGCGGCGGAATTCCTGGTCGAGGTTGTTGCGGTCCACGGCAATCGAACTGACCGAGGCGAAGGGCAGGTGCTCGTTGCGCGACAAGGCTTCGGCCACCGCGCCGTTGCCGCTGGCCTCGATGATGGTCTGGTGGAAGCGCTTGTTGATGTCGTGGTACGCCGCCAGGTCGTCCTCGGTGACATGGCCTTTGTCGAACAGCCGGTCGGCCTGTTCCAGGCATTCCAGCAACACCGCGCGGGCGGCTTTCGACAGACCGCTTTCCGCCGCCTGGCGCGCCGCCAGACCTTCAAGCACCGCGCGCACTTCCACCGCGTCGGACAGCGTCTGCGCGGTGACCTGCTTGACCGCGAACCCCCGCGCGCCTTGGCGTACCAGCAAGCCCTCCTGCTCCAGCGCGCGGAACGCCATGCGCACCGGCATCCGCGAGACTTCCAGCAATTCGGCGGTAGGAATCTCGGCGATCCGCTCGCCGGGGGCGAAGCGCCCGTCGAGGATCATCCTGCGAAGCAGGTTCAATACACGCTGTCCAGATCCACTCACAGGCGACTCCACGGGCCAAAGGCTTTCCAGCGCGGGACTTTACCCGCTTTGCGCGCGGCTGCGAAAGGAGGTTCGACGCAAATGCCGTGCGATTATCGAACTGTTATTGGATCCAGTAACGGCTGTTTTGTTGTGTTTTGTCCGCTGGATATTCAATCTCTGGATCCATCACAACAACAAAACGAGCCACACCCATGCATCCGAAGAACGCCTGGTACGTCGCCTGCACGCCTGATGAAATCGCCACCAAGCCGTTGGGGCGCAAAATCTGCAACGAGAACATGGTGTTTTACCGTGGCCACCAGCAGCAGGTGGCGGCGGTGGAAGACTTCTGCCCCCATCGCGGCGCGCCGCTGTCGCTGGGTTTTGTCCGCGACGGCAAGCTGGTCTGCGGTTATCACGGCCTGGTGATGGACTGCGACGGCAAGACCGCCGCCATGCCCTGCCAGCGGGTGCAGGGCTTTCCGGCCATTCGCAGCTTTCCGGTGCAAGAGCGCCACGGCTTCATCTGGGTCTGGCCGGGTGAGCCGGGGCTGGCCGATACCGCGCTGATTCCTCACCTGCACTGGGCCGAAAGCCCCGAGTGGGCCTATGGCGGCGGGCTGTACCACATCGCCTGCGACTACCGGCTGATGATCGACAACCTGATGGACCTCACCCACGAGACCTACGTGCATGCGTCGAGCATCGGCCAGAAGGAAATCGACGAAGCCCCGGTGACCACCCGCGTCGAAGGCGACACGGTGGTGACCAGCCGCTTTATGGAAAACATCCTGCCGCCGCCGTTCTGGCAGGCGGCGCTGCGCGGCAATGGCCTGGCCGACGATGTGCCGGTGGACCGCTGGCAGATCTGCCGTTTCAGCCCGCCGAGCCATGTGCTGATCGAAGTCGGCGTGGCCCATGCGGGCAGCGGTGGCTACGACGCACCAGCCGCGCTCAAGGCCGGCAGTATCGTGGTCGACTTCATCACCCCCGAGAGCGACACCTCGATCTGGTACTTCTGGGGCATGGCGCGCAACTTCAAGGCCGATGACCCGGACCTCACCGAAACCATCCGTGTCGGCCAGGGCAAGATCTTCGCCGAAGACCTGGAGATGCTCGAGCGCCAGCAGCGCAACCTGCTGGAATACCCGCAGCGCGCGCTGCTCAAGCTCAATATCGATGCCGGCGGGGTGCAGTCGCGGCGCATCATCGAGCGGATCATCGCCGCCGAGCAGGCGACGGCAGCGCCGGTGATTGCCCGGAGTGCGTCGTGATGGAAGTTGTGATCAAGGCGATGCGCCTGGTCGCCCGCGACATCCTCAGCCTCGAACTGGCCAGTGTCAGCGGCGCCGAACTGCCCGCGTTCGATGCCGGCGCGCATATCGACGTGCACTTGCCCAACGGCCTGGTGCGCCAGTATTCGCTGTGGAACAGCCCGCACGAGCGCGAGCGCTACTGCATCGGCGTGCTGCGTGATCCCGCGTCTCGCGGTGGATCCAGCGCCGTGCACCAGTTGCTCAGGGTCGGCCAGGTGATCACGGTCGGCGAGCCGCGCAACCTGTTCCCGTTGCAGCCTGCCAGGCGTTCGATCCTGTTTGCCGGTGGTATCGGCATCACGCCGATCCTGGCCATGGCCCAGAGCCTGGCGCGGCAGGGCGGCGACTTTGTGTTGCACTATTGCGCCCGCTCGCCGGACAGCGCGGCGTTCGTCGAGCGGCTGCGGGCCATGCCGTTCGCCGCGCAGGTGCAACTGCACTTCGATGACGGCGCGGCGGCACAGCGATTGAATCTGCAGGCTGTGCTGGAAGCGGAACCCGGCGACAGCCAGTTGTATGTCTGCGGCCCGGGCGGCTTCATGGAACATGTGCTGTCCGGCGCGCGGGCGGCGGGCTGGGACGAGGCGCGGCTGCACCGCGAGTATTTTGGCGCCGCGCCGGTGGCCAAGGGCGAGGACGACGCCTTCGAAGTGCGCATCCACAGCACCGGGCAAGTGTTCGCGGTGCCCGCGGACCAGTCGATCACCCGCGTGCTGGACGAGGCCGGGATCATCATCCCGGTGGCCTGCGAACAAGGCATCTGCGGCACCTGCCTGACCCGCGTGCTCGACGGCGAGCCGGACCACCGCGACCAGTTCCTCACCGCCGAGGAACGGGCGCGTAACGACCAGTTCACGCCGTGCTGTTCACGCGCCAGAAGTGGCTGCCTGGTGCTTGATCTGTAATGCCCGCCGAACACATCTGACAGCCGACGCGGATGAACCTGTAGGAGCGGCTAAAGCCGCTCCTACAGGTTGCGCATCACCACGGCATTTGCCTGCAAAGCTTTTTCATGCCCAGCGATAACAATTTTCATAATTTGCCTGCCGGCCCAACTGACGCATTATCGGCTCAAGCCAATAACAAGTGATCGCTCCGGCGATCGACAATGAGCGGCCAACTGATTCGCTCTCCGGCAGGTGTCGAACTTCGCGGCAATCCCACGACCGCATCCACAAGAACGATCGCGCACCCGCCTTACTGCCCTTTTAAGACTGTCGTGTTGCAACCGTGTCGGGGTCATGAAACCCGCGAACGCCGCTGGCGTGCGCACGGGATTTCACACCGGCCCCCGGCATTCATCTTGAGCGTAGGGAGGGTGTTTCAATGTCTTTGAATTTGCGTGCGTGCATCGTCGCAGCGGCAGCGCTGCTGGCGGGAAACCAGGCCATGGCGGCGTCCGACCGGCTGACCATCATTTCCTTCGGCGGCGCCACCAAGGCGGCGCAGGACCAGGCCTATTTCAAACCGTTCGAGCAGAGCGGGGCGGGCAAGGTGGTGGCTGGCGACTACAACGGCGAGCTGTCCAAGGTCAAAGCCATGGTCAGCGTCGGACAGATTTCCTGGGACATCGTCGAGGTGGAAAGCCCGGAACTGCTGCGCGGTTGCGAGGAAGGGCTGTTCGAGCGGCTCGATCCGGCCCTGCTGGGCAGCGGTGACAACTACATCGCCAATACCGTCAGTGAGTGCGGCGTCGCCAGCTACGTGTGGTCGATGGTGCTGGCCTACAACGCGACCAAGCTCGACACCCCGCCGGCGTCCTGGGCGGACTTCTGGGACGTGCAGCGCTTCCCCGGAAAACGCGGGCTGCGCAAGGGCGCCAAGTACACGCTGGAAGCCGCGTTGCTGGCCGACGGCGTCGCCCGCGACGACCTCTATAAAGTGCTCTCCACTCCCGCGGGTGTGTCCCGCGCCTTCGCCAAGCTCGATCAGCTCAAGCCCTACATCCAGTGGTGGGAAGCCGGCGCCCAGCCGCCGCAATGGCTGGCGGCCAATGACGTGGTGATGTCCGCCGCCTACAACGGCCGCATCGCCGTGGCGCAGAAAGAAGGCACCAACCTCGGCATCGTCTGGAACGGCGGGCTGTATGACCCGGACCACTGGGCCATCGTCCGCGGTTCGCCGAACAAGGCCCTGGCCGAGCGCTTTATCGTGTTCGCCAGCCAGGCCGACAACCAGAAAACCTTCTCGATGAACATCCCTTATGGCCCGGTGAACAAGCAGACGGTGTCGCACCTGCCGGAGGCCATCCAGGCCCAGTTGCCGACCGCGCCGGCCAATATGGACAAAGGCCTGCTGGTGGACTCGACGTTCTGGGTGGACCACGGCGAGGAACTTGAGGAGCGTTTCAACGCCTGGGCCGCCCGTTAAGCACCGGGCAGGTTCATCGCCTTGAGGAAGTTGCCCAGGCCCGGCGGGATCTCCAGCCCCTGGCGGGTGATGCAATGGAACGCCGAGGCGTAAGACAGCCGCTGCGGCAGGATCGCCCGCAGCCGGCCCTGGTCCACCCATTGCCGGGCGTAATGGGTCGGCAGGTAGCCGATGTAGGTGCCGGAAAACACCAGCAGGGCGATGGCTTCCATGGAAAAGGCGCTGATCATGTTGCTGAAGCGCAACTCGTAGGGGCGGCGGTTTTCCGCGACGTAGCCGCGGTCAACGTAGTCCGCGCTGCTGATTTCCTCGATGCCGAGGCTGTCGTCGGCGCGGTTGAAGAACGGGTGTTCGCGGCTGCAATAGAGGTTCTGCTCTTCTTCGAACAGGTCGCGGTAATCCAGCCCCGACAGCCGATGGTGGAAGGCGCCGATGGCGAGGTGCAGGCGCTCTTCCAGCACCGCCTGTTCCAACTCGTCCGGGCGCATCACGTGCAATTGCAGGCGCACCCGCGCGTTGTCCGGGCGAAACCGGGCGATGGCGGCGGGCAGCGGGCTGTCGGGCATGCTCGCGAGGCTGTCGACGGTGCCGATGCGCAGGTGCTCCTGGGTGCGGCCGTTGACTTCGACGGTCGTCTGCCGGAAGCGCTCGATGTCGGCGAACAGTTCCTGGGCCGCGCTGTAGGTGGCCAGGCCCTCGTCGGTAAGCTGGAAGCCGGCTTTGCCGCGCTTGCACAGCGAGTAGCCGACGCGGATTTCCAGGTCGCGGACCACCACGCTGAGGCGCGGCAGGCTCATGTTCAGCCTGACCTGGGCGGCGGTGAAGCCGCCCGCCTCAACGATGGTGCAGAAGGTGCGCAGCATGCGCAGGTCGATGTCGTTCAGGTTTCCCAGCATGGCTGCCTCGTCACTGTCGGATTGCACTGGCGGCGCCGGGCAGCCTTGCCGCGACGCCTCAGCCGTTCATCACACCACCACCGTTGACCCCGAGCACCTGGCCGGTGGTGAAACTGGCCTGCGCCGAGGCCAGGAAGGCCACGGTCGCGGCAATTTCCTCGGCCGTGCCCAGGCGCTGCAAGGGGTAGCGCGCGGATTCCTCGCGAATGTAGTCCGGCCCGAGCCGTTCCACCATCGGCGTCAGCGTGCCGCCCGGCGCCACCGCGTTCACCCGCACGCCGTGCGCCGCCAGCTCCCTCGCCAGGGCCTTGGTGAAGGCGATGATGCCACCCTTTGCCGCCGAGTAATGGCAAAGATTGGCGCAACCGAGCTGACCGAGGTCGGACGCGATATTGACGATGGCGCCGCTGCCTTGCCGGGTCATCAGCCGCGCCGCCTGCTGAGCGAACAGAAAGCTGCCGTAGAGGTGGACGCGGATCATCTGGTCCCACTGTTCGAAGGTCATCTCGGTGATCGGCGCTTCGTTGAGGATGCCGGCGTTGTTGACCAGCACATCCAGGCGCTCAAGGCCGCTGAACGCCTCGCGCGCCGTCTCCGGCGCCGAGACATCGCCGAGCACCACCCGCGTCTCGACACCGGCCGCGTGCAACTGCGTCACCAGCGCGGCCAGCGCCGGGCTGTCACCGAGGTCATTGAGCAGCGCGAGGTCACCCTGTTCAGCCAGGGCCAGGACCACCGCTCGGCCGATGCCGTTGGCGGCACCGGTTACCAGAAAAGTCTTCATGCGTGAGGCTCCGGATCAGTAAGGGTGGTTTTCCAGCCATTGCGCGTAGGTGGCAAGGCCGTCGCTCAGCAGGTAGGCGGGGCGATAGCCGAGTTGCCGGCGGGCGGCGCCGATATCGAACTGGGCGTTGTCGTCGAGAACGTCGATGCCGCCCGTGCCGATGTTGATTCGCGCGGCGGGATAGAGCCGGCGCACGCGCTCGGCGACATCGGCATACCGTTCCTGCTCGCCAGCGGTGACGTTGAACACGCGCTGTTCGAGTTGGCTGTCGTCGACCGTCATCGCCAGCAGGCAAGCGGCCGCGACATCGCTGACATGCACGTATTGCAGGCGGTAGTCACCGCCCGTGTGCTCCTGCAGCGGTTCGTCGTCGATGGCCGCGCGCAGCAGGCTTTTCAGGTAGCACTGCATGAACTGGCCGGGGCCGTAGATCCAGCCCGGACGCAGCGACACCACGCTGACGCCGTAGAGGTCGCTGTAGACCTGGCCGAGTTTTTCGGTGAAGACCTTGGTGCAGCCGTAAGGCGTGGTCGGGTTCAGCGGCGCCGATTCGTCGATCACGCCCATGTCCTGGTTGTGCCCGTAGGCGCACTCGGAACTGAGGTTGACCACCCGGGGAATGCCGAACAGCCGCGCCATCTCCAACACATGGGTGGTGCCCAGGGCGTTGGTCAGTACGGTCTGCAGCGGAATGTCGCGGGAGTCCACCGGGTGGGAGATCGCCGCGGTGTGGATGATCGCGTCGAAGCGCGTGGCGTTGCCGGTGTCGATCAGGTTGGCGAGCTCCACCAGGTCGCCCTGGTGGAATGGATGGTCGGGTGCCTGGCGCGGGGCACTGCGGTCGAAACCGCTGATGCTGTGGCCTTGCTCCAGCAACTGGCGCACCACTTCCTGGCCGAGAAACCCGTTGCTGCCGGTGACGAGAACGTGCATGGCGTTGCCTCTCAATAAGGGTAAAGGGGAAGGTCGAGGGCGCCGCTGCGCCACTGGCCGTGGACGTCGTCCGGGGTGCACCACCAGGCGTCGTCGAAGCCTTTGATGTACTCGATCAGCCGTTCCAGCATGAGCATTCGCGAGGGCCGGCCGATCAGTTGCGGGTGCATGGTCAACATGAAATGCCCGCCGTAGGCGCGCATGCCGTCGACTTCGGCGCGCCACAGCTCGAAGACCTTGTCCGGCGTCTCGATCACGCCGCCCATGGCCGGCTCGGCGGAATAGGCGAACTGCTCCCAGTCATCCAGCACCCAGCTCACCGGCAGTTCCAGCAACTGGCCAGGCTCCCCGCCCACCAGATAAGGACGGTCGTCGCCCATCAGGCTGCTGTCGCTCTTGAAGCCAAGCTCCACCAGCGCCTCGACCACATCCGGGGTGATTTCCCAGGTCGGTGCGCGGTAGTGGCTCACTTCGCGGCCGATGGTGCGTTCCAGCAGGCGCTTGCTGTCTTCGAGGATTCGCCGGTTCTGCGCGGGCGTCTGTTCGTCGGTACGCTCGTGGAAATAACCGTGGCAGCCGATGCCGTGACCGGCGTCGGCGATGCCGCGGACCACGTTGGGGTCCATCTCGGCCACCCGCGCCGGGATGTAGAACTGCGCGCGGATATCGTGACGGGCGAGCAGTTCGAGAATGCGCGGCACCCCCACGCGGCGGCAGTAGGCGCCCATCGACAGCAGGGTCAGGCGCCGCCCATCGAGGCTGGAGGTATCCCAGGCGGTTTCGGCGTCGAGGTCGAAACTCAGGGTGACGGCGAAGCGTTTGCGATCGGGCCACATGATCATGGGGAGACAATCCTCGTCGAAGGCGTCCGGCGACGCAGGCGGTTGTAGAGCAGCACGGCGGCGCCGCTGGCGATGATCACCGCGCCGCAATACCAGACGTGATAGAGGTAGGCCGGGTCGGCGGGCTGGGTGCCGGCGGTCCAGGCGATATACAACAGGGTCAGCAGGGCCAGGGCCGGCAGGGCGGACATCAGCACGGCGCGGCTGAAGGCCTGCTCGCGGAATACCGCGCGGATGAACGAGAGCAGCAGGGTGGCGTAGGAAATCATCATGGTGATCGACACCACGTCGTAGTACCACTGCAGCTCGCTGACCGGTTTCGCCCAGACCATCGCCAGCCCGCACAGGGTGCCGATGATGGTCAGCCGCGCCGGCACCTGGCGCCGATTGAGGCGTTCCAGCGGCGCCGGCAGGTCGCCTTCGCGGCTCATCCGGTAACCGGCGCGGACCCCGGCATTCAGCGAGATGTTCAGGCAGTTGCAGGCCGAGGTGATGATCACCAGCACCGGCAGCCACAGCAGCCATTCCGGCAGGTACAGCCGGGCGATGCTGCCGATCGCCTGGGCGCTGTCGGCGAACAGACCGGCCAGGGTGCTGGCGGGCACCGCCATCTTCCAGCCGATCGCGGCGATCGAATAGATCACCAGCATCGCCGTCAGCGTGAGCAGGAACGAGCGCTGGATGGTGCGCACCGGAGTGCGGGCCTCCTCGATGAAATTGATCGAGGAATCGAACTGGGCGAGCATCCACATGCCGAACAGCATGCCCGGGCCGATGGCCGTCCAGAAGCTGTCCAGGGAGGTCGGCAGGTAGGAACTGAGAATGCCCACGTCTGGCACCTTTGGATCGATGATTCCGGCCAGGCCGAGGCCCAGCAGCACCGTCAACTCCAGCGCCAGCAGGCACACGGCGACCTTGGCCGTGGCCTCAACACCGCGCAGGTTGAGCACCATGAACACCAGCAAGAGGACGCTGGCGACCACCTGGCCGGTGGCCGGCGAACTGTCCAGCCCCAGCAGGTTCTGCGCGTACTGCGCCCCGACCAGCGCGCACATGGCGGTGACGCTGAAACACATGATCACGTAGGTCCAGCCGAGGATGGTCGCGGCGCCCGGGTGCAGGTAGCGTTTGCTGAACACAAACACCCCGCCTGCCGCCGGGGCGCGGCGGACCAGGTAGATCAGGCTGAAGGCGATGACCATCATCGGGAAGAAATACGCCACCAGGATCGACAGCGGCGCCAACTCGCCGGACAGGGTGTAGAGCAGCGGCATGGACGACACCCCAACCCACGCCGGGCCGTTGAACGCCAGGGTGTTGGCGCAGACATTGAGGGTGCCGAGGCGGCCCTTGGACAGGGTGGTGTCGATTTCGCGCACGTCGCCGTGCCGGTCGTAACCGATGAATTCGCTGAATCGCATGATGACTTCTCCTGGGTTCAGCGGCGTTCGGCCAGCGCGTCGGCGAGGATGCACAGCAGCTCGAACATCATGGTCGCGCCCACCAGCGCGGTGGCGCCGCCAAAGTCGAACGGCGGCGAGACTTCCACCACATCGGCGCCCACCAGGTTCAGGCCGCGCAGGCCACGGATCAGGTGCTGGGCGTCCAGGGTGGTCATGCCACCGATTTCCGGGGTGCCGGTGCCGGGGGCGAAAGCCGGGTCGAGCACATCCACATCGAAGGTGATGTAGGTCGGTTCATCGCCCACCACCCGGCGCACCTCGGCCAGGGTGCCGGCCACGCCGAGGTCGTTGAACTCCTCCATATGAATCACCCGGATCCCGCATTCCTCGGCGAAGGCTTCGTCCTCGGCGGAATAGATCGAGCCGCGGATACCTATCTGCACGGTGCGGTGCGGGTCCAGCAGACCCTCTTCGATCGCCCGCCGAAACGGCGTGCCGTGGGTGTACGGGTTGTTGCCGAAGTAACGGTCGTTGGTGTCCGAGTGCGCATCGAAATGCACCATGCCGATCGGCCGATGACGGGCCAGCGCGCGAAAGATCGGCAGCGTCACCAGATGGTCGCCGCCCACCGACAACGGCACCACGCCGGCCTGATGCAATTTGCTGAAAAAGCCCTCGATCTGCTTCAGCGAATCCAGCAGATCGATGGGATTGACCGGCGCATCGCCCAGATCGCCGACCCGCACCAAGTCATAGGGCGCGATCCGGCTCACATGGTGCACCTTGCGCATCAGGCTCGACATATTGCGCACCTCCCGCGGCCCGTGCCGGGCGCCGGCGCGGTTGGTGGTGCCGCCATCCCAGGGCACGCCGACCAGACCAATGCGCACCTGCGCCGGGTCCTCGAACGCCGGCAGGCGCATGAACGTCGGGATTCCGGCAAAGCGTGGGACCACGGCTGCATCGATCGGTTGAGGATTATCAGTACTCATCGCAAGTCTCCGCATCGGCCGCAGGGAAGGGCCGACATCGTCAGGGTTGTCGTTCGGGAGGGCAGTGGGAAAAGACGGCGCGCGGGGTAATGCCAGTCAGTTAAACCTCTTGGGGCGCTTCGCGAGCAAGCTCGCTCCTACAAAAAAAACCCCCCCCCGCGGGGGCGCGCG
>NZ_JANLNX010000103.1:0-104788 GCF_025466015.1 Pseudomonas sp. 5P_5.1_Bac1 | reverse complement strand
CACTTATTGCAACAAAGTTGTCATCTCGGTCAAAAGCGCTGAAAAGCGAAGAAGGGCGGCCTTGCGGCCGCCCTTCTTCTATATAGCTCGCGTTACAGACTCGGGAACGCGAACTGCGAAGCCTCATGGCTGGCACGTTGCGGCCAGCGCTGGGTGATCGCCTTGCGCCGGGTGTAGAAGCGCACGCCGTCCGGGCCATACGCATGCAAGTCGCCGAACAGCGAACGCTTCCAGCCGCCGAAGCTGTGGTAAGCCACAGGCACCGGCAGCGGCACGTTGACGCCGACCATGCCCACTTCGATCTCGTCGCAGAACAGCCGCGCCGCTTCACCGTCACGGGTGAAGATGCAGGTGCCGTTGCCGTACTCGTGATCGTTGATCAGTTGCATGGCCTCTTCCAGGCTGCCGACACGTACGATGCACAGCACCGGTCCGAAGATCTCTTCTTTATAGATGCGCATTTCCGGCGTGACGCGATCGAACAGCGTGCCGCCAACGAAGTAACCGTCTTCATGACCGGCCACGCGATAACCGCGACCATCCACCACCAGCTCTGCACCCGCCGCCAGGCCATCGTCGATATAGCCAACGACCTTGTCCCGCGCAGCCGCAGTTACCAGCGGCCCCATGTCCAGGCCACAGGAAGTGCCAGCGCCAATCTTCAGCCCCTTGATCTGCGGAACCAGCTTGGCCACCAACGCATCGGCGACCTGGTCACCCACGCACACCGCAACCGAGATCGCCATGCAACGCTCGCCACAGGAACCATAGGCAGCGCCCATCAGCGCGCTGACCGCATTGTCCAGATCCGCATCCGGCATCAACACCGCATGGTTCTTCGCGCCGCCCAGCGCCTGGACGCGCTTGCCGCGCTTGGTGCCTTCGGAATAGATGTACTCGGCAATCGGTGTCGAGCCCACGAAACTCAGCGCTTTGACTTCCGGCGCTTCGATCAGTGCGTCCACGGCTTCCTTGTCGCCATGCACGACGTTCAGCACGCCCTTCGGCAGGCCGGCTTCCTGCAGCAGTTGAGCGATCAGTAGGGTCGAACTCGGATCACGCTCCGATGGTTTGAGAATAAAAGTGTTACCGCAGGCGATCGCCAGTGGGTACATCCACAGCGGCACCATGGCCGGGAAGTTGAACGGGGTGATACCGGCAACCACGCCCAGCGGCTGGAAGTCGGACCAGGCGTCGATGTTCGGACCCACGTTGCGGCTGTACTCGCCCTTCAGCACCTCAGGAGCGGCGCAGGCGAACTCAACGTTCTCGATCCCGCGCTTCAGCTCACCGGCGGCGTCTTCCAGGGTCTTGCCGTGCTCTTCGCTGATGAGCTGGGAGATGCGTGCTTCATTCTGCTCCAGCAATTGCTTGAAACGGAACATGACCTGGGCGCGTTTGGCAGGCGGGGTATTGCGCCAGGCCGGGAACGCAGCCTTGGCTGCATCGATGGCCTGCTGCACGGTAGCGCGGCTGGCCAGCGACACTTTATGGATCGCCTGGCCAGTGGCCGGGTTGAAAACGTCGGCACTGCGCTCGTTCGGGGAAACCAGCTCGCCATTGATCAGGTGTGCAACGGTGCTCATGCAAAACTCCAGAATTCGGGTTCGGGCAGGCGCAAGACCGCGCCCACCCCGGAAGAGGAAATCAGTCGATGGCGTTCAGGGCTTCGCCCACGGCGTCGAACAGGCGGTCCAGTTCTTGTGGCTTGGTATTGAAGGTCGGGCCGAACTGCAAGGTGTCGCCGCCGTAACGGACATAGAAGCCGGCTTGCCACAACTTCATCGCCGCTTCGTAAGGACGCACGATGGCGTCGCCGTCCCGCGCGCCGATCTGGATCGCGCCGGCCAGGCCGTAGTTGCGGATGTCGATGACGTTCTTGGTGCCCTTGATGCCGTGCAACACGTTCTCGAAGTGCGGCGCCAGTTCGGCGGCGGACTGCACCAGGTTTTCCTTCTGCAACAGGTCCAGTGCGGCGATACCGGCCGCGCAGGCCACTGGGTGCGCCGAGTAGGTGTAGCCGTGGGGGAATTCCACCGCGTACTCAGGCGTTGGCTGATTCATGAAGGTCTGGTAGATCTCGCTGCTGGCGATTACCGCGCCCATAGGAATGGCGCCGTTGGTGACCTGCTTGGCGATACACATCAGGTCCGGGGTCACGCCGAAGGCATCGGCACCGAACATCGCGCCCATGCGACCGAAGCCGGTGATGACTTCGTCAAAGATCAGCAGGATGTTGTGCTGGTCGCAAATTTCCCGCAGACGTTTCAGATATCCCTTAGGCGGCGGCAGGACGCCGGCGGAGCCAGCCAGCGGCTCGACGATCAGCGCGGCGATGTTGGACGCATCGTGCAGCTCGATCAACTTGAGCATCTCATCGGCCAAGGCGATACCGCCCTCTTCCGGCATGCCTTTGCTGAAGGCGTTGCTCGGCAGCACGGTGTGCGGAATGTGGTCGACATCGAGGAACTGGCCAAACAGTTTACGGTTGCCATTCACACCGCCCAGGCTGGTGCCGGCGATGTTCACGCCGTGGTAACCACGGGCACGGCCAATCAGCTTGGTCTTGGTGGCCTGGCCTTTCAGGCGCCAGTAGGCACGGACCATCTTCACCGCAGTGTCACAGCACTCGGAACCAGAGTTGGTATAGAAGACGTGATTGAGGTTGCCAGGCGTCAGGTCGGTGATCTTCTCGGCCAACTGGAACGACAGCGGATGACCGAACTGGAACGCTGGCGAATAGTCCAGCACACCCAACTGACGAGAAACGGCTTCCTGGATTTCCTTGCGGGTGTGACCGGCGCCGCAGGTCCACAGACCCGACAGCGCGTCGAAAATCTTGCGGCCTTTGTCATCGACCAGATAGTTGCCTTCAGCGGCGACGATCAGGCGCGGATCGCGCTGGAAATTACGGTTTGCGGTGTAAGGCATCCAGTGCGCATCCAGCTTCAGCTGGCTAGCCAGACCGGCGGGAGCGTTTTCAGGCAGGTTCATCGTCAAGACCTCGCAAGGCGGATTGAACAGCATTCGAAGAAAGCGTTGTGTTGCCGATACGTTGTCACGGCTATAAAGTCCGGAAAACTGTACTTTTCTAATCCTCAGTTCACTGGACACTAAACTATGAGTCGTCGCCCGGAGCCGCTTTCCCAAGTCAGTGATTTCGACATCCGGCTACTGAAGATTTTCCGCAGCGTTGTTGAATGTGGCGGCTTCTCTGCGGCGGAGAACGTGCTTGGGATCGGGCGCTCGGCGATCAGCCAGCAAATGGGCGATCTGGAACAACGCCTCGGGCTGCGCCTTTGTCAGCGCGGGCGTGCCGGTTTCTCGCTGACCGAGGAAGGTCGGGAGGTCTATCAGTCGGCGCTGCAGTTGCTCAGCGCACTGGAGAGTTTCCGCACCGAGGTCAACGGCCTGCACCAGCATCTACGCGGCGAGTTGAACATCGGCCTGACCGACAATCTGGTGACCATGCCGCACATGCGCATCACCCATGCCCTCGCCCAGCTCAAGGACCGTGGCCCGGACGTGCGCATCCGCATCCGCATGATCCCGCCGAGCCAGGTCGAACAAGGCGTGCTCGACGGCAGCCTGCATGTCGGCGTGGTGCCGCAGGCCAGCCCGCTGTCCGGGCTCGAATACCAGCCGTTGTACAGCGAGCGTTCACTGCTTTATTGCGCGGTGGGCCACCCGCTGTTCTATGCCGATGACCGCCAACTGGACGACCAGCGCCTCAACAGCCAGGACGCCATCGCCCCGACCTTCCGGCTCCCTGCGGAAATCCAGGAGCACTACCAGGCACTTCACTGCACCGCCAGCGCGTCTGACCGCGAAGGCATGGCGTTCCTGATCCTCACCGGACGCTACATCGGCTACCTACCGGATCACTATGCGACCTTCTGGGTGCAGCAGGGGCGCCTGCGTGCACTCAAACCCAGCGAGCGCTTTTACGACCTGAGCCTGGCCTGGGTAACACGCAAGGGGCGGCGCCCGCATCTGGTGCTGGAGAGCTTCCTGGAGAGTCTGGCTGCGACACGATGAGACGCATTTGCGATATTCTGCCGCTTCGCGCTTGTCTGCCCGCTGCGGCTGGGGTATCAGTGCAGGTGCCTCTATTTCCCAGCTCTTGCCGGAATCGCCCATGACCCTCGAAGTGCCCGCCCACCGCCCCTTGGCCGCCAAGCCCGCCGGGCGAATTCGCCAGAAGAACGAGCAAGCCATCATCCAGGCCGCCGAGGACGAATTCGCACGGCACGGCTTCAAAGGCACCAGCATGAACACCATCGCCCAGAACGCCGGGCTGCCCAAAGCCAACCTGCACTACTACTTCACCAACAAGTTGGGGCTGTACATCGCGGTCCTGAGCAACATCATCGAGTTGTGGGACAGCACCTTCAACGCCCTGAGCGTCGATGATGACCCGGCCGAAACCCTCGCCCAGTACATTCGCGCCAAGATGGAGTTCTCGCGACGCAACCCACAGGCCTCGCGGATCTTCGCCATGGAGATCATCAGCGGCGGCCAGTGCCTGAGCGACTACTTCAGCCAGGACTACCGCGAATGGTTCAAAGGCCGGGCCGCGGTGTTCCAAGGCTGGATCGATGCCGGCAAGATGGACCGGGTCGACCCGGTTCACCTGATCTTCCTGCTCTGGAGCAGCACCCAGCACTACGCCGACTTCGCCACCCAGATCTGCCAGGTCACCGGCCGCAGCCGCCTGACCAAGCAAGACATGGAAGAAGCCGGCAACAATCTTACCCACATCATCCTCAAAGGCTGTGGCCTGACGCCGCCGAACTGACACCCGCTTATGCCTTCTACCCTGCTGGACACTTGCGAATACCGCGAAGAGATTCGCAAGAGCCGCTTCATTACCTTGGCCGCGCCCATCAGCACGCCTGGCGACGCCCAGGCGTTCATCGAGCAGAACAGCGACCTCGCCGCCACCCATAACTGCTGGGCCTGGAAGATCGGCGAGCAATACCGCAGCAGCGACGACGGCGAACCCGGCGGCACTGCCGGTCGGCCGATACTCGCCGCCATCGAAGCCCAGGACTGTGATCAAGTGGTAGTGCTGGTGATCCGCTGGTACGGCGGCATTCAGTTGGGCACCGGCGGACTGGCCCGGGCCTACGGCGGCGGCGCCAACAAGTGCCTGCAACAGGCGCCGAAGCGCCTGCTGGTCAGTCGTACGGAGCTCAAGTGCAGTTGCTCGTTCAGCGAATTGGCGCTGCTAAAGTTACGGGTGAGCGAAGCCGATGGCGTGGTGCTGGGCGAGGAGTTCACCTCAAATGGCGTCGATGTCCGCCTCGCCCTTGGCGCAGCGCAGATCGATACCGTGCAGCGGCAGCTGGCGGACCTCAGCCGTGGCCGAATCCTGCTCGAACCCTGCTGAACGATTTGCCCACATGTGCTGTGGGCCCGGTTGTGGATAACCTCTGCGCACTCCTCTACAGGCCTTGTCCAGCAAGGCCTGCAGGGAAACGATCAGATTTTGATCACAATCTGATGACAACCGCTTATTCGTCCAAAAATCAGCCGCTTAAGTCCGGTTATCAGCGTTGGAAAGCAACGAATCCGGGTCTGGATCCCCCGCGCGGTGTTGCACACAAATACTGTGGAGCAAGTTGTGGATAAACCGTGCACGCCTGCGCCAATCGCTTGCCTGGCCGTCACGCGGAGCAGTTGATCGTTTTTTGATCAGCCGAGTTTTCCACAGCGCGTATTGGCCACAACTGCAGCGCCGCCCAGGCCAACTCCATCACCAGAATCCCCCAGATCAATTCGGTCGCGCCCTGCATCAGTGCATACGCTTGCCAACTGGCGAACAGCAATCGGCCCGCGGCGTCATAGCGACCGAATTGCACCTGTGGATCGCGAATACGCAGCACAGACCAGACGCAGACAATCGAGCCCATCAGGTTGGCCATCAACACGTGCATCGGGGCGAAGGGCGGCAGTTCTCCCGCCAATCCCCAACCGGCGCTCAACTGGCTCAACGCACCGTGCAACAAGGCCAGGCTCCAAGGCGTTACGAATGCCGCCGTGACCAACAGGTCGTACCAGCCACTGGCCCTGACCAAACCCCGATAACCCTTCTGACTCCACATGTGCCGCTCCTTGCTGGAAAGTAAAGGCAGCAGGCTAAAGCCTGGAGTATGCTCCAGGGTCAACCCTTCCTCAGGAATCAATTGTGCGTATCGGAGAACTGGCCCAGACCTGTTCCGTAAGCCGCGACATGTTGCGGTTCTACGAGGAGCGCGGCCTGATCCGCGCCCATCGCAGTGCCAACGGCTACCGCAATTACCCGGCAGAAACCGTGCAACTGGTGCTGCTGATCAAGACCGCGCAGAAGCTCGGTTTCAGCCTTGGCGAAATCAGCCAGAACGTCGCCGAGTTGTGGCAGGCGAAAGACCCGGAAGCGCTGGTCACGCGCTTTATCGAAGACAAGCTGGCACTGGTCGAAGCCCGGATAGAGGCCCTTGATCAGTTGCGCCAGGAGTTGCGTGAACGGCTGCAGCAACGCTGTCCCTTGCGCCTGACGGCGTCCCCCTCATTGAAAGGAGCTCTCGCATGACTAACCCGAAAACCGCCCTGATCATCGGAGCCTCCCGTGGTCTGGGCCTCGGCCTGGCTGAACGCCTGAGCGAAGACGGCTGGAAGGTCGTCGCGACCGTGCGCGACCCGGCCAAGGCCAGTGCACTGGCGGCATTGCCAGGCATCCAGGTGGAAACCTTGGAAATGAACAGCACCACCCAGCTCGACGCCCTGCAAAAGCGTCTCGATGGCCAGGCGTTTGACCTACTGTTCGTCAACGCAGGAGTTAAAGGGCCGGACAATCAAAACGCTGAAGTCGCACAACTGAACGAGATCGGAGAACTGTTCCTGACCAACAGCGTGGCACCGATCCGCGTGGCCCAGCGCTTTGCCGGGCAAGTGCGTGGAAGCGGCGTTATCGCGTTCATGAGTTCTATCCTCGGCAGCATCAGCATTCCCGACGCTCCGGACCTGGCCCTGTACAAAGCCAGCAAGGCCGCACTGAACTCGATGATCAACAGCTTCGTCGTGCGCCTGGGCGAAACCGGCCTGAGCGTGCTGGCCATGCACCCGGGCTGGGTCAAGACCGACATGGGCGGCGACGGCGCCGACATCGACGTGCTCACCAGCACCCGCGGTATGGTCGAGCAAGTCAACGCTTACGCCGGCAAGGGCGGCGTGCATTACATCAACTACAAGGGCGAATCGCTGGTCTGGTGATTTCTCCTGCGAAGGGGCCGTTCCACGCAAAGTGAAACGGCCCGGACAGGTGTCACGGCGCAGCTACAGTTCAACCGGCCGGTCAGGTTTCACCGCCCCGGTCCGACAACCTCTGTAGAATGCGCCGATTGCACCTGATGAGAATTGACCATGTACGACTGGCTTAACGCGCTGCCCAAGGCAGAATTGCACCTGCACCTGGAAGGATCGCTGGAGCCCGAGTTGCTGTTCGCCCTGGCTGAGCGCAACAAGATCGCCCTGCCCTGGAATGATGTCGAAGCCCTGCGCGCGGCTTACGCCTTCAACAACCTGCAAGAGTTTCTCGACCTGTACTACCAGGGCGCCGACGTGCTGCGCACCGAGCAGGACTTCTACGACCTGACCTGGGCCTACCTGCAACGCTGCAAGGCTCAGAACGTCATCCATACCGAGCCCTTCTTCGACCCGCAGACCCACACCGACCGTGGCATTCCCTTCGAAGTGGTCCTCGACGGCATCGCCCGCGCACTCAAGGACGGCCGCGAGAAACTGGGCATCGGCAGCGGGCTGATCCTCAGCTTCCTGCGCCACCTGAGCGAAGAAGAAGCCCAGAAGACCCTCGACCAAGCCCTGCCGTTTCGCGATGCCTTCATTGCCGTGGGCCTCGACAGCTCGGAGAAAGGTCATCCACCGAGCAAGTTCAAGCGCGTCTTCGACCGTGCCCGCAGCGAAGGCTTCCTGACTGTCGCCCACGCCGGCGAAGAAGGTCCGCCCGAGTACATCTGGGAAGCGCTGGACCTGTTGAAGATCGAGCGTATCGACCACGGCGTGCGCGCCATCGAGGACGAGCGTCTGATGCAGCGCATCATCGACGAGCAAATCCCGCTGACCGTGTGCCCGCTGTCCAACACCAAGCTCTGCGTGTTCGACCACATGAGCCAGCACAACATCCTCGACATGCTCGAACGCGGCGTGAAGGTCACGGTGAACTCGGACGACCCGGCGTACTTCGGCGGTTATGTCACCGAGAACTTCCACGCCCTGCACACCCATCTCGGCATGACCGAAGACCAAGCCCGTCGCCTCGCCCAGAACAGCCTGGACGCCCGCCTCATCAAAGCCTGAAACGCCTGACCAAACGCTCGGCGACCTTCTCGCCGGGCGTCGTGTTCAGCCCATCGACAGCGGCGCCGGCATGCGGGCGATTTGCTGGATGCCGCGCAGTCCACCGGGGGTCAACTGCGCGACCCTGGACTCATCGCTGATCCGCACCCAACCCGACTGAACGAACAACTTCATGAGACTGCTGCCCAACGCGCCGCCCAGGTGCGAGCGTCGGTCGTGGACCTCGCTGCAGCAGTTGCAGAGGCTGCACAGGCGACCATCGCGTGGGGCCAGTGCGTCGATGAAGATGCCCTGGCGAGCGAAATGAACGCGGCCGTGCAGGGTAATTTCCAGTTGCTGCTCGGCTTGTTGCACCCACTGCGCGTCCAGCAGGCGCTGCAGCAGATCAGCCGCCACCTCGCCGCCCAGGTGATCCCAACACACCCGCGCCCGACGCATTGCCAGCGGCACCGTCACCGGAGCCTGCTCGCGTGATGTCGCCGGCCGCTCGAAGTCGCGGATTGTCACGCTGGCCAGTGCTTCCACGGCAGTGCCGATTTCCGGTGCGGCCAGCCGGAAGTAGCGCTTGCGCCCGCGAGCCTCACGCTTGAGCAGCCCCCCGGCCGACAGCCGGGCCAGATGCGCGCACGCCGAAGAAGGTGTCAGCCCGGCCAGGGTGGCCAGTTCCTCCAGGGGACGCGCCATTCCATCGATAAGTGCCCAGAGCATTGCACTGCGTTTGGGATCGGCCATCAAACTGGCGATCTGGCTGATACTGGCTATCGGTTGCATCTGTCCACTCCCTGCGTAGTTGTCATTGGCGAATGCGGGCTCCTCCCATCTTCAAGCCGGGCAGACAATGGCCCGACCGCCGATACCAGGAAACCGGTACGGTACTTACTCGAGGTAGAAGTTCATGGGGAAAGGGCATCCCGCCCTTGCTTCAACCTGGAAACATTATCCCGATGATGGCAATTGCCCGGTCCAGTATAAGCCTGCTTATTCCGGTGTAAGCGCCGCCTTTTGCGACAAACTGCCCATGCTTTCGCAACCCTGGGTGAAAGCCCGACGCTAGGTGTTCTGCGGGACAACGGCCATTTTTGCGGCGCAAGTGCCTATGTATTCATGGCATCGAGGATGACAGGAAAGTTATCAAGGCAAATTGAATAGTTACTTTACCTACATTCAAAGTAATAACTTCCTTCATACATATGCGCAGTGTATGTCGGACATGAAAACGAATGATTAACCTGCCTCTGTTTTCAACTCATCCAGCAACAACCGGCAGCGCTCCTTGAGCAGGGCGCTCAAGCGTTGTACCGGCTTGCTCAACTGCGCCCGGTGAGTGCACAGCAGGTTCAGCGGCGTGGACTCGCCGCGATAGTGCCCCAGCAACACTCGCAGGCGACCGGCGCGCACATCGGCGGCCACATCCAGCCAGGATTTGTAGGCGATTCCGACACCTGCCACGGCCCAGCGCCGCACGACATCCGCGTCGTCGCAGAAACGGTCGCCGCTGACCAACACGCTTTCCTCGCGGCCCTGCAGATGGAACCGCCAGTGATCATGCACACCGCTGCCCAGTTGATAAAGCAGGCAGTTGTGATCGCTCAGTTGGGCGATGCTGCGCGGCTCGCCATGTCGCGCGAGGTAGTCCGGCGCGGCGCAGAGCACACGACGGTTTTCCAGGCACAGCGGCACCGCGACCAGGCTGGAATCCTCCGGGGTGCCGTAGCGCAGGGCGATATCCACCGGCTGGCGGAACAGGTCGGCGTTGCGGTCGCCCAGCAACAGGCGCACGTTGAGCAGCGGATGGGCGCGCTGCAGTTCGTCCAGCCAGGGCAGCAGCACGTTGCGGCCAAAGTCCGAAGGCGCCGATAACTGCAACACCCCGCTGATTTCATCCTGCTCGCGGGCCAGCAGGCGCCGTCCTTCGTCGAGGCTGGCCAGGGCCGCCCGGGCGTGCGCGAGAAAGCCCTCACCCTCGGCGGTCAGCCGCAGGCTGCGGGTGGAGCGGGCCAGCAAACGCGCACCGAGTTGCGCCTCCAGGCGCTTGAGCGCCGCGCTGGCCACCGCCGGCGACAGGTCGAGCAAGCGCGCCGCCGCCGACAGGCTGCCGTGCTCGGCGGCACTGACGAATAATTGCAGGTCATCGAAGCGCAGCAAGGCGGCCTCCATTTTCAAAATTATTTTGAAAGTTTCTGCGGTTTTAGCGGCTTTTAACTGGAAACGAAAGGGTCAATGATGGCCAGCATCCGTTCACGAGGAATCCCCTGATGAAAGCCGTTGCCTATTACCAGTCGCTGCCGATCGAAGACGCCGCCGCCCTGCAGGACATTGAACTGCCGGCCCCCGAACCCGGCCCGCGCGACTTGCTGGTGGAAGTCCGGGCAATCTCGGTCAACCCGGTGGACACCAAGGTGCGCCGCAACGCCCAACCCGAAGGTGGCGCGGCCAAGGTGCTGGGCTGGGATGTCGCCGGGGTGGTCAAGGCGGTGGGCAGTGAAGTCAGCCTGTTCCAGCCGGGCGACAAGGTCTATTACGCCGGCTCTATCGCCCGCGCCGGAGGCAACAGCGAACTGCACGTGGTCGACGAGCGCATCGTTGGCCACATGCCGAAAACCCTGAGTTTCGCCGAAGCCGCTGCCCTGCCACTCACTGCGATTACTGCCTGGGAACTGCTGTTCGAGCGCCTGCAGGTCGCCGAAGGCAAACAGGACCTGGGGCAGAGCCTGCTGATCGTTGGCGCCGCCGGCGGTGTTGGTTCGATCCTCACCCAACTGGCCAGCCAGCTCACCGGCCTGCGGGTGATCGGCAGTGCTTCACGGGAGCAAACCCAACAGTGGGTGCGCGAGCTGGGTGCCGATCATGTGGTCGACCATCGCCAGCCACTGGCCGCGGAGTTGAAGGCGCAAGGGATCGATCAGGTCACCCATGTCGCCAGCCTGACCCAGACCGATGAACACCTCGATCAACTGGTCGAAGCCCTGGCGCCGCAAGGCAAGCTGGCGCTGATCGACGATCCGAAGCAACTGGACGTGACCAAGCTCAAGCGCAAGAGCCTGTCGCTGCACTGGGAGTTCATGTACACCCGTTCGCTATTCGAAACCCCGGACATGCTGGAACAGCACAAGCTGCTCAACCGGGTGGCCGAACTGATCGACGCCGGCACCCTGAAGACCACCCTCGGCGAGCATTTCGGTCAGATCAACGCCGCCAACCTGCGCCGCGCCCACGCATTGCTGGAGAGCGGCAGCGCCAAAGGCAAGATCGTACTCGAAGGGTTCTGAGGCATCCGACGCACGGCATGACCGTCAGTCCGCGGATTGCGCCAGGTCATGCCGTCTGCGCGAACACGGCGTCTACAATGCGGCAGCCTTTGCCAACCGGAGGTATGCCGCGATGAAGATTGTGCTCAATGCGTCAGGCAAAAAACCGGGCTGCCCTTGGGAAGTCCGGCTCGATCAGCATGTGGTGAGTTTTCGCAGCGAGGCCGAAGCCCGGGCCTTTATAAATACCCTTCAAGCCCGGCTTCAGGCGCCGCATCCGCTCAGGCGCTACGCTTGAGTTGCAGGCGGCGGGTCAATACCGCCGCTGTCACCGCCCCGGCACCGCACAGGGTGATGACCAACGCCATGGGGAGCGCGGTGCCGTCGTGCAACGCGCTCACCAGCGCAGCCGCTCCCGCCGCCACACTGAACTGCAGACAACCCAGCAATGCCGAGGCACTGCCGGCGCGGGCGCCCTGCCCGTTCATCGCGCAGGCCGAGGCGTTGGGAATGATGCAACCCAGACTGGCGATACACAGGAACAACGGCACCAACAGCGGCCACAGCGCTTGCGTGTTCAGCGCGCTGATGCCCAACACCACCAGGCCCGCCGCCAGATACACCCAGATCGTGCGCGCCAGCAGCGAGCTGGGCGCGCGCTTGGCCAACAGGCGGGCGTTGACCTGTGCCACCAGAATGAACCCCGCCGCGTTCATGCCGAACAGCCAGCCGTAGTGCTCGGCTGGCACGCCGTACAACTTGATGAAGACGAACGGTGAACCGGCGACGTAGGCAAACATCCCGGCCATGGCGATCCCGCCGGTCAGGGCGTAACCGAGAAACACGCCATCCTTGAGCAGCCGCCCGTATTGCCCCAGCGCCCCGGACAACGGTGGCCGTGGCTGATTCGCCGGCAGGCTTTCCGGCAAGCCCCAAGCCACGGTCAGCGCACAGACGGCACTGAACAGGGTCAGGGCGATGAAGATCGACTGCCAGCCATAGAGGTTGACCAGCACCCCGCCGAGCATCGGCGCGAGGATCGGCGCCAGCCCCATCACCAGCATCAATTGCGAGAACACTTTCGCCGAGCCGACCGCGTCGCACTTGTCGCTGACGATCGCCCGCGACAGCACCATCCCGGCGCAACCGCCCAGGGCCTGGACGAAGCGCGCGACCACCAGCGTATCCAGGCTTGGCGCGAAGGCGCAGGCCAGCGATGCCAGGGTGAACAAGGTGACGCCGGCCAACAGCGGAATGCGCCGGCCAAAGCGGTCAGCTACCGGGCCATAGGCCAGTTGGCCGATGGACAGGCCGAGGAAATACGCCGCAAGGGTGGTCTGGATATGTTTTTCATCGGTGCCGAAGGTCACCGCCATCGCGGGAAAGCCGGGCAGATAGAAATCGATCGCCAACGGCCCGAACGCACTGAGTGCGCCGAGTATGAGGATGGTTCGCAGGTTCATCGGGAATCCGTAGCAGGCTAAGCAAGTTGGCTAGTCTAACTGGCCCGCGGGGTTCTCGCTGAAGGAGTTATAAGGAAATTCTTTTCGACCCTCATCGCCAGCAAGCAGGGGCGCCGGCCGGCGATGAAGCCGGATCAGTCAGATCGCCCGCGCTTCGTAGCCTTCGTCGCGAATCAACTCGAGAATCTGCTCCGAGGGCAATTCGCTCTTCACCGACACCTGTTTCTGCGCCAGATCGACGGTGACTTGCGCCGTCGCATCTTCACGCTGTACCGCGTTGGTCACGGCCTTGACGCAGTGGCCGCAGGTCATGCCTTGCACATTGAATACTTGCATCGTCGCTACCTCCTGGTTGGATTTGGTCGCAGTCTCAAGCTTGCCACCGGGGCAAGGTCAAGTTTGTCGTGGCGCTGCCGGGCTGGAAATCCTCGCCCGCCTCGGCCAAGCTGCGTGCTTGTCGATTCATCAGCAGGAGATTCATCCATGGGCAAGGCAGCGTTGGGCCTTCTCGGTGTGCTGGGGCTGTTCAGCAGCGTTTCCCCGGCCATCGCTGAAAGTCAGGACTACAGCGTGCTGATCATTTCCCGCGAGCGCCTGGAAGTGGCCACCACATGCGAGATCGGGATTTACCTCAACGACCAGCTCTCCGGTCGCGTATTCCAGGAAGACTCCGTCTCCTTCAACCTGCCGGCCGGCCAGGTGGATATCCGCCTGCGTCTGCTGCCCGGCCAGGCACCAGGCTGCGACAACGGCATCGAAAACCAGCGTAGCCAGCGATTCACCCTGCAGAACGGCCAGATCAATAAATACCGCATCGCCTCGGGCCAGAATGGCCTCTACCTGAAGAAGGCCGACTTGAACTATTGACCTTGCCAGCATGGCAAGGTTGATGCTGGCGGCCAGTCCACGGAGGAGAGCCCCCATGCCCGAGTCAATCACCTTCGACCTGCCGATCTCCGGCATGACCTGCGCCAGTTGCGCGGGTCGGGTGGAGCGGGCGCTGCGCAAAGTCGCCGGCGCCGAGCAGGTCAACGTCAACCTCGCCACCGAGCAGGCCCGCATCCTGGCCCCGGCTGACCGCCTGCCGGCGCTGGTGGAAGCGGTCAGCCAGGCTGGCTACAGCGTGCCGCTGCAGAGCCTTGAGTTGCAGATCGGCGGCATGACCTGCGCGTCCTGCGCCGGCCGTGTCGAGCGGGCCCTGAACAAGGTGTCCGGCGTGCAATCGGTCAGCGTCAACCTGGCCAGCGAACGTGCCCATGTCGAAGTCATCGGCCAACCCGACAGCAGCCTGCTGATTGCCGCCGTCGAGCGCGCCGGCTACAGCGCCAGCCTTCCACAAACCGGCAAGACCGCCGTGGATGACAGCGAACGGCGCCTGCGCCACGAGCGCTGGGCGGTGGGCCTGGCGTTGCTGCTGGCCCTGCCGCTGGTGTTGCCGATGCTGCTGCAACCCTTCGGAATCCAGTGGATGCTCCCGGCCTGGGCGCAGTTCGCCCTCGCCACGCCGGTGCAGTTCGTGCTCGGTGCGCGGTTCTATGTCGCGGCCTGGAAAGCCGTGCGCGCCGGCGCCGGCAATATGGACCTGCTGGTCGCCCTCGGCACCAGCGCCGGCTACGGCCTGAGCCTGTACGAATGGAGCCAGGCCCACGCCGGCATGGCGCCGCACCTGTATTTCGAAGCCTCGGCGGTAGTCATCGCGCTGGTACTGCTGGGCAAATACCTGGAAAGCCGCGCCAAGCGCCAGACCGCCAGCGCCATCCGCGCCCTCGAAGCGTTGCGCCCGGAGCGCGCGCTGCAAGTGGTGGACGGTGTGGAGCGCGATGTACCGATCAGCGCACTGCGCCTGGACGACCTGGTGCTGGTCAAACCCGGCGAGCGCTTTCCGGTAGATGGCGAAGTCATCGAAGGCCAGAGCCACGCCGATGAAGCGCTGATCAGCGGCGAGAGCCTGCCGGTGCCCAAGCAGCCGGGTGATCGTGTCACCGGCGGCGCCATCAACGGCGAAGGCCGGCTGCTGGTCCGCACCCTCGCGCTGGGCACGGAAACCGTGCTGGCGCGGATCATTCGACTGGTGGAAGACGCCCAGGCGGCCAAGGCGCCGATCCAGAAACTGGTGGACCGGGTCAGCCAGGTCTTCGTGCCGACGGTGCTGGTGCTGGCGCTGGTCACCCTGATCGGCTGGTGGTTGGCCGGCGCCTCCATGGAAGTGGCGCTGATCAATGCCGTCGCCGTGCTGGTGATCGCTTGTCCGTGCGCCCTCGGCCTGGCAACGCCCACCGCGATCATGGCCGGCACCGGCGTGGCCGCGCGCCACGGCATTCTGATCAAAGATGCCGAAGCCCTCGAGCGTGCCCATGCGGTGAACCGCGTGGTCTTCGACAAGACTGGCACCCTGACCTCCGGCAGCCCGCGCATCGTCCACAGCCAGGCACTGGCGGTGTCAGCCGATGAACTGCTGCAACTGGCCGGCGCCCTGCAGCGCGGCAGCGAGCACCCGCTGGCCAAGGCGGTGCTGGATGCCTGTGCCGAACAGCAACTGAACGTACCCGAGATCCAGGACAGCCAGTCGCTGACCGGTCGCGGTATCGCCGGCAGCCTCGACGGCCGCTCGCTGGCGCTGGGCAACCGCCGCCTGCTGGATGAAAGCGGCTTGCAGCCGGGCGAGCTGGCAGCGAACGCGCAAGCCTGGGAAGCCGAGGGCCGCACCTTGTCCTGGCTGATCGAGCGTGCTCCGCAGGCGCGGGTGCTGGGCCTGTTCGCCTTCGGTGACAGCCTCAAGCCCGGCGCCGAGCAGGCCGTGAAGCAACTGGCCGCGCAAGGCATCAGCAGCCACCTGCTGACTGGCGACAACCGCGGCAGCGCCAAGGTGGTGGCCGAGGCGCTGGGCATCAAGGACGTGCACGCCGAAGTGCTGCCCGCGGACAAAGCCGCCGAAGTCGGCGCACTGAAGAAGACCGGCGTGGTGGCGATGGTCGGCGACGGCATCAACGACGCCCCGGCCCTGGCCGCCGCCGATATCGGCATTGCCATGGGCGGCGGCACCGACGTTGCCATGCAGGCTGCCGGCATCACCCTGATGCGCGGTGACCCGCGCCTGGTGCCCGCGGCGCTGGAAATCAGCCGCAAGACCTACGCGAAGATCCGCCAGAACCTGTTCTGGGCCTTCATCTACAACCTGATCGGAATTCCACTGGCGGCCTTCGGCCTGCTCAACCCGGTACTGGCCGGCGCGGCGATGGCGCTGTCGAGCGTCAGCGTGGTGAGTAACGCCCTGCTGCTCAAGACCTGGAAACCGGACACGCCGACAGAGGAGCAAAAGCCATGAATATCGGCCAGGCGGCCAAGCGCACGGGCCTGAGCGCGAAGATGATCCGCTATTACGAGTCCATCGGCCTGCTCAAGCCGGCCTCGCGCAGCGACAGCGGCTACCGTCTCTACCAGCAGGACGACCTGCACAGCCTGACGTTCATCAAGCGCTCGCGGGACCTGGGATTTTCGTTGGAGGAAGTGGCGAAGCTGCTGACCCTGTGGCAAGACCGCCAGCGCGCCAGCGCCGACGTGAAGGCGCTGGCCAGCGAACATATCGCCGACCTCAACCGGCGTATCGACGAGTTGGTGAGCCTGCGCGACACCCTCAGCGAACTGGTCGCCCACTGCCAGGGCGATGATCGCCCCGACTGCCCGATCCTCAAGGATCTGGCAGCCGGTTGCTGTCACTGACTCACTGCATCCACGGGGGCGGGGGTTCCTCGCCCTTGGTCGGGCCACGTTCGGCATCGACCTTGGCGGCCTTGCGTCGCTCGTCGTCGATCCGCGCCGCTTCGATTTCCCGCATCACGCCGTTCACATCGGCGGTGTGCTCATCGTCTTTCCACTGTCCGCTCAGGACGCTGTCCGGTTGCAGCTCGCCCGCCTGGTACAGCGACCACATCTCGCGGGCAAAGCGGGTTTCCTTGAGCTCCGGGGCGAAGCGCCCGAAGTAGTGGGCCATGTTCGCCACATCCCGCTCCAGCATGCTGAAAGCGTGGTTGTTGGCGGCGGCGTCCACGGCCTGCGGCAGGTCGATGATCACCGGGCCTTCCGGGTCGAGTAGTACGTTGAACTCGGAAAGGTCACCGTGCACCAGGCCCGCGCACAGCATCAGCACGATCTGACGAATGACGAAGGCGTGGTACTCACGGGCCTGTTCCGGCTCCAGGTCGACATCGTTGAGCCGCGGCGCGGCCTGGCCGTCCTCGCCTGCGACCAGTTCCATCAACAGCACGCCGTCGAGAAAATCGAAGGGCTTGGGCACCCGCACGCCGGCACTGGCCAGGCGGAACAGCGCCGCCACTTCGGCGTTCTGCCAGGCATCTTCAGCTTCCTTGCGGCCGTATTTCGAGCCCTTGGCCATCGCCCGGGCCTGGCGGCTGTTACGCACCTTGCGCCCTTCCTGGTACTCGGCAGCCTGGCGGAAACTGCGTTTGTTCGCTTCCTTGTAGACCTTGGCGCAGCGCAGTTGCTGACCGCAACGCACTACGTACACCGCTGCTTCCTTTCCGCTCATCAGCGGACGCAGCACTTCATCTACCAGACCGTCTTCGATCAGCGGTTCTATCCGTTTGGGAGTCTTCATCGGCTTTTGTTCTTGCTCCTGTCTCTGCCACTGATGGATGCGCTGCCGTGGCGCCGCGCGCACACGATAGCTCAGGCGCCCTGCCGGAAACGGACCCGGATCAAGGGCGAGGGGTTTCAATTTACGTCAGCTCAATTTCTGAACAGTTCCCCGGGAGTGGCACCAAACAACCCTTTGAAGGCCGCGATGAAGGCCGAGGTCGAGTCATAACCACAGCCCAGCGCCGCCTGGGTGACACTCTGGCCCTGTTCGAGGGCGTCGAGGGACGATAACAGACGCATGCGCTGGCGCCACGCACGAAAACTCAAACCGGTCTCGCGCTGGAACAGCCGCATCAGGGTTTTTTCCGAACGCCCCAGGCGCTGCGCCCAGTGTTCAAGGGTGTGCGTCTGCTCAGGGTGGGCCAGCAATTCGTTGCATAACCGCAACAAACCGGGGTGTTGCGGTGAAGGCAGCGAGAAGCCCACCTCCGGCAAACGCTGCAACTGATCGAGCAAGACCTGTACCAGATGGGCCTCGTGGCTGTCGCCTTCGGGGTAGTCCACCGGGTACACGCAAAACTGCTTGATCAGCTCCCGCGCCAGCGGCGTCACCTCCAGCACCCGGCAGTGCGATGCAGCCCAGGACGAATCTTCGCTGCGCACATACAGGCTGCGCATTTCCGCCCGGGTCGAGGTGATCACCTCATGCTCGACCCCGGCCGGAATCCACACGCCCCACTGCGGCGGGGCGAAATAGCTGCCCTCGGCGGTATGCACCCCGAGCACTCCGCTGATGGCGTAGGAAAACTGCACCCAATCGTGCCGATGACGCGGCGTCCAGGAGCCGGCGCCGAGGCTTTCGGCACGGGCATAGAGCGGCCGAGGCAGCACCGTCAGGTCGGGAATCCGACGAGGGGCGGAATTTTGTCCGTTACTCGGCATCGCTTGGCCTTATGTCGCAAGACGGAAACTGACGGGCAGGTTAGCCTCAACCACGATTATTACAAGATGATTCGAAGGTACGCCGATGCAAGCAATCAAACATCTCAAGCGCGTGGTCACCGACTGGTTCCTCTGCGGCATGTTCCTGGCCACCTTTCTCGCCTGGCTGTTCCCGCACTTCGGTGCGGCGGGCGGGGCGATGCATGCCGAATACGTGATCAATATCGGCGTGTTCCTGGTGTTCTTCCTCCACGGCATCAACCTGTCCAGCGAGCAGATCCGCCACGGCCTGAAAAACACCCGCCTGCACCTGATGGTGCAGCTCTTCACCTTCGTGGTCTTTCCGCTGCTGTGGCTGCTGGGCAAGACGCTGCTCGGCAGTCAGGTTCCGGCGCTGCTGATGCTCGGCTTCCTGTACCTGTGCGCCCTGCCCTCGACCATTTCGTCCTCGGTGGCACTGACCGGCAGCGCCGGCGGCAACGTGCCGGCGGCGATCCTCAACGCCAGCCTGTCCAGCGTGCTGGGGATCTTCATCACGCCATGGCTGGTGAGCCTGGTGGTGGGGAGCGGCAGCGACGGCATCGACCTCGGCGCCACCCTGCTCGACCTCTGTGGCCTGCTGCTGGCCCCACTGCTGCTGGGCCAGGCGCTGCGGCCCTGGCTGGGACGCTTCTTCGCCCGGCACAAGCGCTACACCAATGTCATGGACAAGCTGGTCATCCTGCTGCTGGTCTACGCGGCGTTCTGCAACTCGATGATGTCGGGCATGTGGCAGCAACAAGGGCTGTCGGTGATCGTCACCGCCTTGGTCGGCAGCGCGGTGCTGCTGGCGCTGGTCCTGTGGCTGACCACCCGCAGCGCGCGGGCGCTGAAATTCAGCCGTCCCGACGAGATCGCCGCGGTGTTCTGCGCCAGCAAGAAGTCCCTGGCCGCCGGGGCACCGATGGCCGCGCTGATTTTCGGCGCCCACCCGGGCCTGGGACTGATCCTGCTGCCGATCATGATCTATCACCCGCTGCAGTTGATCGTCTGCTCGATCATGGCCGAGCATTACGCCAACCAGCCGGCCCGGGAAGCCGCCGCCCTGGTCAGCGCTCGATAATCGCCGTCACGCCCTGACCGCCCGCGGCGCAGATGGAAATCAGCCCGCGGCCCTGACCCGCCTGGTCGAGCAGCTTGGCCAGGTTGGCGACAATACGCCCGCCCGTAGCAGCGAACGGATGGCCGGCGGCCAACGAGCTGCCCTTCACGTTCAACCGGCTGCGATCGATGGACCCCAGCGGCTGGTCGAGGCCCAGCCGCTCGCGGCAGTAGTCGGCGTCCTCCCAGGCTTTCAAGGTGCACAACACCTGCGCGGCGAAGGCTTCGTGGATTTCGTAGTAATCGAAGTCCTGCAGGCTCAGGCCGTGGCGCGCGAGCAGCCGCGGCACCGCGTAGACCGGCGCCATCAACAAGCCTTCGTGGCCTTTGACGAAATCCACCGCGGCGTTCTCGCCGTCCAGCAGGTAGGCCAGCACCGGCAGGCCGCGCTCTTTCGCCCAGTCCTCGCTCGCCAACAGCACCACCGAGGCGCCGTCGGTGAGCGGCGTCGAGTTGCCGGCGGTGAGGGTGCCCTTCTCGCTGCGCTCGAACACCGGCTTGAGGCTGGCGAGTTTTTCCAGGGTCAGGTCCGGGCGCAGGTTGTGGTCGCGGGACAAGCCCTGGAACGGCGTCAGCAAATCGTTGTGCCAGCCTTCGGCGAAGGACGCGGCCATGTTCTGGTGGCTGCGCAGCGCCAGTTCGTCCTGCTCCTGGCGGCCGATCTGCCAGGTCTGCGCCATCAGCTCGCAATGCTCGCCCATGGACAGCCCGGTACGCGGCTCGCCATTGCGCGGCAGTTCGGGTTTCAAAAAGCTTGGCCGCAGCTTGAGCAGGGCCTTGAGTTTGTCTGCGGTGCTCTTGCCGCGATTGGCTTCCAGCAGCACCCGGCGCAGGCCTTCGTTGACGGCGATGGGTGCATCGGAGGTGGTGTCGACGCCGCCGGCAATGCCGCATTCGATCTGCCCCAGGGCGATCTTGTTGGCAACCATCAACGCCGCTTCCAGACCGGTGCCACAGGCCTGCTGGATGTCGTAGGCCGGGGTCTGCGCCGACAGGCGCGAGCCAAGCACGCATTCACGGGTCAGGTTGAAATCGCGGGAATGCTTGAGCACCGCCCCCGCAGCCACCTCGCCCAGGCGCAGGCCGTGCAGGCTGAAGCGCTCGATCAGCCCTTCCAGGGCAGCGGTCAGCATCACCTGATTGCTGGCGTGGGCATAAGGACCGTTGGAGCGGGCGAAAGGGATTCGATTGCCGCCAATGATCGCGACCCGGCGCAAAACTCGCATAGAAAACTTTCCTTACTTCGCGAAATAGACGCCTACAGCGTAGGTGTTTTTTCCTGGAGCGAACGACCAATGGCCGATCATGGTCCACACTTTGTGGCTTATTTCAGGGAGACGTACTCATGAGCGATCGCTATATCAACTTCGCCAACTCCGATTTCGGACGCCGTGTAGTCGGTGCTGTCGGCCTGCCCGCGCCAGCCCGCCTGGAGCGCTGGGAAGCCGGTCGGCTGCGCCCGGTGGAAGGCGCCCTGCTGCTGGGTGGCGGGCCGCTGGCGGCGAAGGTGGCGGCGTTCGCCAATCGTCTCACTGACGAGTCCTACAGCTTCGCCGACGAAGCCCTGGGCTTGCCGGCCTGGGTCGCCGGGCTGGGCAGCAAGCTCAAGGCGGTGGTGTTCGATGCCAGCGCCATCAGCGATATCGATCAGCTCAAGCAGTTGCGCGAGTTCTTCCAGCCGCTGCTGCGCAGCCTCGCCGGCAGCGCGCATATCGTCATTCTCGGGCGTGCGCCGGAGCATCTCGACGAGGTGCTGGCCAGGGTCGCCCAGCGCGCCCTTGAAGGTTTCAGCCGGTCGCTGGCCAAGGAACTGCGCAACGGCGGCACCCTGCAATTGCTCTATGTGTCCCGCGACGCGGAAGACCAACTCCAAGGTGCGCTGCGCTTCTTCCTGTCGCCAAAAAGCGCCTTCGTCAGCGGCCAGGTGCTGCGCCTGGAAGCCTGCGCCAGCCAGGTGCAGGACTGGACCCGCCCGCTCGCCGGGCGCACGGCGCTGGTGACCGGCGCGGCGCGCGGCATTGGCGCGTCTATCGCCGAAACCCTGGCCCGGGACGGCGCCGACGTCGTGCTGCTGGACGTACCGCAGGCCAGCGATGATCTGCACGCCCTGGCCGAGCGTCTCGGCGGTCGTGCCTTGCCGCTGGATATCTGCGCCAGCGACGCAGCGACGCAACTGCTCCAGGGCCTGCCGGAGGGCATCGATATCGTCGTGCACAACGCCGGCATCACCCGCGACAAGACCCTCGCCAACATGACCCCGGAATACTGGGACTCGGTGCTGGCGGTCAACCTCAAGGCCCCGGCCGTGCTGACCCAGGCCCTGCTCGACGGCGGCGCCCTGCACGACAACGCGCGGATCGTCCTGCTCGCCTCCATCAGCGGGATCGCCGGCAATCGCGGGCAATCCAACTACGCGGCGAGCAAGGCCTGCCTGATCGGCCTCGCGCAGGCCTGGGCGCCGCTGCTAGCCGAGCGCGGCGCCAGCATCAACGCCGTGGCGCCGGGGTTTATCGAAACCCGCATGACCGCGGCCATCCCGTTCACCCTGCGTGAAGCCGGGCGGCGTATGAGCTCCCTCGGCCAGGGCGGCCTGCCGCAGGACGTCGCCGAAGCAGTTGCCTGGTTGTCGCAGCCGGGCAGCGGCGCGGTCAACGGCCAAGTGCTGCGGGTGTGCGGCCAAGCCGTGATGGGGGCCTGACCATGACCCAGACCTGGCACGACGTTGGTCACACCGCCGGCCTTTCCGGGCTGTACCTGAAGGCCGCGAGCAAGCGCAAGATCAGCGGCGACACGCTGCCGACCACCGGCCTGCGCTGCTCGCTCAGCGTCGATGAACGCAATCTGGCCGCTTACCGCAAGCTCTGCCTGTTCAGCAACGACGGCCGCCTGCCGCCGACTTATCCACATGTGATGGCGTTCGCCCTGCAATTGCAGTTGCTGACGGACAAAGCGTTTCCGTTTCCGCTGCTGGGGCTGGTGCACCTGAGCAATCGCATCTGTGTGCTGCGCCCGTTGGGCGGCGTGTCGCGGCTGCGCTTCGCGGTGTCTGTGGATAACCTTCAGCCTCACGAAAAAGGCGCCACCTTCGACCTGCGCACCGACGCCGAAGACGGCCTCGGGCTGCTCTGGTCGGAGAGCAGCCGCATGCTTTGTCGCGGCATGAAACTCGAAGGCGAGCCGCCCGTGGCGCAAGAGCCGGCGCAACTGGAAATGAGCGAGCTGACCCGCTGGTATGCCGACAGCGATATCGGCCGGCATTACGCCAGGGTCTGCGGCGACTACAACCCCATCCACCTCAGCGCCGCGACCGCGAAGCTGTTCGGTTTTCCACAGGCCATCGCCCACGGCATGTGGAGCAAGGCCATGGCCCTGGCTCACCTGCGCGGGCACTTGCCGCGCAGTGGCTATGAAGTGGCGGTGGATTTCCACAAGCCGGTGCGGCTGCCGAGCGAGGTCATCCTGGATGGCAGCAAAGAGGCGCCGAGCGGGCAGTTCCGCTTGAGCGGGCATGGCGGGCTGGTGCATATGAGCGGCACATGGCGACCGCTCGATTAGACACGCATCGCTTGCCAGCCACCCGCTTCCCCCTGAAGCTATACCGCCTCAGGAGACCCCACATGAATCTGCAAGAACTCACTCAACGGCTGCACCGCATCCGCGACAACAATGACTGGCGTGGTTTTCACAGCCCGAAAAACCTGGCCATGGCCGCCAGCGTTGAAATGGCCGAGCTGGTGGAAATCTTCCAGTGGCTGAGCGAGGACCAGTCGCGGCAGTTGTCCGCCGAACAGCTGGAACACGCCGGCCAGGAAGTGGGCGATGTGGTGCTCTACCTGCTGTTGCTGTGCAGCGAACTGGGCCTGGACATGGAGCAGGTGGTGCGCGCCAAACTGGCCGACAGCGAGAGGCGCTTCGCCAAATGAACGACCGTCATTTCGATGCCCTGGCGACCCGCTTCGCCGAGAAGATCTACGGCGGTGCCAAAGGCGCGATCCGCCTCGCGGTGCTCCAGGCAGACCTCGCCGAGTGCCTGCCGGATCGCCCATTGCGGGTGCTGGATATTGGCGCGGGCCTGGGCCACATGTCGTTGTGGCTGGCCGAGCGCGGGCATCACCTGACGCTGGCCGAACCCGCCGCGCCGATGCTCGACGGCGCCCGCGAGCGCTTCGCGGCCGCCGGCCAGCCGGCTACCTTCATCCAGGCGCCGTGGCAGGACCTGCTCGGTGAACTGACCGAGCCCTATGACCTGGTGATCTGCCACGCGGTGCTGGAATGGCTCGCCGAGCCGGAAACCATCCTGCCAGTGCTGCATCAGCTCACCCGCCCCGATGGCCTGCTGTCACTGGCGTTCTACAACCGCGACGCGCTGGTCTACCGCAACCTGCTCAAAGGCCATTTCCGCAAGATGCGGCGCAACACCCTGGCCGGTGAAAAGCAGAGCCTGACGCCACAGAAACCCCTTGATCCGCGCGAACTCAGGGCGCAAGTTGAAGGTCTATGGCAGATAGACACCGAGAGCGGCGTGCGCGTGTTCCATGACTATATGCCCACGGAATTCCAGGCCCGCGCCGAACTGATCGACCTGCTCGAAATGGAACTGGCCCACCGTCGTCACCCGGCCTTCGCCGGCCTCGGTCGTTACCTGCACTGGATATGTCGACCCCGTTAGGGCCCAACGCCCTGGGAGAGCCACATGCCGTACCGTGTCGTCCTCGCCCTCACTTGTCTTGCCCTGGCCGCCTGCCAGGGCAGCAACCCTTATGTCGCCGACTCCCGGCCCTTGCCGCCCGCGCCCCCGCAGGCCGCCACGACCTTTGACCAGAGCGCCTACCCGGCACCGGCCCGCGACTACGGTCGCTACCGCAGTTGGACCTGGCGCGACGGCCAGTTGCCCGCCGGCAACGCCGCGACCGACGCCGCGCAACTGGCCGATGTGGTCAGCAATGCCCTCGACCAGCGCGGTCTGCGCCCCGCCCGTGGTGGCCGCGGCGACCTGCTGGTGAGCGCCGGCATGCGCATGGAACGGCGCCTGCGGCAGTACCGCGACGATGATTACTATCCCTATGGTGGCTATGGCGGAATGGGCTATCGCCACGGTTACTACGGCAACAGCTACGGGCTCTACGGCAGCGTGCCCGTGGTGCGAACCTACGAGATCGAGGTGATGGTGGTGCGCGTCGATTTGTTCGATGCCGGCAGCGGCCAGCCGGTCTGGAGTGCCAGTGCCGAGAGCGGCAGCCAGGGTTCCCTGAGCGATCGCGAAGAGGCCCTGCGCAAGGCCGTCGAAAAAGCCATGAGCGGCTATCCTCCCAGCTAGTCAACGTCATTGGAGTACGACCATGTTCCGCCGACTTGCTTTATTCTCGCTGCTGGCACTGCTCGCAGCCTGCCAGACCAACAACGTCAGCCAGGACTTCGATGCCAGCCGCGACTTCGCCGCGTACCGCAGTTGGACCTGGCTGGAACCGGCGCTGCAATACCGCCCGGATGATCCCCGGATCAAGAGCGATCTCACCGAACAACGCATTCGCCAGGCCGTCAGCGGGCAACTCGACCAGCGCGGCCTGCGTCCTGCGCAGCCCGGCACTCGCGGCGATCTGAACGTGCAGACCTATCTCATCGTGGAAAACCGTCATCAACAGGTCACCACCCAGTACGGTGGCGCGTGGGGCGGTTATTGGGGAGGCTACTGGGGCGGCCCGGCGTTCAACGAGACCCGCACCGTCGAGTACAAGGTGGCGACCATCCAGATCGACCTGTTCGACGGCCGCGACGGCAAGCTGGTCTGGCGCGGCAGCGCCGAGCAGACCATGAACCACTACCCGCCGACGCCGGAAGAACGCAACACCGCGATCCAGAAAACCGTCAATCAGGTGCTGGCCAACTACCCACCTCATTGACCCTTCGTCCATGGCCGGTCACCGATAAAGGCGACTGGCCATGTTCTTGACTACACTCCTTGGACGCACGCGACGTGCACGGCCATGTGCCGGCAAAGGAGTGCTCGTGTCTTCCCGATTCGCTACACGCCAGGGCGGTGCCATCGGCCTGATGACCGCGCTGACACTGGCCCTCGCCGTGGTTTTCGGCCTGCTCGCGGTGGACGGCGGGCGGCTCTACATGGAACAGCGCAAGCTGCAACGGATCGTCGATATGGCCGCCCTGGAAGCCGCGGGCCAGGGCGGAAGTTGCAATGGCATCGGACAGCAGGCCGCGCCGCTGGCGAACACCAGCGCAGTGCGCAACGGTTTCACCCTCGGCGGCGGCAACACCCTGGTCACCACTTGCGGCAGCGTCAGCACCGGCGCCAACAGCCTGCGCAGCTTCAACCCGAATGCGAGCCTGGCCCAGGCCATCAAGGTCGCGGGCACCGTGAACGTGCCCACCAGCATCGCCGCCGGCATCCGTAACCTGGTGGCTGGCGAGCCCATTCCCGAAACCCTGCAATTGCATGCCCAGGCCGTGGCCACTGCTGCACCAGTGGCCATGCTGCGTCTACGGTCGACCCTGCTGACCATGGACACGCAAAAGTCGGCGCTGCTCAATGCGCTGATCGACCCGCTGGGCGGACGCGTGACCCTGGATGCGGTGGGCTGGCAGGGCATCGCCAACACGCAGGTCAACCTGCTGAGTTTTCTCGACGCGCTGGCGATCAAGGCCAACGTCGGCGCCGGCCATTACGACGAACTGCTGGCCAAGGACCTGCATGTCACCGATATCGTCCAGGTTGCGGCGAATGTGGCGAACCAGTCCGGCGCGCTGGCCGAGGTGGTGACCAACCTCGGCAAGGTGGTGGTGGGCGCCAACAACAGCACCGTGATCCACCTGGGCGACATGCTGGATATCCAGAACGGCACTCCCAGGGCTGGGCTCGACACCATGGTCAACGTCATCGACCTGGTGCAGGCGTCGGTGATGCTGGCGGCCAAGGAGAGCGCGGCGGTGGCGCAGATTCCGCTCAACCTGCTGGGGTTGGTGACGGGCACGATCAGTCTGAAGGTAATCGAACCGGAGCAGTTTTCCGCCATCGGCAATCCGGAGACCGACGAAATCAAGGTGCACACGGCTCAAGTGAAAGCACTGATTTCTCTTGATCTACCGATACTGAAAGACATCACCGGCCTGGTGAATGAAGTGCTCTCACTCGCCTCGCCGCTGACCACACTGATCGGTAATCTGCTGAGCCTGAACCTCAAGGGAACCCTGCAATCGGTCGGCTGCGCGCTGCTGGTGCCGTGCAAAGTCAGCGATATCCAGTTGATGCCCAATGTGCAGCAGATTCATATCGGCATTAAAGTAGCCAAGGCCACCAGCGAAGTCAGTGACTACAGTTGCACACCCGCCAAGACCCTCACCGCCAGTACCGAAAGCTCCGTGGCGGATGTCGCAGTAGGCAAGTTCGACACGCCCAGTGACTTTTTCAACTCTGGCACCGCGGTGATCCAGCCCATTCCGCTGATCGACTTCGGCACCAACGTGTGTACCAGGCTGATCGTCATTCCGCTTGGCTGCGATACGCGCGTACCCTTCGCCGGAGGTGGCATTGGCATCAAAGTCGATACCACCGTGCTGGGAACACCTCCCGGCACTGCGGTCGATGTGCTGTTCAGCGGGGCTACCGCACCGCCCAATCTCAACCAATTGACGGTGTACAAGTCGACCCCCGGCGCCAGCAATGCCGTTGCCAGCCTCGGCACTACACTCACGGGCGTGCAGTTATTGGCGTACCAGCCGCAAGGCGCTCACCCGCTGGGGCAGGTGGTCACCTCGGCCACCGGCCTGCTCAACGGCGTGAAGAACATCCTGGTGCCAAAAATCACGACCTTGCTCGACCGGCTGACCAATCCGCTGATCAACTCACTGCTCAAGGTGCTCGGCATTGATCTGCTGGTGACCGACGTCGGCGCCAACCTCACTTGCAACCGCGCTCAACTGGTGCTCTGAACCGGCAACTCGATAACGAAGCGCGCCCCGTCCCGGCCATTGCTGACGCTCAGCGTGCCGCCCATGCTTTCGACGATCCGGTAACTCACCGACAACCCCAGTCCGGTCCCGACACCCGCCGGCTTGGTGGTGAAGAACGGTTCAAAGATGCACTCCAGCAGACGCGGCTCGATGCCGCCGCCGCTGTCTTCCACCAACAGGCGCACCCACTGGCCATCGCGCTCGCTGCGCAGCGAGATCCACGGCTGCTCTGGCTTCTTCTCCATCAGCACATCACGGGCGTTGACCATCAGGTTGATCAACACCTGCTCCAACTGATCCATATGACCGCTGACCGGACACCCCGTCAGCGGATCACCCAGGCGCACCGCTACATTCTTGGCGGCCAGACCATCGGCCAGCAGCGACAGCGCGCCCTCCACCGCAACCCAGGGCTCGAACAGCCCGCGCTCGACCTCCGAGCGGCGACCAAACACGCGCATGTGATCGACCACCTTCGACGCGCGCACCACCTGGGCGTCGATGCGTTTGAGTTTTTCCTGCAGGTAATCGACATCCACCTCGCCGCCTTCCAGACGCTTGAGGGCGTTGACCACCGCCATGCGCATCACGTTGAGCGGCTGGTTGATCTCATGGGCGAGCCCGGTGGACATCTCGCCGAGGGTGGCCATCTTCGCGCTCTGCAGCAGCAGTTGCTGGCTGCGCCGAACTTCGGTGTTGTCGCGGCCCACCGCCTGGATCTCCAGCAGACGGCCGTCGGCATCGAACAGGCCGCGGTCCGACCAGATCCACCACGCATGCTGGCGCCCCGGCAGTTGCAGGCAGACTTCGTCACTGCTCACCGGCGCATCAGGGCTGAGCCGGGCAATGCGTTCGACAAACAGCTCGCGCTGCCCCGGCGACAGCCAGTTGCCGAGGTTCATGCCCGGCAGTTGCGCCGGGGTGCATTCCAGGTAATCGGCCAGCGGCCGGTTGCCGTAGAGCAGTTCGAGATCGGGGCGGTAGCGACAGATCATCGCCGGCGAATCCTCCACCAGCACGCGATAGCGCTCCTCGCTCTGGCGCACCCGCTCGGCGGCCTGGGTCGTCTCGGTGACGTCGAGCCAGATGCCCACCGCCTCCACCGGGATGCCCAGGTCATTGCGCAACAGCCGGGCCTCGTCGAGCACCCAGTGCCAGCCGCCTTCGCTGTCGCGCAGGCGGTAGCGGCTGCGCACCTGGCCTTCGCGCAACAGGGTGCGGGTGCGCGCCAGCCACAGCGGCTGGTCGTCAGGATGCACCCATTGCGCCGGTTGCAGGCGCTCACCCGGCACGGGCTGCCAACCGAGCAACGGTTGCAGGCTGGCGCTGAAGAACTCGGCGTGCAGCGCGCCGTCGTCGTAGTGCTGGATGTAGATCACCGCCGGCGAACTGGCGATCAGGTTGTCCAGCCGCGCATGGGCGGCGCTGGCCTGTTGTTCCTGTTGCTTGATGTCGCTGATATCGAGCATGAAGCCGTGCAACCGGCGCGCCTCGCCCTGACCACGCAGCTCGCCGCACAGGCGATACCAGCGCGGCGTGTCGCCGAGCAGGCGCAGGCACAATTGCAGGCTGTCGCCCTGGCGTTGCAGGCCGGTGAATGCCAGCAGCGCCGCCTCGCGATCGGCCGGGTGCACCTGGGTCAGCCAGTCGGCCAGGGTGACCCGCGCCGGCACGCCGAAGCTGATCGCCAGCCCCGGCGCCAGATGCAGGTAAGGATCATGCGGCGACCACTCCCACCAACCGGCGCCGAGCAGCCCCTGAACATTGTCCAGCCGCTGCTGACTGGCCTGCAGCCGGTCACCGGCCAGGCGTGCCAGCAGCGGCTCGGCCATTGCGTCGGCGAGCAACAGGGCATCGTCCCCCAGGCGCGGCTGGCCGCTGTCCTCGCACAGCAGCCAGGCCTGCACTTCATGCTGCTGGGTGTGGGGCATCAGGTAGAACGGTAATTCCAGCACCTGCAAGGCCGACTGGGCTTCGCTGTGACTCAGGTGCGCGGTCGGCAGGTCGTTGAGCAGCAGGCCGAGCCGTTGCTCGCTCCAGGGCAGGTTGTCGCCGTAGTGCACGTAGTTTTTCCAGCCGCCGGCGCCCCGTACCCACAACATCGCCCAACCCGCCTGCCAGTGCCAGGCGAGACGGCGCAACTGCTCGCCGGCCTGTTCCGCCAGGTGCTCAAGGCTGCAATCGCGTAGCGCCGCCGCGACTTCACTGGCGAGCATTTGTCGCTGCTGCGCAGCCAGGCCCTGGCGTTGTTGCTGCACCAGGTCGCCGATGTCGAACAGTTGCAGCAACCAGCCCTCGGGCTGAGCCAGCAACCAGCCACGGGTATGCAAGGTGTGACCTGCGGCGGCGCGGAAGTCCAGGTCAAGCGGGTGCGCCTGCCAGTCCGGCGGCTCGCCTTCCAGGGCCAGCAGGCTATGAGGCTGCACATAGTCCTGCAATCGCGCCGGCATCTGCGCCGGCAAGGCCAGCACGGTGCGCAACGGGCCGCTGAGGCGCAGCACTCGCGCCTGATTATCCAGCCACAGTTGCAGGCCGACCGCGGGCGGTGCCGAGGTTTCGGGCCAGGTCGGAAGTTCGCCGGCGCGGGTCCGCCAGCGGTCGAATAACCCCGAGCCGCCGCTCAAAGTTGCAGGCTCGCTTGAGCACCCAGTCGCGCCGGCAGTCGCGGCACTTCGCCGATGACCGGCAACACCAGCACCGGCATCGCCGAAGTGATCTTGGCTTTGTCGTAGTGGACGCTCACCGTCAGCAGCTTGCCCGACGTCAGCGTCACGGTGGCGTCACTGGCGTACTGGAAACGCAATGCACCAGGTAGCCAGGCCAGTTGTTGCTCCAGCACCTGTTTGGCCAGGTTGGTGACGTCGGTGCCATAGGTCGCACTGGTCGGGTCCAGCGCCACGCAGCGGCGCACCGCTTCGCTGCTGGCCTGGTTGAACGACTGCACCATGAGCATGGGCAGGCTGTAACTGAGCAGCCCGTAGAACACCGTAAAGAACATTACGAAGACCAGGGCGAACTCAATCGCCACCGCACCTTTTTCCCGTCCACCTAAGCTCGCTTTCATGATCGCGTCTACCCTGACAGTGACACCTCTTTGACAAGCATAGAATCAATCAGACCAGGGGATGGCCTTTCGCCAATGCAAAGTCTAGTCGTGCTGTTGTGGCTTGCCCTTTGTGCCGAACAGGATGTGCGCGAACGACAGATCGCCAACGTCCTCACCCTCGGTGCAGCCGCCCTCGCCCTCGCCTATCTGTTCGTCACCGGCCACACCTGGATCGGTGCCGAGCCCACGGATGCGGCGGTCGCGCTGGTACTGGTGATGTTGTTAACCCTTCCGGGTTATATCCTCGGCCGCTTGGGGGCTGGCGACGTGAAGATGTTGGGCGCCCTGGCCCTGGCAACTGACCAGTGGTATCTGCTGGGCACTTTCATCGGCGCCGGAGTCGCGGTGCTGGTCTGGATGATCAGCCGACGCTGGCTGTGGTCGCTGCTTAATCAGAAGGTTAAGAAGCGCCTGCAGGCGATCCACGAGGAAGTGTCAAAAAAGCAGCCCTTCGCCCCATTCCTCATGGCGGGCTTCCTGCTGGCTGCTTTATGGATCCATTAGTCGCCTGGTGCCTTCAGCACGGGTGTTACGCCTTGTAAATAGTCGAAAGGAGCGACTACTTTTGAGTTAGTGCCCCACCGTGACCCGGGACCGCCTTGGCAGCTTTCAGGGAGGGCACCTCAGCATGGAGTTGCGAGTTAAATGCCTACCAGCCAAGTGAAAGTCCTGGTCGTCGATGACCAACCACTGATCGTCGAAGAGCTTTGCGAATTCCTCGAAAGCAGCGGTTACCTCTGCGTCCCCTGCCATTCCAGCGTCACTGCCATCGATCGCTTCAACGCCGACCCGGCCATCGGCCTGGTCCTCTGCGACCTGAACATGCCCGAGTACGACGGTATCGAGCTGGTCAAGGCGCTGAAGAAAAGTGCCGGGCAGGAGCGCGCCTTCGAAGCCATCATGCTCACCGGCCGCGCCGAAAAGCAGGATGTCATCAAGGCCCTGCGCGAAGGCTTCGCGGACTATTACCAGAAGCCGGTCGACCTCGAAGAGTTGCTCAAGGGCCTGCAGCATCAGGAAACGGAATTGCTGAAACGGCAGAAGAACTTCCATCAACTTGGCCACCTGAACCAGAAGCTCAAGTACCTCGCCGACTCCATCGACGATCTCTACCAGGACCTCGACAAGGCTCGCGGGCAGGCGCCCGGCAAAGGCGACGGCAGCGAAGACAGCGAGCACGACAGCGTCACCATCCCGACCATCTTCTCCCCGCTGTCGCCCCGCCAGCTTGATGTGGCGCGGCTGGTCGGCAAGGGCAAGACCAATTACCAGATCGCCTGTGAACTGGGCATCACCGAGAACACGGTGAAGCTCTATGTCTCGCAGGTGCTGCGCCTGACCCACATGCACAACCGCACGCAACTGGCCCTGGCGCTATCGCCTGGATCATCGACGCCGTGGCAGCGGGTGACGGAGCATTGAGCGCCCTTGAGATCGAACGCCGCTTAGGCGGTGCTCGATCTCAAGAACGCTGGAAAGCTTCCGCCCGACTCACTGACTCCCCGACGACGTCACCTTCTCCCACTTGAAGACCTCCGGAATCTTGTAGTCATACACCTTCAGCCAGCGCTCCATGGTCTGGTCATATTCCTTGGGTGTGGTGGCCTGCGGGTTGCTGGAGGCGTGCAGCCCTTTGGGTTGCAGTTGCAGCCAGGTTTCGGTGGTTTCCTGGGCCTTGGACGAAGGCCCTTCGGGAACCGCCGTGGCGGCGCACGAGAAACCGACCAGCACGATCAACAGCGGGATTCGCACGTTCATCAGGAACTCCTGGGCGGCTGCGCGCCGCCGGGTTTGAGTTGCTCGGCACGGGCCTGGGCTTCGCTGAACTGGGCCGAGCTCAGGCCCAGGCGGCTGACCAGATCGGCGGCCTGTTGCCACTTGTCCTGGTACAGCAGCAGGGTCACCAGGTTGACCGCCGCCAGTCGGTCGGTGTCTTTCAGCTCGATGGCGGTGAGGAATTCGAAGCGGGCTTTTTCCATTTCGCCGAGGTTGAGGTAGGTCACCCCGAGGTCGTTGCGGATTTTCTCGTCGGTGGGCGCCAGACGCACCGCACGCATCAGGTGTTGCCGGGCCTGGACGTTATCGCCCCGGGCCGAGGCCAGTTGCCCCAGGCCATGTTCCGCCTCGGCGGCCATGCAGCCGCCCAGCAGGCTGCGGTACAGCGGCTCGGCCTCGCTGCTGCCGAGCAACCGCAGCACCTTGGCCTTGCGCACGCGCACCTGGGCGAGGTTATCGGGCATTTCCTCAAGGTGCGCGAGGCTCGCGTGAGGACGGCCGTCGGCGAGCATTTCGTCGGCCATGCTCAAGGTCAGTTCCTGGGATGAATCCGGTTTGGCGCAACTGGCCGAACCACCCTGCAAGGCCAGCCATGGCGCGCCGCCCTGGTTGGCGCAGCCGCTCAACAGCATCGCGCCCAGTATCAATCCGCCGACTCTCATGCGCAGTTCCCCATTCAGTGACTGAAGGCCCGGGCCAGCGCGGTCAGACCCGGCCCGGCCAGCACGATCAACAAGGCGGGAAAGAGAAAGACCATCATGACGACGGACATCTTCCCGGACATTTTCGAAATACGTTCCTGCAGCCGCGTCAGGCGCCGGTCATCGAGCAGTTGCTTGAGCGCCAGCAGCGACTTCATCGCACCACCGCCCTGGGTCAGCAACTGTTGCAGGATCACGCAGGTGTCGTTGAACTCGTCCACCGACAACAGCTTCGCGGTCTTTTCCAGCTCCGGCGCCAACGCCAGTCCCGAGTCCACCCGAACCAGAATCAGTTGCAGTTCCTGGCTGAGCACGGGAAGCAATTGTCGCCCTTCAGTGCCGAGGATGCGCAGGCTCTGTTCCACCGCGAGTCCGGAATCGAAGAGGATGCGCAGCAGCGGAATGAAACTGGAAACCTCATCGGCAATCTGCTGCTGCCGTCGTGCCGCGACGTAGGCGAGGATGCGTTTGGGCAACAGATAGCCGATACCGAGGGCGAACATTGGCAGCATCCACGGTGTTTTGCTGTCGGCGTAGAAAAACTGCTGGACCAGAACGGCGATAAGCACGGCGCAGAGCGGCACGCCGATCTGCAACGCAGCGAACAGCGAACGTTGGCGCGTGCGCCGCCAACCAATGCGGTCGAGCAACAAGCGGGTTTCGCCGTCCAGGCTCAGCGCGCGTTGGGCCAGCGCACTGCTGCCCAGGCGCTCCAGCCAGCCATCCCGCGCCAACTCGGCGCTCGCCCGGCCCTGCAGACGCGTGGCGACCAATTGCTCGCGGCGGTGCTGGCGCGCCAGGTGAACCACCAGCAGCACGAAAGTCAGCAAGAACAGCGCGGCACTGATCAGCAAGGCCATTTCAGATACTCCGCAACATGCGCCATAGCGCCACGCAACCCAACACCTGCAGGATGAACGCGGCAAGCAGCATCATCTGGCCGCTGTGGTTGTGCCACATCGACAGCAGGTAGCCGGGGTTGGCCACCATGAAGTAGCCGACCATGCAGATCGGCAGCGACGCCAGTACCACCGCGGTCATCCGCGTTTCACCGGTCATGGCGCGCAACTGGCGAGCCCCTTGGTCGCGCTCGCGAATCAGCTTGATCAGGTTTTCCAGCAGCTCGCTGGCATTGCCGCCATAACGGTGGTTGATACGCAGGCCGAGGGCGAGCATGTGGAACTCGTCCTGGTCATAAAGCTCGGCCAGGTCCAGCAGGGCCTCATCCAGGCTGACGCCCATCTGCACGTTGCGCTGCACCCGTTGCATGGCGCTCTTGAGGGGATCGTCGGCGACCTCGATGGCGCCCAGCAACGCGTCACTGAGGGTGCGCCCGGCCTTGAGGCTGCGCACCGCGTGATCGAGCAGTGCCGGCAGTTGCTCGATCATCCGGCGCAAGCGGCGTCGGTAGCGCCAGCTCATGTACAAACGCCAGAGCAACGGACCGAGGACCACCATCAGCAACGCCCCCGACCAACCGGCAAAACTGCCGGCCAGGGCAATCAGCAGCAGCCACGCCGAGCCCCAGAGCAGCAGGCGGTCAGCGCGGCGGTCGAAGCCGGCGCGCAACAGCAGCAGCTCCAGCCAGTCTCGGGTCGGCGCCTCGACCGCCACTGGCTCCGGCAATTGGCCCAGCCGCTGCAAGGTGCGCTCTTGCGCCGACTTGCGCACGCCGCTGTAGAACAGGCTGACAGAAGCGCTCAGCAACAGCAGGCCGAACAGCCCCAAGACCAGGGCGATCATGGCGCGGACTCCAGCGGATCGTGACGCAGCTTATCTCCGGCCGGGTTGACCGCGTCGCGCACGAAGGCCGTGCCGCCTCGCCGATCAAGGCGGAACAGGGTGTTGGTGACGTACACGTCATCGCGCAGGCCAACCACTTCCAGCACCTCGCTGACACAACGGCGCCCATCGGGCAGGCGGGTCAACTGGATCACCACATCAAGGGCGGCGCAGATCATCTGCCGCAGGGTCTTCTCCGCCACCTGGAGCCCGGTCAGGCCGACCAGGGTTTCCAGACGCAACAGCGCGTCCTGCGCGGTGTTGGCGTGGACGGTGCTCATGGAGCCGTCGTGGCCGGTGTTCATTGCGGTCAGCACGTCGATGACCTCCACCCCGCGAATCTCCCCGAGCAGGATGCGGTCCGGGCGCATCCGCAGGGCGTTGCGGATCAGTTCGCTGGCCTTGATCTCGCCATGGCCTTCGGCATTCGGCGGCCGGGTTTCCAGACGCACGACGTGAGGGTGGTCCAATTGCAGCTCGGCCACGTCCTCGATGGTCACCAGTCGCTCGTGCGGGCTGATCAACTGGCTGAGGATGTTCAGCAACGTGGTCTTGCCGGTGCCGGTGCCGCCGCTGACCAGCACGTTGCAACGCTTGCTCACCGCCAGTTCGAAGAACGCCATGATCCCCGGATCGATGGCGCGAGTCGCCAGCAGATCGGCGCTCTTGAGCATGTCCTTGCGGAATTTGCGGATCGACAGGCAAGGCCCGTCCAGCGCCACCGGCGGAATGATCGCGTTGACCCGGCTGCCGTCGGGCATGCGCGCATCGACCATCGGCGACGACTCATCCAGACGCCGGCCAAGCGGCGCGAGGATGCGTTGCATCACCCGCTCGACATGGTGCGAGTCGATGAAGCGCAGGTCGGTCTGATGCAACACCCCGGCGCGCTCGACGAACACGCGGTACGGGCCGTTGACCAGGATTTCGGTAACGCTGGTGTCGCGCAGCAGGACTTCCAGCGGGCCGAAGCCGGTGAGTTCGTCGACCAGTTCTTCGGCCAGCCGCTCCATTTCATAGCGCGACAGCGCCAGGTGCAGGCGGGCGATGTAATCGCCGACCTGCTCGGTGACGAATTGCGCCAGCGCCGGGCGCGAGCCTTCCAGCAGGTTGCGGCCGGAGTCTTCGATGGCATCGATGATGTGACGGTGCAGCGCACGCTTGAGCGCCTGGGGATCGTTGCCAAGGTTGGCCCGGGGTCCGCCGAACAACTCGTCACTGGTCATGCTTGTTTCCCCAGAGCCGCGTCAGCCAGTTGTTGGCCTTGGGCTTGAGGTTTTCCGAACGCCGCGCCAGGCGATCGCCGAGGGTCTTGAGGGCATGGGTGAGGTTGTCGCGCGGGGCCAGTTCGAACAGGCTTAGGCCCTGGTTCCGGGCGTTGAGCCGCACCTCGGGACTGGACGGCAGCTCGGTCAGCACCGGCAAGGCGAAGCGCTTGCCGAGGGCTTCGGCGTCCGGCACCACGCTGCGCAGGTAGCGGTCGACCAGCAGTTTGGCGTGCTCCAGGTTCATGCCTTTTTCACGCCAGGTGTTCAGCACTTCAAGGTTGCGCCGACACTCGATGACGTTCTGGTCGGTGTACCAGATCAGCTTGTCGCAGTGGCTGACGAAGGTGCGCAGCGCCTCGCTGTCGGCCTGTCCGGTGAGGTTGACGATGATGTGCTGGAAGTGTTGCCGCAGCGCACTGAGCAACATGTACAACTCGGCGGCGCTGGTGCGCTCCAGCGCTTCATCGCCGAGGGCGTAGGCCAGCAGGCGCAGGCCGCTGGCCTCGCGAGCGAAGGCGCTGTCGATCAGGGTGCTGTCGAGCCGACGCAGATGGCGCAAGGCATCACCGAAATGAAAGGACGACTCCACGCCCAGCAACGCCAGGCTGTCGCCGCGGGGCAGGCCGAGGTCGAGCAACAGGGTTTGCTGACCGCTTTTCTGCACCACTTGCCCGAGATGCAAAGCCAGCAGCGCGCCATCGGAACCACACTGGGTGCCATAGAGCACAGTGAGGCCGCCCAGGTGCGGGTTGGTGGTCACTGGCGGCAGGCGCTTGCCCAGGCGCCGGACCAGCCCGGCCACCTCGCTCGAGCGCGAACCGTAGGCGACGAAGTCCCGCGCGCCGGCGCGCATCGCATTGAGCACAAGCTGGTTGTCCATGCCATCGCCGAGGGCGACGATGGCCAGCATCGGCTTGGCCTCCAGCACCCCTTCGATGAGTGCGCACTGGTTGACCACATGGTCGCGGTCCAGGCCGATGAACACCAGATTGGCGAAGGTCACGTCGACCAGCGCCAGCATTTCATCGAGGCTGCCGCTGCCGGCGCCGACCACCTGCCCCAGCGGCGCCAGCGCGGTCTGCAGCCATTGCAGATCACCCTCGTTGCGGGTGATGGCAAGGAAGGTCTGACTCAGGCTTTCGCTCATTGAGATAACCCACTGCGACGTTCGAAGTCGCCGTTTTCCAGGAAGAAAAGCCGCCCCCAGCTCGGGTCGTAGGTGCGCAGGCGCTCACCCGGGAGCTCCGGCAGCTTCGCATTGACGGCCAGCGGCCTGACAAGGTGCGGCGTGACCACCATCAGCAGTTCGGTTTCTTCGCTCTGCACGTTTGACTGACGGAAGAACGCGCCAAGGATCGGCACATCGCCGAGGCCCGGGAATTTGTCCACGTCGGAACGGTTAGTGGTGCTGATGAGGCCGCTGATGATGAAGCTCTCACCATCGGCGAGGGAGATGCTGGTATCGGTGCGCCGGACTTTAAGACCGGGAACCGTGGTGCCGGCAATATTGACCGTTCGGGAGTAATCCAACTCGCTGACTTCAGGGGCGACCTTGAGCATGATGCGGTCGCGGCTCACCACCGTTGGCGTCAACGCCAGGCGAATGCCGAACTCCTTGAACTCGATCGACACGTTGTCGCTGCCGCTGCTGGGCACCGGGATCGGGATTTCTCCACCGGCGAGGAAGCTTGCGGTCGTGCCGCTGAGCACCACCAGGCTGGGCCGTGCCAGGGTGTAGGCGAAGCCGCTGCTCTCCAGGGCGTTGATCGCTGCGAGGAAGCGACTGCTGCCGCCGCCCCAGACAATGTTGAACATATCGTTGCCAAGCGGGATCAACGGGTTGACCACCGGCACATTGCCCGGCGTCACGTTGGTATTCGGCACTGTGCCGGGCGAGCCGATCAGCGAGTTGTTCGAACCTTTGAAGAACAAGCGCGCACCGGCTTCCTTGAGCTTGGTGCGGCTGACTTCGACGAAGCGTATATCGGCCTGCACCTGGCTGGGCGTTTCCGCATCCAGCGAGGCCGGCACTTGCGTGGAAACCATGTCCGCCGTCGCCCGCCCACGCACGAACACCATGGTCTGGCGCGGTGTGCTGGTGCAATTGGTCCACAGACTGAGGCTGGTAGCGCCGGGCCCCATGGCCGTGAGCAGCACCGCGTCATTGCCCACGGGATGCACATCGGCGACTTTCGGATCGCCCACCGCCGCACGGCTGATGCCGACCGGCAGGCGGACCTCCTGTTGCAGGCCTTGGTCGATTTCGATCACTGCCGGCACCTGCGGCAGTGCCGAACAGCCCTTGTTTGCGGCATGCGCTTGGGACAACGGCAGCAGCCCCGCCAGCATGGCCATCAAGGTGTAGCCAGGGATCCGTGAAGAACGGCTGCTCATTGAAGGACATCCTTGCTGGGTTCAGTGGGATTGTTCGGAAGACTGCGTGCCGCGAATGATTTCCATGGCCCGTGGTGGCGCCGGACTACCACGGACAGGCGCCGGGGCCTGGACCATGGCCAGTTGGCTGAAGCGATAGAGTTCGCGATTGGCATTGGCCAGGGTGCTGTCCGTGGCTTTCGGGTCGGCCCAGTAGCGGGCCAGGCGTTTTTCTTCAGCGCTGCGCACGGCCAGGCGCAGGCTGCCGGCCTGGGCGGCAAGCACCAGCCGGCTCGCCAGCCCTTCGGGCACCGCGACCACCACGGTACGCGGGGCATCGCGGCGTTTCTGCTCGCGGACCTTGGGATCGACTTCCACCGGCTCGGCCGGCTTGCCATCACTGGCCAGGCCCATTTGCTGGCCGACACTGAGCAGGCGCAAGGCGGGTATCACCACCTGGGCACTGGCCAGGGGGTTGTCGGTTTCATCCTTCAGGTAAAGCAGCACATCGACATAGTCGCCGGGACGAATCTGCCCGGCAGCGCCACTGACCTCATCCACCGCCAGGGTCAGGGCGCGCTCGCCCGGCTGGATCATCCGCGCCAGCGGGCCGCCGGCCTCGAAGCTGCTTTCTTCCAGCCAGGTGCCGGCCGGCAGCTCGCGCCACGGCGTGCGCCCGGCGACCTGCTCGACAGTCTGGAAACTCCCGGCCGGCGCCACCAGCAGGCGCTCCACGGCGAGATCATCGGTACTCAATGGCGTATTGGCGGCAACATCCCGACGCAGCACCACGACCGGTTTGCGCAATTCATCCTGGACGTTGTTGACGGCTTGCGTCACCGGCTGGGTCGCCGGTGTGGGAGATGGCGTTTCTTTCGCGGGCTTCTTGCCAAGGGTCAGCCCCCAATAACCGGCGACGATGGCCCCCAGCAAAAACAGTCCGGCGAGTATCAACGTGATGCGACTGCTCATGTCCGGCCCCTCCCTGCCCTGCGCCCCATCAGCCCGGTACTTCGTGTTAACGGGCTCACAAATACTCAATTGGAAGTAACTATTTCGCTATTTGACGGTAGCGCAGGTAGGACAAAACGCCATTACACCGTCAGATTATTTTCGGTGGCATTTCTGTCACCCCCGTAAAACAACAGCTTATTGGCGGCAGTTTTCCATTATTACTTTGGCATTAATGCTTTCTTACATTTGCTGAAGGGTTAACTCTTGGCGATGCTCAGGTGGCAAAGGGGAATCACCAAAGCCCCGCGTTACCAGCGCTTCCAGCGCAAGGAGCAACATCATGCGTCTTTCCAAAATCATCCAGTCGATCCGGGGCTTCTTTCAGCGTACCGACGGCGCGTCGGGTATCGAATATGCGCTGGTCGCCGCCATGGTGGCCGTTGCGCTGGTGGCATTTGTGCCAACCATTTCCGAAGGTGTGACCACCATCTTCACGTCGATCGAGGGCGCTCTGCCCGCCGCCGATTAACCGTGCGCCGGCATAGCCGTGAAGCGATGACCAACCAGCCCACGTAACCCGTGACAGGACCACGCCATGCCAGCTTCCCACCCACGTGAACAGTTGCTGTTAGTGGATGATGAAGAGGAAGCGTTGAACGAACTGGCTGAACTGCTGGACGGCGAAGGCTTTCGTTGCCATGTGGCGACATCGGTGAAGCTCGCCCTCCAGCAGTTGACCCGGCACCCGGATATCGCCCTGGTCATCACCGACCTGAACATGCCGGAAGAATCCGGCATCTCCTTGATCAAACGCCTGCGCGACCACACGGCCCGCGAGTATCTGCCGGTGATCGTCTGCAGTGGACAGATCGACCCCGTTGTCGCCGACGAACTGGAACGCTTGCAGGTACAGGGGGTCTTTCGCAAACCGATCTATCACACCCGCTTGCTGGATACGCTGAGCAGCCTGTTTCCGCTGGAGAGCATGCACGACAGACTGCACGCTGTTCCCTAGCGCATACGTAAAAGCCCCGGGGTTGCTTTGCAGCCCCGGGGCTTTTCCATTACGGCTCACTCACAACTGATAACTGAAGCTCACGGTGAACCGCGGCCGGCGGTTGAAACTGTCCAGCGCCATGTCCGACATCGGCTTGGCTGCTTCCAGCGAGATGTTGTAATAGCGCGCATCGCCAAAGCGCAGGCCGAGGGCCAGAGATGACATTCGCGAGTCCTGCACCTGCAGTTCGTTGAACCAGGTCCGCGCCGCATCCAGCACCACATAAGGCTGCAGCATCTTCACCCACTCGCCCTCGCGCTTGAAGCTGTAGTTGACCTCATAGGCCGCGCCCCAGCCCTTGTCGCCTGACGCCTGGTCCACGGGGTAACCGCGCCCGAAGTTCTGCCCACCGAACACCGCCCGCTCGCTGTCGGGCAGGCTGTCGTCGGTCCAGTACAACGCGGCGGAAGCCACGCCCTGCCAGTTGTCGAAGAAGCGGTCGCTCTGTACGCCGGACAGGCGCAGGCGGAAGAAATCCAGGTCGTAGCCCGCGTTGGTATTGGCGCCGAAATGATCGAGGCCCTGATAGACGCCCGCACTGATGATCCGTAGCTGCTTTTCAGTCGCCTTGCGCCAATCGCCTTCGAAGGCCAGGGCGCGGATGTCGGTGTTGGTGCTGACTTTCAGCGGGAAGCCGATCACGCGGTAATCGGTGGTGTCGTCTACGGCGTAGAAGCGTGCTGACAGGCTCAGCCACTCGTTGGGCGAGGCGATCAGCGGATGGGTCAGGCCGATGGAGTAGCGGTCGTTTTCGCGGTGCTGCTTGAGGTTGATGTTATCCGTCAGCCGCACCACCGCGCTGGGGTCGCTGCGGTAGCGGGATGCCGACAGGATCAGTTGGGTGCCTTCGCTGTCCAGGGACTGCGAATAGTCGGCGCGGAAGTAGTGTTCCTTGTCCTCGCCGGGAGGAAACAGGGCGCTGATACTCAATTGCTCGGCTACCGCGGTATGCGCGTTGCTGTTGGCGCCGAACAGGGCCTGGATATCGTCGCGACTACCGTCGGTGAGGTTCATCGTGGTGGTGAACGGCTTGCGGGAAGCCTGCACCATCAGCTTGCTCGCCCCGTCGGTGGTGCCGGGTGGAGGCACACTGGCCTGCAAGGTGATCCCGGGCACGCGGCTCATCAGCGAGGTGTAGCGTTCGAATGCCTTGCGCGTCAGCGGTCGTACGGCCTTGAGCTTGGTCACCAGTTTGTCCAGGTAGCCCGAGACACGACCAACATCGCCCTGCAGTTCGTAATCACTGATATAGCCTTCGACCAGCACGACCCGCAGCCGGCCTTCGGCGAAATCCTGTACGGGGAGAAACGCGTAGGACAACAGGTAGCCGTCCTGCTGGTACCGCTGGGTGAGACGCCGGGTTGCCTCGATCAGCTCGCCGACCGTCACCTCGCGATCGAGCAGCCCTTGGTAGTTCTCACGCAATTCACTCAGCGGGTAAACCGTCCCGCCTTCGATGCGAATCTTGTGGATCAGCACCTTGGTATTCATCATCAGCGGCTGGGGTTGAGCGGTTGCCGGACTCGGCACTTGCAGCTTGGGAGTTGTCGGCCTGAAAGCATCAGCCGGCAAGTTGGGCGCCGGCAGGTTGCGTTCGGTTTCGTTGCTGTTCAGATAGCTTGGGAGCGGCTCGGCCTGAAGCACACTGACCCAGGACAAACCCACTAACGCGACTGCCATCGATCGCATAGGACACTCCATGATCCTGAAAAGTACGAGGGAACCAAGGCGGTTCCCTCGTCAGACTCAAGCGTAGGTGTTGCCCGTAAGATCGTCTAACAACAGTGATGGCTTTTTATTTTTTGAGGCCCCCGGTCAGGCCGTTGAGCAGGCCGCCAACGCCGCCGGTAGCTCCGGCACCGGCCCCCACGGAACCACCGACACTGGCCCCGACGGTGCCATTCAAGGTTCCTGTCACGGTACTGACCACGGTACCCAGCCCTGCACCGGCACCGCCCGTTCCGCCAGTCGCGCCGCCCAAGGTATTGGTTACTGTGTTGACCACGCCACTAAGCCCTGCGCCTGCACCACCCGTTCCGCCAGTCGCACCGCTCAAGGTATTGGTTACCGTGTTGACCACGCCACCAAGCCCTGCGCCTGCACCACCCGTTCCGCCAGTCGCACCGCTCAAGGTATTGGTTACCGTGTTGACCACGCCACTGAGCCCTGCGCCGACACCACCACCGCTGGCTTGGCCGTTGACCAGGCCGCCCGTTTGGGTAACCGTTGCCCCGACTGCATTAAGCGTTGCGCCAACCTGATCCACTACCGGGTTGTTAGTAGCATTGGCCAGTTGGGTCCCAAGCCCGCTGACTGCACCGCCGACCTGACCGACCAGACCGCTCACCGGAGCGCCCAGGCCAGTAGCAGCCCCGACCTGCTGGGTCACGCCAGCGACAGTGTTGACGACCGGCGTAACCGCCGAGCTCACCGAGCTGGTCAGTGCCGCAGCCGGTGCGGCCGCGCCGCTGCTGGCGACACCGTTACCGCCAAGCAGCGTTCCCAGCGAAGCCACCGTGCCGCCAACACCGGTCGTGGCATTGCCGCCAGCGCTCACCACACCATTATTGCTGCCTGCATCGAGGCCGGTTCCGACACCTGCAACGACGCCGCCCACGGTTTCCAGCAAGCCCGTCGAACCACCCGCCTTGCCGTCGCCAACCAGGCCACCGGCGGTAGAGGTGCCACCACCGACATTACTCAGCAAGCCACCCACCGCAGTAGTAAGGGGGTTACCGTTGCCGGCGGCGGTGACGCTGTCGCCTACCTTGTCGACCAGGCCACCGACTTTCTGTACCACACCATCAACCGGGCTGCCCAGCCCGGTCACCTTGCCCAGGTTGCCGGTGGTGTTCTCCACCAACGACACGACTTGCACAGCGGTGTTGCTGAGTTGCTGGTTGAGACTGCCGAGCGGGCCAGTCGTGCTCTGAGTGTCGAGAGTGTTGCCCAGCATGGTGACCGCTTGGCCAACCTGGCCGACCAGGCCACCAACCACAGGTACCTGCTCGATGACATTGCTACCGGCGAGTGCCTGTACTCCACTGCCAAGGTTCGCGACACCAGCGCCGACCCCGGAAAGGGTCTTGCCAACGGCATTACCGCCAGTGCCCAGTTCGCCGAGGCCGTTGCTCACCCCAGTACCGATACTGGTGACTGCTTGACCCGCGGAGTTCACCAGGCCACCGGCATTGACGTTGCCCAGCACCGGCAACGCGTTGACAGTCGTACCAAGGCTGCTGACAGCCGTTCCAACCCCGGAGACCCCGGTGCCGACCTGATCCAGAACCTGGCCGGTAATGAGAGGTGTGGTGGTGTTGCCACCACCGCCGGCGTTACCGCCACCGGTGCCGCCACCGCCAGTGCCACCGCCGCCCGTACCGCCACCGCCGGTGCCGCCTCCGCCGGTTCCACCATCACCACCGCCCGTACCGCCGCCACCGGTTCCGCCACCGCCGGTTCCACCATCACCACCGCCCGTGCCGCCACCGCCGGTTCCACCATCACCGCCGCCCGTGCCGCCACCGGTTCCGCCATCGCCTCCGCCGGCAGCACCGCCGCCGTCAGTTTGCGAAGAACCGTCCACTGAGCTGTGATGGCCACCGCCACCACTGCTGCAACCCGCCGATGCGGTTACAGCCAGAACCAATGCCAGTGCTGTGCTTGCCTTAATCCACGCTTGAGTATTCATGATGGCGACTCCATAGCTTTCGCTGCCGCTGCTTGGTGTTTACGGACGGTCCCAGAGCGGAACCTCCACTTCCGTAACGCCATATCAGCCCCCCAAGCGAGGAGTCACAATTCTGAACTTGGTATTAACCGTTTATATACGCCGGCGATGGCCAAAAAAGTTCTTTTAGTTCAATGGCTTGAAAACCTCTTTCAGCCCAGGTGATAGCACTTCGACTTTCGCGCTATATCCATTTGACGGGTAGCTGGCGCCAATTTCTGGTGCCTGGCACACGCATTGGCAGCCCGGCGGCGATGCATGAAAAGCGATTCGGGAAACCCCGTTGACTACAGTAGACTCCGCGCCCCCTTGCGGGTTTTCACTTGACCGGGAGCTTGTCCGGCGAGTTTCGTAGCACTTTTTCCCTGGAGATTTTCCATGCCTGCCCCTGTCTGGTGGCTGCTTTGCCTGCCCTTTATCGCCGGTGCTTTCCTGCCCTTGCAGGCCGGTATCAACGGCCAGTTGGCCAAACAGGTGTCCAGCGTGCTGGCCGCCGCCCTTATTTCATTTGCGGTGGGCACCGTCGCCCTGCTGGCGCTGGTTCTGAGCCAGCGTGAGATGCCCGGCCTCACCGCCCTGAAAGGCCTGACCTGGTGGCACTGGAGCGGCGGGCTGCTGGGGGCGTTCTTCATCACCACCGCCGCCTTCGCCGGCCCGCGCATCGGCGCCATGCTGTTCATGGCGCTGGTGCTGGCCGGGCAACTGGCGATGGCCATGGCCCTCGACCATTTCGGCTGGGCGGGCTTTCGTGAAGCGCCGGCCAGCCTCGGCAAGATCGCCGGGCTGGTGTTGATCCTCGGCGGGGTGTGGATGATTCGCCGCTACTGAGTGACCTGGAAAGTCAGCCGCGCGGTCTGGCCGCTGGCATCGAGCACGCTCAGTTCGTACTGGCCCGCCTCGTCGAGGTTGGCCTTCAACAGGCTCTGGCCGGCGGTTTCACCCAGCGGCGCACCGTTGAGGAACCACCAGCGCTGACCATCGCCACCCAGCGCGGACACATCCACATGCAGTGTCTCGCGACTGGTGGCCGGACGCCGCAGCTGGTCGCCCTGGCGCACGCCGACGATGGACAGCGGCGGTGCCGTTGCTGGCACCTGTGGCGGGCAAGCGGAATCGGTCGCCGGTAGCCGCGCATCGCGCCGCTCCACGCGCGACAGCCACGGTTCCAACGGCGCGGGCCAGAGCGCGATATCCCGCGACTGCGCGCCGGGGCACGCCGCATCGACCCGCAAACCCCGATCATTGACCCAGACCCGCTCCAGCAACCCGACACTCAGTGGCTGGTCCTGCGCCATCAGTGTCGGCGGGGTGGTGCCGTCCAGCGTCCAGGCAAACCGCTGGCGTCGACAATTGGGATCGCTGCGCGTCAGCGGCTGGCCCAGCGGCCAGCAGATCGCTGCCACCCCGACATTGGCCGGCACTGCCGGCACAGGGGCGGCAATGCCACGCTGGCTGTCGCGGTTGCTCAACACATCGTGCACTTGCAGCATCAACGGCGCGGCCGAGGCCAGGCCAAACTGCCCCGGCACCGGCGTGCCGTCAGGACGACCGATCCAGACGCCAATCAGGTAACGCGGCCCGACCCCGATCGACCAGGCATCGCGAAAGCCGTAGCTGGTGCCGGTCTTCCAGGCCAGCGTCGGACGCTGCACCAGTTCGGCATGCGGATCACGGTCAGGGCGGGCCTGACCGCTGAGAATACGCCGCACGATCCACGCCGCGCCCGGCGACAGCAGGCGCCGCTCCAGTAGCGGCGCATCCGGTTGCAGACGCAGGCTGGCGCTCATGCCGTCGCGGGCGAAGGCGCTGTAGCCAGCGACCAGATCTTCCAGACGGCTGCCACCCCCACCAAGGATCAGCGACAGGTTCGGCTCGGCCAACGCCGGCAGCGCCAGCGGAACACCTGCGGCGCGCAGTTGCGCGGCGAAGCGCTTCGGCCCGTAGGCTTCCAGCAATTGCACCGCCGGCAGGTTGAGCGATAGCGACAACGCCGAGCTAGCCGCCACCGGACCACTGAAGCCCATGGAGAAATTGCCGGGGCGATAGTCGCCATAACGCCGCGGCACATCCTGCAACAGCGATTCGGAGTGGATCAGGCCGTCGTCCATGGCCATGCCGTAGAGAAACGGTTTGAGGGTCGAGCCCGGCGAGCGCCAGGCGCTGATCATGTCGACGTGACCAAAACGACGCTCGTCATTGAGGTCCACCGAACCGAGGTAAGCGCGGACCGCCATGGTCTGCGACTCGACCACCAGGATCGCCGCCGAAGTCCGCTCGGGAAGCCGCGCACGCCAGCCGATCAGCAGGTCTTCCAGGCGCCGTTGCAACACGGCATCGAGGGTGGTGCGAATCAGCGGCGGGCTGTCTGCACGGTTCAGGCGTCGCGCCAACAAGGGTGCCAGTGCCGGCTCCTGGCGCGGGGCGAGCAGCAGTGGTTCCTCCATGGCTTCGTGGATCTGCTGGCTCGGCCACACCTGATATTCATCGAGACGCTGCAGCACCTTGTCGCGGGCGGCGGTGGCGCGCTGCGGATGGCGATCCGGGCGCAGGCGGCTGGGCGCTTGCGGCAGTACCGCGAGCAGCGCCGCCTCGGCGGGCGTCAGGTGCAGCGGTGACTTGCCCAGGTACGCCCAACTTGCCGCCGCCACGCCTTGCAGGGTGCCGCCGAAGGGCGCGCGATTGAGATAAATCTCGAGGATCTCGCGCTTGGACAAATGCCACTCCAGTTGCAACGTGCGCCAGAGCTGGCGCAGCTTGCCGGGCAAGGTGCGCGAGTGTGGATCGAGCAGGCGCGCCACCTGCATCGACAAGGTGCTGCCGCCCGACAACACCCGGCCTCCACTGAGGTTTTGCCAGGCCGCACGCCCGAGTGCCAGCGGGTTGACCCCGGGATGGCGATAGAACCAACGGTCCTCATAGGTGAGCAGGGCCTGCAGGTACAACGGCGAGACTTCCTTGACACCGACCGGGTAACGCCAGACGCCTTCGGCATCGGCGAAGCGCCACAACGGCGTACCGTCCTCGGCCAGCACCACCCGGGCCAGATCATCCTCGGGCAGGGGCAACGGCCAGATCCGGTCGGCCAGCCACAGCAGCGCCACCAGCCCCAGTCCCGCCAGCAGCACCAGGGTTGCCAAGCGGGCCTTGCGACCACGCGGCAGGGCTACGCTGAACATCGGAAGCACTCCATCAGGGAACCGTAATGGCCTGGCGATAGCCAAAGGCTGGAAGGCAGCGTGAACGCTGTGACGATCATCAGGACACAACCATGCATGTAGAAGGTTTTTTCGAGTGGCTGGGACAAGCGATAGGCGCCGTCATCCACTTCGTGGTGGACGCCCTAAGCGGGCTGTTTGCGCTGCTGGCCAACGCCGGAACGAAATTCATCGACGGCCTGGCAAGCACCTTGGGCATGGACACGTCGCTCATCAGCATCCTGATTCTGATCATCGGGTTGCTGCTGTTGTATTCAGCGGTCAGGGCGTTCATGCGGGCATCGGTGATTGCCGGAATCATCTGGGCATTGTTGGGGTTGTGGGTGTTGAGTTGGGTAGTGCATTGAACAGTGGGGGCCGCGCTTGCGGCCCCCATTGATTTCAACGGCCCTTGATGACCATCTCTCCAGCGCCATCGCCCACAGCCTGCCAGTCCGGCCGGTACATCGACTCCACTTGCGGCGGCGGAATCCGGTAACTGCCCGGGGTTACCGCCCGCGCCAGATACAGCAGGTGGGTGGTGCCATAACCATCGAGGTTCAACGCCGCCACATAGCGGTCATCACGGAACTCCTGGTGAACCACGTTGGCGTTCTCCATCGCCTCACGCCATTGCTTGACCGCGCTGCTGGCGTTTTCCAGGCTGGCGGCGCTTTGCGCGAGGTTCTGGTTTTCCAGTTCCAGTCCCGCCGGCAGCAGATCCACCACCAGCGCATCCGGCACCCGGGCCTTGGCCTGAATCGCCAGGTGCACCAGCACCAGGTCGCCGCTTTCCAGCGAACGCAGATCCAGCGCCTGGCCATTCATGCCCAGGTACTCGCGACGGATACTCATGTTGTTGCCACTGGCTGCCGGTGCCTGACGCGGGTAACCAGATAAGGTCAGGCGCTGGTAAAGCGTCTGCTCGCCTTCGTTGTGCACGGTCAGCGGCGAAGCCAGTAACGCGCCCTCAAGGTGCAGGCCGGATTGCGTCGGGCTCAGCTCGCGGGTTTCGCCGGCGCTGTCCAGTTGTGCTTTCCACTGCCCTTCGGGGTGTTGCGCCAGACCACGACCGGCGAGGAACAGGGCGTTGCGCTCCTGGGTAGACAGCCACGGACTGGCGGCCAACTGATCGGAGAGCTGGAACAGGCGATCCGGAATCACCTTGCTGGCGAGCTTGTACTCGTCGAGCAAGGCGAGGATCAGCGCCTGGTCCCGCAACGGGCTGCCGTAGTCAGCCATCCACGCGTTGTCGCGGGTGACCGCCAGCCCGGCCTGCAAGGCCTGCTCGCCACGAGGCTTGTCGCCCATGGTGTCGAGGGCGATCGCCAGTTGCACCAGCGGCAGACCGGAACGGGCATCGGCGCGACGCTCGAACAGACTGCGCAGGGCGCCCAACGGCGCCTGCTGGCTGCGGGACAACACCAGCGCGGCGTAAGCCTGCACGGCAAAGCGGCTGTGCTCGGCGTTCTCGCTGTAGTTGACCTCGATCAGGTTGCGCTCCTGCACATATCGCAGCAGTCGCTCGCTGGCCTTCTTCATGGCCTCGGGCGGTACGGCGAAGCCCTGGTCACGGGCGCGCAGGAGGAAATCGGTGACATACGCAGTCAGCCAATACTCCTCGTCACCATCGGAACTCCACAGGCCGAAGCTGCCGTTGTAACGCTGCATGCCCAGCAAGTGTTCGATGCCCATCTCTATCTTGCGCTGGCGATCCGCGGCCGGCTCGCCGGTCAGGCCGAGGCGCTTGAGGGTGGCGGCATCGGCGTAGAGCGATGGGTACAAGCCGCTGGTGGTCTGCTCCAGGCAACCATAGGGATAGGCTTTCAACGCGCGGATCTGTTCGGCGAGGTTCAGCGGCGGCCGGCTCGACAACGCCAGGGTCGCTTCCAGTCCCGCCTGCTCGAACAGCGCCAGATCCTGCTCCGGCAAGCTCCATGGCTCGTCCTTGAGCGCCACGCGGTAGTGCTTGAGTTGCGCCGGATACGCCGGGCGCACACCGAGGGTCCAGTCACGGGAGAAGCCGGTGTCGGTCTCGCCCGGCAGCACCAGGCCATCGACGCGCACGGTGACGCGGCCCTGGCCGAAGCCGCCCTTGGCCTGCACCGGCACCTGCAGCGTGACGCGCTGGCCGGGCTTGAGCTTGAGCGTCTGATGGGACGAGCCCAGCAGGTCCAACTGGCCTTCGGTGGCGAGCGCCACCGCGAGGGTCTGCGGTTGTTCGGTGAGGTTGGACAGGTCCAGCGCCAGGCTGGTGCGGTCGCCACCGGCGAGGAAACGCGGCGCCGACAGTTCGGCGATCAGCGGCGCGGCAACCACGGTCTTGCCCTCGGCCACGCCGAAGCGGTCTTCGCTCCAGGCCTGAGCCATCAGGCGCAATTCACCGTTGAAGTCGGGAATCTCCACGGTCGCCTGACCTTTGCCCTGCGCGTCGAGGGTCACCGGCGCGCTTTGCAGGGCGACGATGGTCACGCTGGTGTCCGGACGCTTGCCGCCCTTGGCCATGCCGGCGTCACCACCGAAGGCGAGGCTGGCGAGACGGCCCTGGCCGGCTTCGATCAGTTGCCCGTAGATATCCAGTTGGTCAGCGCCGTAGGCCTTGCGGCCGAACATGCCGGTGAACGGATCAGGGGTGACGTAGCTGGTGATATTGAGAATGCCGACGTCCACTGCCGCCAGCAGCACCTGGACCTGCTTCGGCACGCTGCCATCGGCATTGCGCGCTTCGATGTTGACGGTCAGCGGGTGCTTGGGCCGCATCTTCGCGGGTGCGTCGAGGGTCAGCGCTAGCTTGCGCTGGGCACGATCCAGCGGCAGGTGCAGCACGCCCACGGCGCGCTTCGGTGTGACGTTGGCCTTGCGCTCGCCCGGACGGATCACCAGCGCGCTGACATAGAGGTCATGCCGCGCCCATTTCGGGTCGAGCTTCACCTCGAAGGCCTTGCCCTCGGCGGGGACGTCGATCTCCTGCCACCACAACGGGCCGTCATTGCCTTCCACCATCAGGTAGCCCTTGCCCGCAGCGGGCGGGGTGACCGTCACGGTGGCGGTGTCGCCATCGTTATAGGCCGGCTTGTCGAGGGCCAGACGCACTTGGTCAGGGCGCACCGCGCCGCCGTCGGCGTTGTCCTGGGCGCGGTAACCGGCCCAGAAGCGCAGGCTGCTGGTGATGCCGGTATCCGGGTCTTCCACTTCGACACGGTAAGGGCCCCACTCCACCGGGAAACTGAGCTTGGTGGTGCTGCCGGCGGGAACGTTGATGCTCTGTTCACTTTCGGTGAGCTGTTTCTCGTTGAAGTTGTAGCTCCAGCCGTCGCTCTGCGAGTAGTTCCAGTAATAGTCGCGGCGCTCACGCACCAGGCGCACGCGCAGGTTTTCTGCGGCGAGCTTGTTGCCGTCGCGGTCGGCCATCAGCAGTTCGATTTCCACCGGGGCATCGCCATCGGTTTCCTCGCCCTCGAACAAACCGCGCAGGCCCGGCAGACGTTCCGCTGGCCAGATCGGTTGTTCCAGGCGCCGGGTGATCGGCCGGCCACCGGACTCCTGCAAGCTGGCCTGCACCGTCAGTTGCAGCGGCGAGCGGGCTTCGGCCCATTCGCTGGCGATGCTGATCGTCGCCTCGCCATTGGCATCAAGGGTGCTTTCTTCCAGCTCCAGGTCGTGGCTCAACTCGCCTTCGGTGACCGAACCGAACTGGTAGCCGGGCAATGCCGGTACCGCCTCGCGCAGCGGCCGCACATAGACCTGGCCGCTGAGCCGGTTGCCCGCCGCCGGCGCGCCATACAGGTAGCGGCCGTTGACGCTGACTTCGGCGGTCTCGTCGGGGCTCAGCGGCGTATCGCTGCCCTTGAGTTCCAGCGCAAGGCGCTCGGGCAGGAAGTCTTCGACGAGGAATTCGTGAACCTGACGCTTGCCGCCGCCGAGGTCGAACAGCAATTGCCAACGCCCAGTCGGCGCTTCGCCGGCCAGTTGCAGTGGGTACTGATAGAAACCGTTGGCATCGGCTTCCCAGACGAACTTGCGACTGACCTGCTCGTCCGGCCGACGCACTTCCACGTTGATCGGCTGGGCGTTGACCGGCTTGCCGTCCTGGTCGCGCAGCAGGCCATTGAGCAGCACGGTTTCGCCGGGACGATAGAGGTCGCGCGGGCCGAAGACGAAGAACTGCAACGGGTTGGCCTGCGGGCCGGTGACGGTGAATTCGGAAAGATCCAGCGCGGCACTGTTCAAGCGCAAGAGCGTGGTGTGCTCGCCCTGGCGCGCCAGCAGCACGTCGGCCTTGGGTGGCAGCGGCAGTTGCGCGTGGCCACTGCTGTCGGTCTTGCCCTGGCCGAGCAGCTTGCCCTCGTTGTCGAGCAGGTCCAGCTCGACGCCACTCAGGGCCTTGCCACCCTCCAGCGCCTGGGTGAAGACATCGAGGCGATTGCTGTAGCGGTGCACCGACAGGCCGATGTCGCTGAGGGTGAACAGGGTCGCCGGCTGCGAATAGTTGTAGGTGCCGGAGGCACGCATCACCGCCAGGTAGACGCCGGCTTCCTGCAATGGCTTGATCCCGGCCATGGGCAGCAGCAGGGTTTCGCGGGTGTTGGCTGCCGGGTTCAGGTCGAAGCGACCGGCGTAGACCAGATCGGCCATGGGCAGCAGTTCATTGGCCTCGTAGCTCTGCAACGCGCTGTTGCGGCCCCACGAACCGAGGAAGGTCGGCAGGGACTCGGACTTGATGCGGAAGAATTCGACATCGACCTTGGCGACGTTCAGGGCGATCACCGGCAGGCCCTCGGCCAGGCGAGTCGGCAGCAGCGAACCGCGACTGGCGAAACCGATGCTCGGCTCCATGTCACGCGTCTCCAGGCGGCTGACATATTCACCGGCCAGGCGCTGGCCGTTGACGCTGAGCAGACCGGCATCGATGGTCAGCACCAGCTTGCGCTTTGGTTCCAGGTGGCGCAGGCGCAACTCCATGCGGTTGTTGGACAGCTCCCAGGCGCCATCCACCTTGCCCTTGACCGTGTCCACCAGGTGCAGGCGCTCGGCGAACGGCTGGTCGGCGTCCAGCGGCGCGGAGAATGTCACCGACAGCGCACTGGCGCCGTCGAGCTGCACCTCCGAGACGTCCACCACGTTCAGCTCACGGCCGGCGTAGCGCTGGGCCAGCGCGGCGACATCGACGGTGGTCGGCGTAGCCGCAGGAGCGGTTGCGGCGGCCTTCTCGGCGGGCGCGGGTTTATCGACGGATGACGAATCACAGGCGCTGAGCAGCGCCAGCGCGCAGGCCAGCCACAGTCCTTTGTTGAGCATGGGGATAACTCTTTGGCAGCAGGATCAGACGGGAAACTATATATCAAGGCTGGCGGCTTCACCGGCCAATGCCCGCGGGATGAGACAGGGTTCACCCGGCAAAGTGCGGCGAGGTGGGTAGAATGTGCCGATTCAGGCTGCTGCGCTGCCCTTCTGTAGGAGCGAACCTGCTCACAACGAGGACTGCGCCTCAGTCACATCAAGGACTTTTCATGCCCTCATTCTTCGCCGACTGGCGCCACCGCCCCACCCACCACAAGGTCTGGGCCCTGGCTGCGCCGATGATCCTGTCCAACATCTCGGTGCCACTGGTGGCCCTGGTCGACAGCACGGTGATTGGCCACCTGCCCCACGCCCACCAGCTCGGCTCCGTGGCGGTGGGCGCCAGCCTGTACACCCTGCTGGTGTCGGTGCTGGGTTTCCTGCGCATGGGCTCGACCGGTTTCGCCGCCCAGGCCGCCGGGCGATCCGACGGCGCGGCGCTGCGCCAGGTGCTGGTTCAGGGTCTGTTGCTGGCGCTGTTTTTCGCCCTGTTGCTCGGTCTGCTGGCCATCCCGTTGAGTCACCTCGCCGTGGGCCTGATGCAGCCCGGCGCGGAGCTGGAGCAAGGCACTCTGCAGTTTTTCCAGATCCGCCTGCTGGGCTTGCCGGCGGCGCTGGCCAGCTTCGCCCTGGTCGGATGGTTCCTCGGCACGCAGAACGCCCGCGCGCCGCTGATCATCCTGCTGACCACCAACCTGCTGAACATCGTTCTCAATCTGTGGTTCGTCCTCGGGCTGGACTGGGGCGTCGCCGGATCGGCGCGGGCCTCGGTGATCGCCGAATGGGCCGGGGCCTTGATCGGGCTGGCGCTGACCCGGCCCTCGTTACGCGCGTTTCCCGGTCACATCATCTGGCCGCTGCTCGCACGCTGGCAGAGCTGGCGCCCGATGCTCAGCGTCAACCGCGACATCTTTATCCGCAGCCTGGCGCTGCAAGGGGTGTTCTTCCTCATCACTGTGCAAGGCGCGCGCATGGGCGAAGCGACCGTAGCCGCCAACGCCCTGCTGCTCAATGGCCTGCTGCTGACCGCCTACGCACTGGACGGTCTGGCCCACGCCGTCGAAGCCCTGTGCGGCCACGCCATCGGCGCCCACGACCGTCCGGCGTTACGCCGTTCACTGGTGATCGCCGGTGGCTGGTCACTGATCGCCAGCGTGGGGTTTGCCGTGCTGTTCCTGCTCGGCGGGCACCTGTTTATCCAGATGCAGACCGACATTCCGAGCGTGCGTGAAACCGCGTTCGAATACCTGCCGTACCTGGCGCTGCTGCCGTTGATTGCCGTCTGGAGCTACCTGCTCGATGGCCTGTTCATCGGCGCTACCCGCGCTCGCGAGATGCGCGATGCCATGTTGCTCAGCGTCGTCATCGCCCTGCCCTTCGCCTGGTTCGCCAGCGACCTGGGGAATCATGGGTTGTGGTTGGCGTTTCTGTTGTTCATGGCCTTGCGCGGGGTGACGCTGGGGGCAATGGGGTGGTGGTTGCAGCGGCGGGACGGGTGGTTTGCGCAGTAGTCAGGCGTATGCCGGAAGACTTTTAGCACCCTCAAGATCGAGCGCAACAAAGCTGTTGGCAAGCACCTGACGCCCCAAAAAAAGGCCCGCCCCCGGAATCCCGAGGGCGGGCCGTTTCACACCAGCGATATTACGACGACAGGTACGAAGACCGCGTCAGCCCCAGCCGCAGTGCGTCGAGGAACTGGGTCCGCTCACGGGCACTGATGCGCGCACTGGCGACTTTGTCGCGGTAGTGGGTCATCAGTTCTTCCGGCGACAGGTGCACGTAGCGCAGCATGTCTTCGATGGTGTCGTGGGTTTCGATACCGGCGTGGTACACGCTGCCGTTCGGGTTCTGGTAGATGTTCACCGAGTCGGTGTCGCCGAACAGGTTGTGCATGTCGCCGAGGATTTCCTGGTAGGCGCCGACCAGGAAGATCCCCAGCAGGTAGTCCTCGCCCTCGTTGACCGAGTGCACCGGCAGGCTGGTCTCGATGCTCTGCTCGTCGACGTACTGGTTGATCTTGCCGTCGGAGTCGCAGGTCAGGTCCTGCAGCACCGCGCGGCGCAGCGGTTCTTCATCCAGGCGATGCAGCGGCAGGATCGGCAGGACCTGGCCGATGGCCCAGGTGTCCGGCAGGCTCTGGAATACCGAGAAGTTGCAGATGTATTTGTCGGCGAGCTTGTCGTTGAGTTCGTCGAGCACCTGGCGGTGCGAACGCTGACGCGCCTTGAGCGAGTTGTGCAGGCGCCGGCAGACGGCGAAGTAGCACTGCTCGGCCAGGGCTTTCTCGGCCAGGGTGATCTTGCCGTCGGCGTACTGCGCCGCCACGTCGCTCATGTAGTGGGTGGCGCGCCAGTAGGTCTCGGTGACCATCTCGATATCGGTCGGGCCAAGCAGGTCGACCAGCCATTGCACGGTTTCCGGCAGGCTTTCCTTGTTCTCGATTTCCGGCACGTCGTCGTTGTGACGCTCGACGTCGGTCACCTGCACCACCAGCACGGCGTGGTGCGCGGTCAGCGAGCGACCGCTTTCCGAGAAGATGTGCGGATGCGGCAGACCCTGGGCATCGCAGAATTCCTTGAGCATGCCGACCACGACACCGGCGTAGTCGTCCATGTCGTAGTTGATCGAGCTGGCATTGCGCGAGTGGGTACCGTCGTAGTCCACGCCCAGGCCGCCGCCGACGTCGATGTGATCGACCGGCAGGCCCAGCGCGCGCAGTTCGCCGTAGTAACGGATGGCTTCCTTGAAGCCGTGCTGGTAGTCCGCCAGGTTGGCGATCTGCGAGCCCATGTGGAAGTGCAGCAGGCGAATGCCCTGGTCGAGCCCGGCATCACGGAAGCGCTGGACCACGGAGATCAGTTGCGCCGCGGACAAGCCGAACTTGGATTTCTCGCCACCGGTGTCAGCCCATTTGCTCGACGCCAGCGAAGACAGGCGCACACGCAGGCCGACCTGCGGCTTGACCTTGAGCTCGGCGGCCTCTTCGATCACCAGGCCCACTTCCGACTCTTTCTCGATGACGATGAAGACGTTGTGGCCGAGCTTCTGGCCCATCAGCGCCAGGCGAATGAACTCGCGGTCCTTGTAGCCGTTGCAGACGATGGTACCGCCCTTCGGCGCCAGCGCCAGCACCGCCAGCAGCTCCGGCTTGGAGCCGGCTTCCAGGCCGATGGAAACATTCTGGGTGGCGATGATGTTCTCGATCACCGCCTCCTGCTGGTTGACCTTGATCGGGTACAGCGCGGTGTACTCGCTCTGGTATTCCAGGCGCGCGATGTTGGCGTCGAAGGCGCCAGTCAGTTGGCGAACGCGGTCTTGCAGGATATCGGGGAAGCGAACCAGCAGTGGCAGCGACAGGCCGCTCTTGCGCAGTTCGTCGACCTGTTCGAACAGGTCGATCGGCGCACTGCCCGGGCCATTGGGGCGAACTTCGACACGCCCCGCTTCATTGATCGCGAAATATCCCGCGCCCCAATGGCGAATCCCATAAACACTGCGGCTATCGGCCACGGTCCATTGGCTGCCATCGTCTTTGCGTGTGCGTCGTACGGACATCGAAGTCCCCTATTCAAGAAAGTCAGGTAACACCGGCCAAGCGGGATGGCGCAGTGTAAAAAATGAAAATGACGATTTTCCCTGTTCAGGCATAGACCCCTCACAAGGCAACGAGTTTAGACGCTGGACGAAAAGTCCCGGGGGCCTCGGCCCTGCGCCCGCCCTGCACAAGCTGCGGACACGCAAGAGCGAGGCAGGCGATCAGCCGCCGGATTTTTTCGCTTTGAAACCCTGCTTGATCAGCTCGGCCAGCAACAACTCGACATGGTCGCCCTGGATTTCGATGACGCCGTCTTTCAACGCGCCGCCTGTGCCGCAACGCCGTTTCAGCGTGGTGGCGAGGTCCTTGAGCTGTTCGGCTGGCAGCGGGACGCCGCTGATGGTGGTCACCGTCTTGCCGCCGCGACCTTTGCTTTCGCGGCGCACACGGGCGATGCCATCACCTTCGGGGATGACCGTCTGCTTGCAGATGCAGGCATCGATGGGTTTGCTGCAGTCCGGACAGTGCCGACCTGCATCAGTGGAGAACACCAGGCCGCCGAGGGCGGAAAATGATGAGGCTTTCTTGGCCACTTTTGATCCTCTGTGTTGAGGACAAAAACTGGTCGCTGTCCCTGGCAGGACATCGACCGCGAAGCCCCACTCTGGCAGGGGCAGCGCACCTGCCGTGAGCGGGTCGCGGCAGGGTGAAAAAGGCCGCGCAGTGTAACGGCAAATGCGCCGGTTGCTAAGTACAGAACTGCGCCATTTTGGGCGATTTTCGCGACGTCAGGCTTGACGGTCGAAAACCCGGTTCAGGGCAGCCAGGGAGTCGGGGCAATACGGCAGGTGGCGGGACTCTTCGTGGATCACTTCGAGATTGACGAAGCGGGCTTCGCTGACCTCTTCCGGCTGCAGTTGCAAAGGCCCGTCCCAGACGGCCGAGAACACCGAACACCAGAGCCGGTTGCCCGGCTGGTCGAAGAAAAAGTGGTCATGGGCGCGCAGCTCGACGCCACTCACCCCCAGCTCTTCCGCCAGTTCCCGCGCCGCCGAGTCGGCGTATTCCTCGCCCGCCGCGACCATGCCGCCCGCAGCCACATCCCAGTAGCCGGGATAAATGGCCTTGCTCAGCGTGCGCTTATGAACGCACAACTGACCGGCGCCGTTGAACAGCAGGATGAAGGTGCAGCGGCCGATGAGGCCACGCTCGCGCAACTCGGCGCGCGGCAACTCGCCGAGCAGGCGGTCATCCTCATCGACCCAGGCAACCCGTTCCAGGTCCGAGGCGGCCCGATGCGCCGCCTCCGCTTCGCTGATGCTCATCAGCCCTGGGACAGCAACTGGCGCAGGTCGATGACTGCGGCGTTGGCCCGGGAAATGTAGTTGGCCATGACCAGCGAGTGGTTGGCCCACATGCCGAAGCCGCTGCCGTTGAGCACCATCGGGCTCCACAGCGCTTCCTGCGAAGCTTCCAGCTCGCGGATGATCTGCCGCACGCTGACGGTTGCGTTCTTCTTCGCCAGCACGTCGGCGAAGTCCACCTCGATGGCACGCAGCAGGTGCGACAGCGCCCAGGCCTGACCGCGGGCCTCGTAGAACACGTTGTCGATCTGCATCCACGGGGTTTCAACCAGCTCTTCATCCAGCTGCGGTGCCTGACCCGCGACCACCGCCTCGGTTTTCAGGGTGCTGTTGAGCTTGACCCGGCCAACGCTGGCCGACAGGCGCTGCGACAACGAGCCCAGACGGGTGGCGACATCGCCCAGCCAGTTGTTCAGGTTGTCGGCGCGGGTGTAGAAGATCGCGCCCTTGTCAGCGGCGGCCAGGCGAGCCTGATAGCGGCTCAGGGACTTGATGCCTTCTTCGAACTCGGACTCGCTCGACGGCAGGATCCAGCTCTTGTTGTCGAAGTTGAAGCGCGGCTCGGCCTTGGCCAGATCGGCGTCTTCGGTCGATTGCGACTGCGAGCGGGCGAAGTCCTTGCGCAGGGCGCGGGACAGATCGCGGACCTGGACCAGCACGCCGTATTCCCAGCTCGGCATGTTGTCCATCCACAGTCCCGGCGGGAAGCGGTCGTTGGAGATGTAGCCGCCCGGCTTGTTCAGCAGGGTGCCGGCGACAGTCTTGAGGGTTTCGATGGTGGTGTAGCCGATCACCATCTGCTGGCCGCTCTGCTCGGCGGCGATCTGGGCGTTCTGCTGCACGGGGAACAGCGCGGGCTCCTCGCTCCAGTACCAACCCAGGCCGACCGTCACCAACAGGTACAGGCCGATCACTACCGCCAGCGAACGGCTGAGCAGGCCGCGGAAATAGCTGTCTTTCGGCGTGGAACGACCAGCGCTGCGCTCCTCGCGCGCTTCGGCGCTGCCCGTACGGTTTTTCCAGTCAAGCATGGCGTTGTCCTTATCGGTCAGGGGCATTTCCAGGGTTCGACCGCAACCTCCGGGCATTGGTGCCGACGCATCGACGATTGTCGGAAAATGCGCGGGCGCCGGGGCGGCCTGAGTGTCAGCACTATAAAGCAAGGGCAGAGGATCGCATAAACGACTCACGGGTCAGGAACTGAATTGTTCTCCGGCGTCAAAAAATTGATGCAGGGCACTCGTTTGCTCAGAAAGTGGTGCTAGCATAGAGCCATCACTCGAACTGCCTCACCTTTATAAGTAGTCAGGACATGACCGAGCCAGAAGACCCGAATCGCGAGCGACTAAAGCAACACTTTGCCCAGCGGGTCATTCATCAGGCCCGGCAGATCCTCGAGATCTGGCAGCGACTGCAACGCAGCGAATGGTCCACCGGCGACCTGGGCGAACTGTGCGAGGCCAATCTGCGCCTGCAACGTTACGCCGTACGTTTCGAGCAACCGGAACACAGCCTGCTGGCCGACGCCATCGGCGAGGTGCTGGACGCGGTCGAAGCCAACAGCGCGCGGCTGAGCAGCAACCTGATCAGCGAACTCAACCGCCTGATGCAGCGCCTGTCGCGCACCGGCCTGCGTCAGGGCGACCGCCTTGAACAGACGCCGCTGCCACCGCTGCGCAAGCCGGTCTACATCATGCTTCAGGACCATGACCGGGCCGAGCGCCTGGTCAAGCAACTGGAGTTCTTCGGCCTGGGCGTGGAAGCGCTGGACTGTGCCAACGCCTTCAACGCGTCGATGAGCGAGCGCCTGCCCTCGGCGATCGTCATGGACGTGGATTTCGGCGGTCCCGGCCAGGGCCTGAAGCTCGCGGAACAAGCCCAGCAAGGTCTGGAACAGCGCGTGCCGCTGCTGTTCTTCAGCCTGCATGAAACCGATACCCCGACCCGCCTCGCGGCAGTGCGCGCCGGTGGCCAGGAATTTCTCACCGGCACCCTCGAAGCGTCGAGCCTGCTGGAGAAAGTCGAACTGCTCACCAGCGTCGCCCAGTACGAGCCGTTTCGCGTCCTCATCATCGACGACTCCCGCGCCCAGGGCCTGCACACCGAGCGCCTGCTGAACAATGCCGGCATCGTCACCCGCACGCTCACCGATCCGATCCAGACCATGGCCGAGCTGGCCGATTTCCAGCCCGACCTGATCATCCTCGACATGTACATGCCGGCCTGCACCGGCGCCGAGCTGGCCAAGGTGATCCGCCACAACGACCGCTACGTCAGCGTGCCGATCATCTACCTCTCCGCCGAAGACGACCTGGACAAGCAACTCGACGCCATGAGCGAAGGCGGCGACGACTTCCTGACCAAGCCGATCCGCTCGCGCCACCTGATCACCACCGTGCGCAACCGTGCCGCCCGCGCCCGCAATCTGAAATCGCGGATGGTTCGTGACAGCCTCACCGGCCTCTACAACCACACTCACATCCTGCAACTGCTCGAAGACTGCAGCTTCCGCGCCCGCCGCGAGAGCCTGCCGCTGAGCTTCGCCATGCTCGATATCGACCACTTCAAGAAGGTCAACGACAGCCACGGGCACCCCATGGGCGACCGGGTGATCAAGAGCCTGGCGCTGTTTCTCAAGCAACGCCTGCGCAAGACCGACTTCATCGGCCGCTACGGCGGTGAAGAGTTCGCCATCGTCATGCCTAATACCGACGTCGGCTCCGCGCACAAAGTGCTCGACGAGATCCGCCGGCGCTTCGCCGAGATCCACTACCCCGCCCAGCCGCAGGACCTGTTCTGCACCTTCAGCGCCGGCGTGGTGGAACTGAATGACGAACTCGACGCCCTGAGCATGGCCACCGCCGCCGACGAAGCGCTGTACCGCGCCAAGGCCGCCGGGCGCAATCGGGTGCTGCGGGTCGAGACATGAAATCAAATGGCCACTTTTTTTACCGAACGGCCCGCCTCGTCATAACCCCGTCATAAAAACGCAATAAGTTCAGTGGCTTGCCATCCAGCCGTTGGTAGTCACGCACATGCGCCTCAAGCTGCTCACCAATCTGAACACCCTGTTACTGGTCCTGGTCTGCCTCGCCCTGGGCGCCACCTTGTGGTGGTCGCAACGCGCGCTGGAGCGACCCTATCTGCTGATGGAGCGTTACCTGGGCCTGTCCCAGCAGTTCCAGAACGAGGTGGCGCGCAACATCCAGACCTACCTCGCCAGCGGCGACGCCCTGCAACATGCCACGGCCCTGCAGGCCACCCAGCAGTTGCAGGAAGAACTGGGCCAACTGCCGGCCGAACTGGCGCAAAGCGTGCGCCCGAGCCTGGACAGCCTGGCCACCTTCACCAGCAATGAACTGTTGGCCGCCGGCAAGCTGGCCGGGGATCCGCAGGCCCTGCTGCTGCAGGCCGAACGCGAACTGGGCGCCAACCTGGAACAGTGGCTGCGCTACAGCCAGAACAGCCAGAACAGCGAAGCGACGCGCTATACCACGCCGCTGTTCGAAGCCGGGCTGCACCTGAGTCGCCTGTCCCTGGCCCGCGACAAGCTGGTCAGCAGCGGCCGCAGCGAGCTGGCCGAGGAAGTCGAACGGGAACTCAACCTGATTGCCGGGCAGGCGCGCATTCTCGATGGCCTGCCGCTGCTGGGGGTCAAGGAAGCCAGTGCCTCGGGTTCCGACGATTTCGCCTCCATGATGGGCCTGGAAAGCGAGAGCAAGAGCGAGGCAGAAGACACCGCCGTCGGCCTGCGCCGCGAACTCAACAGCCTGATCAGTCGCTACCCTGCGGAACTGCAACGCACCCGCGAGCAGATCCAGCGCCGCGGTGAGCTGGCGGCTACCACTCAATCGCGCATCGCCGCTGTGCAGCAGGCCATCGCTGATCTGGAGCCCGGCGTACGCAGCCAGCACGCCCAGATCCAGAGCGAAGTGCGCCTGATGCAAGGCGTCATGATCGCTCTGATTCTGCTGATCGCCCTGGTGATCGACCGCCTGCAGCGGCGTCTGGCGCGGGTACTGACCAACCTCGACCCGGCGCTGTCGGACTGGGCCAGCGGCGACTTCAGCAAGCCGATCGCCCTGCCGCCCAGCAACCGCGAGATGCACGACATTCAGGATTCCCTGAACCGCCTGCGCGACTACCTGGTGGAACTGGTGGGGACCATCCGTCATAACGCCGAACAGGTCGCCGGCAGCAGCCACGCCCTGGCCGGCATGAGCAGCGCGCTGCACGACGGCGCCGAGCGCCAGGCCGGCGATACCGCGCAGATTCGCGATGCGCTGGGTGAACTGGAAGCCACGATCGTCCAGGTCGCAGGCGATGCCAGCCAGGCCGCCGACGCCAGCCGCCAGGCCGGTGAAGCAGTGGAACAGGGCCAGGCCGTGATCGGCCAGAGCCTGACCGGGCTGCGCAAGCTGGTGGACGAAGTGCAAGGCAACGCGCAGATGATCGAAGAACTGGCCCAGGAGTCGGCGACCATCGGCGGCGTCCTGACGGTGATTCGCGCTATCGCCGAGCAGACCAACCTGCTGGCCCTGAATGCCGCGATCGAAGCGGCGCGGGCCGGCGAAATGGGCCGCGGCTTCGCCGTGGTGGCCGAGGAAGTCCGCTCACTGGCGCAGCGCACCACAGGCGCCACGGGGGAGATCCAGACCCTCATCACCCGTCTGCAACAAGCGGCGCGCGAGTCGGTGGACGGCATGCGCGCCCAGCTCGAACACGCCGAAGCCACCGCCAATCAGGCCCAGGCCGCCGATGGTGCGCTGGATGAAATCGTCACTGCGATCCAGACCATCGCCGACACCGCCGAGCGCATCGCCGATGTCACCGCGCAGCAGAGCGGCGCGGTCAGCGAGATCCGCGATCACAGTGAACGGATTCATGGTCTGGGTGAGGACAATTTGCAGCGGATCGGCGAAGGACGGGATCAGGGTGAGCAGTTGTTGAGGCTTGGTGGAGAGCTGAATACGGCGGTTCGGGCGTTCCGTTTGTAGGTGGCTTTCGGGCCTAATCGCTGCGGTTCGGCCCTCAACAACACAGCAATCCCCAGACTCCGCTATCATGCGACCACCTCCGCACCCGCGAGACCATCATGCGTCGTCTGCTCTGCCTCCTGCTGCTGGTCCTGGCCATGCCCGCCGTGGCCACCGGCCTTTTCGACAGCCGCCCCAGCGCCACACTGGGCGCTTCTTCCCTGAACAACAGCGCCGATTTCCTGCCGGTGCGCGAAGCCTTCAAGCTCAACCTGATCCAGGGCGACGCCCAAGGGATCAAGCTGCGCTTCGTCGCCAGCGAGGGCTATTACCTCTACCGCCACCGCTTCCAGTTCCGCACCGAACCCGCCGACATCGTTCTGGGCAGCGCCCAATTGCCGCAGGGCGAGGCCAAGCACGATGAGTTCTTCGGCGATGTCGAGGTCTACCACGGCATCCTCGATATCGACCTGCCGCGCACCGACGATAAACGCCCGTTCACCCTGCTGGTGACCTACCAGGGCTGCGCCGACAAGGGCCTGTGCTATCCGCCGGAAACCGAGCGCCTGAGCATCGCCGGCGTCGGCGCGGCAACACCGGTTACCAGCGGCGCCCCGGTCGCAACCGAGAGCAACTGGAAAAGCCTGCTGCTGTTCTTCCTCGCCGGCGTCGGTCTGACCTTCACCCCCTGCGTGCTGCCCATGCTGCCGATCCTCTCCGGCGTGGTGCTGCGCGGTCAGGTCGGCGGCTGGCGCGGCCTTGCGCTGTCGCTGGCCTACGTGCTGCCGATGGCCGCCTGTTTCGCCCTGCTCGGCGCTTTGATGGGCCTGTTCGGCGCCGGCCTCAACCTGCAGGCACGCCTGCAATCGGTCTGGGTGCTGGTGCCGTTCTCGCTGTTCTTCGTGGCGTTCGCCCTGGCCATGTTCGGCCTGTTCGAACTGAAACTGCCGCAAGCCGTGAGCAACCGTCTGGACCGTCTCGCCGGGAATACCAAAGGCGGCTCGCTAGTGGGCGCGGCGGTTCTCGGCGTGGTCTCCAGCCTGCTGGTCTCGCCGTGCGTGTCTGCACCACTGGCGGGCGCCCTGCTCTATATCAGCGCCAGCGGCGACGCCGTCGGCGGTGCGCTGAAACTCTTTGCCCTGGGCTTGGGCATGGGTGCCCCGCTGCTGCTGGTGGCGACGGGCGGCGCGGCCTGGCTGCCGAAAAGCGGGCCTTGGCTGGTCACGGTGAAAAACGCCATCGGCGTGCTGTTGCTGGGCCTGGCGATCGGCCTGCTCAGCCGTGTTTTGCCCGGCCAAATCACGCTGTTGCTGGTGGGCTTGCTGGCCGCGGGTGTGGCGCTGTTCCTCGGCGCCCTCGAGTTCATCCCGAAAACCCCACGCCAGCGTCTGGCACAACTGCTCGGTCTGGTGCTGATGGTCTATGCCCTGGCCTGCTGGTATGGCGCGCTCAGCGGCCAGAGCGATCCGCTGCGACCACTTCCGGTCAGCGGCAACGCCGTGACCGCGCAGCCAACAGCGAGCGACACCTGGCAAACCATCAGCAGCCCCGCCGAACTGGACCGGATGCTGGCCGAGGCGAAAGCCGCCGGCCAACCGCTGGTGCTGGACTGGTACGCCGACTGGTGCATCAGTTGCAAGGTGATCGAGCATGAGGTGCTGAATGCGCCGAACGTGCTGCCATTGCTCAAGGAATACCGACTGGTTCGCTTCGATATCACCCAGAGCAGCGCCGAACAACGCGCCCTGCTGGATCGCTATCAACTGTTCGGCCCGCCCGCGCTGTTGTTCTTTGCGGCGAACGGCAGCGAAAAAACCGAGGCAAGGGTGGTCGGGGAGACCAACGCCGGCGAATTCGCCGAGCATCTGCAGCGCATCCGCGCCGATCTGCGTCTATAACTGCTGGGGCCATTAAAAAACCGCCACCAATGACCGAACTTAACAAAATAGTCACATATTTTGCGTGAATCTCGGTCATCGTGCTGGCTATTGCAGTTAACTGGACAGTGCTCGGCTCTTTGCGGCATAGTCGCCGCGCTTGTATTCATGTCCGACAAAAATCAAAGGATGCGCAGATGGCGACACTACTGGTGCTGCACGGCCCCAACCTGAACCTGCTCGGGACTCGCGAACCCGGTGTCTACGGCGCCGTGACCCTGGCGCAGATCAACCAGGACCTGGAGCAGCGTGCCCGCGCCGCCGGCCATCATCTGCAATACCTGCAAAGCAACGCCGAATACGAACTGATCGACCGGATCCACGCCGCGCGCAACGAAGGCGTGGACTTCATCCTGATCAATCCGGCTGCTTTTACTCACACCAGCGTCGCATTACGTGACGCATTGCTGGCGGTGAGCATCCCATTCATCGAAGTGCACTTGTCCAACGTGCACAAGCGCGAGCCGTTCCGTCACCACTCCTACTTTTCGGATGTTGCCGTAGGAGTGATCTGCGGTCTGGGCGCCAGCGGTTACCGACTGGCCCTGGAATCCGCCCTGGAACAACTGGCCGCCGCCGCAAAATCCTGAATAACGCGAGCCTGGCCATCGCCAGGCTTACAAGAACGTTTGAATCACGTTCATACGCCCCTGACCGAACCTTGGGAGTTGATGATTAATGGATATTCGTAAAGTCAAGAAACTGATCGAGCTGCTGGAAGAATCTGGCATCGACGAGCTGGAAATCAAGGAAGGCGAAGAGTCCGTGCGCATCAGCCGCCACAGCAAGACTCCAGCCCAGCAGTACTACGCGCCGGCTCCAATGGCCGCCGCTCCTGCACCGGCTCCTGTCGCTGCCGCTGCCGCCGCTCCGGCTGCCGAAGCTGCCGCTGCCGCGCCAACCCTGAAAGGCACCGTGATCCGCTCGCCAATGGTCGGCACCTTCTACCGCAAAGGTTCGCCAACCTCGCCTGCCTTCGTTGAAGTCGGCCAGAGCGTGAAGAAAGGCGACACCCTGTGCATCGTCGAAGCGATGAAAATGATGAACCACATCGAAGCCGAAATCGGCGGTGTCATTGACGCCGTTCTGGTAGAAGACGGCCAGCCGGTTGAATACGACCAGCCTCTGTTCACCATCGTTTGAACCGCGGAGAGCCTGCGATGTTGGAAAAAGTTCTGATCGCCAACCGCGGCGAAATTGCCCTGCGTATCCTGCGAGCCTGCAAGGAACTGGGCATCAAGACCGTCGCCGTACACTCCACGGCCGACCGCGAGCTGATGCACCTGGGCCTGGCTGACGAGTCCGTGTGCATTGGCCCGGCGTCGTCCAAGGATTCCTACCTGCACATCCCCGCGATCATCGCCGCGGCCGAAGTGACCGGCGCCACCGCCATTCACCCTGGCTATGGCTTCCTCGCGGAAAACGCCGACTTCGCCGAGCAGGTCGAGAAATCCGGATTTGCCTTCATCGGCCCGAAAGCCGACACCATTCGCCTGATGGGCGACAAGGTATCGGCCAAGCACGCCATGATCCAGGCCGGCGTTCCGACCGTACCGGGCTCCGACGGCCCGCTGCCGGAAGACGAAGAAACCGCGCTGGCGATCGCCCGCGAGGTTGGCTACCCGGTGATCATCAAGGCCGCCGGTGGCGGTGGTGGTCGCGGCATGCGCGTTGTGCACAAGGAAGAAGACCTGATTTCCTCGGCCAAGCTGACCCGCACCGAAGCCGGTGCAGCGTTCGGCAACCCGATGGTCTATCTGGAGAAGTTCCTGACCAACCCACGTCACGTGGAAGTTCAGGTCTTGTCCGACGGCCAGGGCAACGCCGTACACCTGGGCGACCGAGACTGCTCCCTGCAGCGCCGTCACCAGAAAGTACTGGAAGAAGCACCAGCACCCGGTATCGACGAAAAAGCCCGTCAGGAAGTCTTCGCCCGCTGCGTCCAGGCGTGCGTCGAGATCGGCTACCGTGGCGCCGGCACCTTCGAGTTCCTCTACGAGAACGGTAGCTTCTACTTCATCGAGATGAACACCCGCGTGCAGGTTGAGCACCCGGTTTCGGAGATGGTCACTGGCATCGACATCGTCAAGGAGATGCTCAGCATCGCCGCTGGCAACAAGCTGTCGTTCACCCAGGATGACGTGGTGATCCGCGGTCACGCCCTGGAGTGCCGGATCAACGCCGAAGACCCGAAGAAGTTCATTCCGAGCCCAGGCAAGGTCAAGCACTTCCACGCTCCGGGCGGCAACGGCGTTCGCGTCGATTCGCACCTGTACAGCGGCTACACCGTACCGCCGAACTACGATTCGCTGATCGGCAAGCTGATCACCTACGGCAAAGACCGCGACGAAGCCATGGCGCGCATGCGCAATGCCCTGGACGAAATCGTGGTTGACGGGATCAAGACCAACATCCCGCTGCACCGTGATCTGGTACGTGACGAAGCCTTCTGCAAGGGCGGCGTCAACATTCACTACCTGGAACACAAGCTGGCCTCGGAATAACGAGCCAGCCGCCTCCAGCGGTCGAATGGAAAAAGCCCCGCACGGATTCCGTGCGGGGCTTTTTCGTTTTCAGCGGGTCAGTGTGGTCAGCAGCAAGGCCTGGGCATCGACCAGGGCGGAGCTTGCGAGCGCGCCGTCCAGATTACGCACCGAACCGTCGGAGCGCTGCACCAGCGGCTCCTGACGGAAGCGCGCCATGAAGCGTTGGCCACGCCGGGCCATCATCCCCCTGCCGCCCTGGCTGGCCTCGCGCAGGATCGGCTCGACCACCTCTTGCACCGCATTGCGGGTGGTGGTGAACACCGTGGTCGCACCCTCGGCCAGATCGAGCCGGACCCCGTAAATGTTGCCCATGCACGACGAATAGGACCAGTGATCCCAGTTCGCCTGGATGCCCTTTCGCAGCAGTGCCGACCTGAGCGGCCCGCCGATATCCGCACCACCGGACAACCAATCGCCGCCTACCAGCGTGGCCCTGACCGGCTCGTGTCCTGCGCCGCGGCCTATGCGCGCCAGCGCGCTGGACAAGGCGTCATCGACCAGTGCGCGGATGTTGTGATCGACGTGGATCACCGCCCCCGTCCGTGTCGTCGGGTTGTACAGGCACGCCACCACGCAGCTCTGGGCATTCAATGAATACAGGTAGTTGTCGCTCGCGCCCGCATCAAACCGGGCGATCACGCCCTCGCCCTGAAGCGCCCCGCGAGCTGGCAGCGGACGGGTCCGCGCGGGGAACGCATCGGCGATACGCCGTATCTGCCCCAGGTTGTGAACATCGTTGCCGCCACCCCGAAGCCCGACCTGAGGATTGAACGACCAGCGCCCCCGAAGATCCCGGCGAATCGGCATTTTGTACTGTGCCGCCGGGTAGCGCGGATCGACCAGGCGCAGCGTCTGGTTATCCAGATCTGCTACCACCTCGAAGTACTTGCCCTTGTGGAGAATATGCAGCCGTCCCCCGTCGGGCCCGGTTGACGGGCCTTGGTACAGGCCGCCCAGCAAACCGTCCTGCTCCAGACGGCGCAGGTTTCCGGGGTTGCTCTTCAAAGCCTGATGCTGATCCAGAACGTCGAACAGTCCACGCCCGGCATGCTCACTCGACCTGATGCCCCCAAGTCTTGTTTTCCGCACCGCCACCCAGGCGCCCGGCAGCGCGACGCCCCACAGCCCCAGGGCAACATCGAGCCAATGTTGCAGGGCGCCCGCCGCATCATCGTCGCGGTGCGCGGTAATCGCCTTGCTCGCACCGAGCACCACAAAGACCGCATCAAGGGCGAACCCCAGCGGCGGAAACACCAGGCTCAATGGCAGGGCGGCATACACCAGTCCCTTGGCGACCAACTCGGCGATAACGTCGTGACGACTGGTGGTCACCGCCTCGACATCATCGATGTGGCGCTGCAGGTAATCGTCGTATTCGTCGAGAAAGTCTTCGACCCGGCTCGCCTCACGCAGCGCATCACGCGCCGCCTCGCCCTTGGCCAATTGAGTGAGCCGGCGGGAAGCGGCCGGATGGTCGGCATAGCGCAGGTGCGAGAGGAAGTAATCCTGCAGGGCGCCAGGACCGGCGCCGGTAAAACGCCCGTAGTCGCGCAGGACGATGCCATCCGGCGCTTGCGGCGTGTACAGCCAGTCCTGCGCCACGCCGCCATCGACCTCCCGGAACACGTAAAGGCCCACGGCCTGCCGCCCATTGATCGCGAGCCTGAACACGCCGCTGCTGGTCGCAACGTCCTCCGCGGCCCCGCGCCCCCGCGCAGGCTGGCGCCGTGAGAGCCCCTCGACAGCACTCGCCAGGCGTTGCAACTGCAAGGGCGTCAGCCGACCCTTGGCATGCGCGACGTGAACATCCCGCCGCATCGTTGCCTGGACCAGTGCTAGACGTAATGCCCGACGCTCGGCGTAGATCGGCTGTGACGAATCGAGGAACCCTGCGCGAATCGACTGCACGAAACGATCCCCCAGAAAAGCCCCGCGCAGATACGGCGCCAACTCCGCTGCCCGCAATTGGCTCAGGTCCTGCCCGACCGAAGAACGGACCGGCATGTGTGGGTTATCCAGTCCCCAGTTGTCGTCGTAGCCATACATGGCCAGATCCAGCAGCGAGCGAGTGATGCCGGGCGTCGAATCGGCAAGGCCGGGTTTGAAATCGAACAGGATGGTTTGCGGATCAACCTCGCCCTCCATCTGGTGCCCGCGCAGATACGCATCGATGTCAGCCGTGATGGCGCGCTTGGCAAACGCCTGAAAAGTCTCCTGCCCGGCAACCGCCTGTTGCAGCGCATCGTTGAGCAGGTGCAGGTCTTCGTTGAGGCCGGCGATTACCTGACGCTGTGCCAGGGGCAACGCACCGAACCAGGCGGGCGCCTCCTGCGTTTCCACACGGGAAAGATCATGAGCCTTGCGCAAGGCAACGAGCGCCTCGCAGGACTCCCGGTAGCCAAACGGTGCACGGCGATGATCGCGTTGAACATCCCAGTGGTCGGCACGCTCCACGACCTTGTCGAAAAACACCTCGGCCCGCTGCCGCTGAACGCCATCGACCAGTCCCAGCAGATACTCACGACCGGCTTCATCGCCCAGCCAGCCACCCAGCTCGATAGCCACCGCCCGCAGGGAAGGCAGCTCGATCCACACCTGCCCATCGGGCTTGCCGGGCGCATACAGCACCAGCGACTCCGGTGCTTGATCGCCCTTTTGCACATGAAACAGCAGGAGATCCGCCAACGGCAGATCCGGCAGCAACGAAACGCCGACCACCTTCTCGCCCGGCTCCGCCGCAGCGACACCGTTGGACTCTCGAATACGCAGCACCCGCTCCAGACCCTCGGCACTCAGGTGCCCTCGGCAGCGCGCGACAAACGCGGTCTGCTGCAAGCGCGCATCGTAGAGATCGAGGAGCGCCACCGTCAGTTCAGGGTGGTCATGACGCTCGCTGAGTCGCGCCCGGTATTCCCCGCGCGGATCGACGGTTTGCAGCAGGGATTCCAGAAATGCCTGGGCGAGCGGCGCGTGAGACGCCTTGGGGTCGTGGTGTAGCGTTCTGGTTTTTTGCGGGCCCGGCGCAAAGGGGCCCTCGGCCACCAGCGCCGTCAGCGAAGTGACTCGAGCCACGGGAGAAGACGCCGCGTTGCCACGGGTTTCCACCTGCAGGCGATCCGGCTCGATATCGATACCCAGCGTGGCGCGCGCGTGGTCGATGATCGCTCGCCGGGCAAAGGCGTGCAGCGAGGTGACGTCATCCAGCAAGTGCTGGACTTGCCCCTCCAGAAACAGGCTGCGTTGCTGAAACGCGCGCAAGATCGAAAGGTCGGCCTCGCCCAGCGCGGCGAACCAGTCACCGAAGGCGGAAGGGGTCAGGCGCCGAACCATCGAGCGCTCGGCATCGGGCAGTCCGTCACCGGCCTCGAACGACGCCTGCCAATGCTCCTCAAGCGCCTCGATACGCTGCGCCAGGGTCACGCCATCCAGTTGCTCCAGGCTCTCCGGCAGAAACAACGCATCAATGCTGGCGCAGTGAGCCTCCAGCCGTTGCAGGAAAAGACTGCCGACAGACGAGGTTGGCTCGAGGTCGTCCGGGCGTGCCGCCCAGCGCTGCCGCAGCGCACGCTGGTAATCGTCGACCACCCCGCCCGCGACACCTTCGATCACCTGCACCAGCACCTCGTAGGGTTCGGCATCCGCTTCACTGTCCGCTGCTTGCGGCCAGCGCAGCGGCCCTCGCAGGTTGCCGTCGTATGTGGCCACCTGCCCATCAATCAGGCGTTGCAGCAACGCCTCGAACAGCGCCTCGAGAAACGACGGCGCAACATCACCTTCCGGGAAATAGGTACGCAGATGCACCCTCAGGTGATCACCCGCGATTTCGGCGAAGGTCAGCCGGTCCGCCCAGAAACCTTCGGTCCAGGTCGCCCAGCGGGTTACCTGCACCAGCGACGCTCCGGCCACCGCAGACGATTGCAGATTGTTTTCCATTGTCTGGCTCCTCACGAAGGAAAGGAGCGAGCGTGCGGCAGGGGTAAAGGCGCCGGGTAATAGATAGTTAGGACGCAATCGATCCACGCCACCCGCCGCCTGTTATCCACTTTGCGGCCTAGCTGGCGTACACTGCCCGGCTTTCACAGCACTACGCTGAACCACCCTGGTGAAGGTACCCCAATGCCCTGGTTACAAGTTCGTCTGGCCATCACTCCGGAACAGGCCGAAACCTATGAAGACGCCCTGCTGGAAGTGGGCGCGGTTTCCGTGACCTTCATGGACGCCGAAGACCAGCCGATCTTCGAGCCAGACCTGAACACCACGCCGCTGTGGTCCAACACCCACCTGCTGGCGCTGTTCGAAGCCGACGCCGAGCCGGAAGCAGTGTTCGCCCACCTGCAACTGCTGACCGGCGCCGAGTTGCCCGAGCACCATGCTGAGGTCATCGAAGACCAGGACTGGGAACGCAGCTGGATGGACAACTTCCACCCAATGCGTTTCGGCCAGCGCCTGTGGATCGTGCCGAGCTGGCACGCCGCGCCGGAACCTGGAGCAGTCAACCTGCTGCTGGATCCGGGCCTGGCGTTCGGCACCGGCACCCACCCGACCACCGCGCTGTGCCTCGAATGGCTCGACGGTCAGGACCTGAAAGACACCCAGGTCCTGGACTTCGGCTGCGGCTCCGGCATTCTCGCCATCGCCGCACTGCTGCTGGGCGCTCGCCGTGCCGTCGGTACCGACATCGACGTGCAGGCCCTCGAAGCCTCGCGTGACAACGCCGGGCGCAACGGTGTTGCCGAAGCAGACTTCGAGCTGTACCTGCCCGAGCACATGCCGGCCCAACAGGCCGACGTGCTGGTGGCCAACATCCTCGCCGGCCCGCTGGTCTCGCTGGCGCCGCAACTCAGCGGCTTGGTGCGTCCGGGCGGCCTGCTGGCGCTCTCCGGCATCCTCGCCGAGCAAGGCCAGGAAGTGACCGCGGCCTACGCAGCAGACTTCGACCTGGACCCGATTGCCGAGCGCGATGGCTGGGTACGCATCAGTGGTCGCCGCCGTTAACTGCACTAGACTGGTTCTCATCCCACCCCGGATCGCCGCATGACCGACAGTTTCGTCACCCAGTGCCCGCATTGCCAGACCAGCTTTCGCGTCAGCCACAATCAACTGAGCGTGGCCCGCGGTGTCGTGCGTTGCGGCAACTGCCTGCAGGTGTTCAACGCCGCCCGCCAGTTGCTTGAGCAGAGCGCCGCCCAGCAACCGCCGGTCGCTCCTGCGCCCGCCGATGAACCGCAGGCGGTCGAGCCTGAGCGGGTAGTGCCGGTCGATACCGTCGAAGCCCTCGCCCTTCCCGTCGAAGAACCTGTGCCCGCTCCCGAGCCGGCGCCGGCCCCGCCGGCGAAGAGCTGGAGCAACGTCGATCTGGACCTCGACCACCTCGATCTGGACCGCGAACTGGCCCGCCTGGAGCAGCGCGAGATCCAGCCGAGCGTCGACTTCCACGCCGCCCCACGCCGGGAAGACAGCCTCAGCGCCAAGCGCGACGATGCCAACAACGACGATCTGCTGGAGGCTGGCCTGTTCAGCACCCCGGCGTCGGAGCGCGAGCCGGACGAGCCGTCCCTGGACGAGCCGCTACTGCAACTCGAAACCCGTGAGCCGGACGAGCAGCCATCGCCGGGCGACCGCACCGAGCCTTCGTTGTCGCTGGACCTGCCCGAGCCGGAAGAAACCCCGCCCGTGCGCAGTCACGTGATCGCGGACGAAGACGACGACCTGCCGGATGCCGGCACCCGTCTGTCGGCCCGGGATGACGACGACCTCGACCAACGCAACGATCACGACGACGAGCCCACGCTTAGCGAGCGGCGCGACCCGGAACTCGGCGCCATCGCCGAGCCCGACCGTCCGGCACGCAAGGAATCACTGGTCGATCTGGTCGACGACCCGCTGCAACTGGACTGGCAGAAGCCGCGTAGCAACCTGGGCCGGCGTCTGCTGTGGCTGTTCCTGATACTGCTGGCCGCCGCCGCGCTGGCCGGCCAGTACATCGCCTATCACTTCGACGAACTGGCCCGCCAGGACCAGTACCGCCCGTGGTTCCAGCAGGTCTGCCCGACACTGGGCTGCGAGGTGCCGTCCAAGGTCGACATCGCCCGAATCAAGAGCAGCAATCTGGTGGTGCGCAGCCATCCTGACTTCAAGGGCGCACTGGTGGTGGACGCGATCATCTACAACCGCGCGCCCTTCTCCCAGCCGTTCCCGCTACTGGAACTGCGCTTCGCCGACCTCAACGGCCAACTGATCGCCAGTCGTCGCTTCAAGCCCGCCGAGTATCTCAGCGGCGAGCTGGCCGGCAAGGCCGAGATGCCCAGCCAGACGCCGATCCACATCGCCCTGGATATCCTCGATCCGGGCCCGAAGGCCGTCAATTACAGCCTCAGCTTCCGCTCCCCGGAGTAAAAGCAGCCGCAAGTTGCACGCTTAAAGCGGCAAGAAAGAGCCGATCGCACGCGATCCTGCTGCCTTTTGTCGCTTGAAGCTTGCCACTTGAAGCAGGTCGCGCCAGCGGCCGAGTTGTTCAGATTTTATCCAGATTCATCTTTATCCGGTCATCGAGAGCGGGTATCATGCCCACCCTTTTTCGAACTCTAATGATCCGGCCCCACAACAGGGAACTCCTATGTCGGCGGTACGCATCGGCCCATACACACTGCAAAACAACCTGATCCTTGCCCCCATGGCCGGGGTCACGGACCAGCCTTTTCGTCAGCTCTGCCGACGAATGGGCGCAGGCCTGGTGGTGTCGGAAATGGTCAGCAGCGACATGAGCCTGTGGAACAGCCGAAAGTCGCGCCTGCGCATGATCCACGAAGGCGATCCCGAGCCACGCTCGGTACAGATCGCCGGCGGCGACGCGCAGATGCTCGCCGCGGCGGCCCGGGCCAATGTCGAACTGGGCGCCCAGATCATCGACATCAACATGGGTTGCCCGGCAAAAAAAGTCTGCAACAAGGCCGCAGGCTCTGCTTTATTGAAGGATGAAGCATTGGTCAGCGAGATTCTCCACGCGGTGGTCGCCGCCGTGGATGTCCCGGTGACCCTGAAGATCCGCACCGGCTGGGACCGGGCGAACAAGAACGGCCTGACCGTGGCGAAGATCGCCGAGCAGGCCGGGATCCAGGCGCTGGCCGTCCATGGCCGCACCCGCGCCGACCTGTACACCGGCGAAGCCGAGTACGACACCATCGCTGCCATCAAGCAGGCGGTGTCGATCCCGGTTTTCGCCAATGGCGACATCACGTCGCCGCAAAAGGCCCGGACCGTGCTCGACAGCACCGGCGTCGACGGCCTGTTGATCGGTCGCGCCGCCCAGGGCCGGCCATGGCTCTTTCGCGAGATCGAGCACTACCTGCGTACCGGCGAGATACTGCCGGCGCCGGGGCTGGAGGAAGTGGAACGGATTCTGCTGGAGCACCTGGCAGCGCTGCATGCCTTCTATGGCGATGTGATGGGCGTGCGAATCGCCCGCAAGCACGTTGGCTGGTACTTGGCGACGTTACCGGGGGCCAAGGAGTTTCGCGCCCGGTTCAATCGTTTGGAAGACACACACGCGCAATGCGCCGACGTTCGCCTTTTCTTCAGCGAACGTGAACAGAGCCTTGAGACAGAGGACGGACAAGGGGTGGCCGCATGACGATGATGACCGAGACTTTAGTGAGTGGAACAACGCCCGTGAGCGACAACGTCAACCTGAAACAGCACCTCAATACCCCCAGCGAAGAGGGACAGACCCTTCGCGGAAGTGTGGAAAAGGCGCTGCACAACTATTTCGCGCACCTCGAAGGCGCTGCTGTCACGGACGTGTACAACCTGGTGCTCTCTGAAGTCGAGGCGCCCCTGCTCGAAAGCGTGATGAACTACGTCAAGGGCAACCAGACCAAGGCCAGCGAGCTGCTTGGACTGAACCGAGGCACCTTGCGCAAGAAACTCAAGCAGTACGACCTGCTGTAAGCATGAATCCCAACCAAAAAGGCGACTCCCACAGTGAGGTCGCCTTTTTTGCTGACTCCACCGCGTTATGGAATCTGAAATGACCGACCAGACTACTCGCCTGCCGATCCGCCGTGCCTTGATCAGCGTTTCCGACAAGACCGGGATCCTCGAATTCGCCCGTGAGCTGCAAACGCTCGGCGTCGAGATCCTGTCTACCGGCGGCACCTTCAAGCTGCTCCAGGACAACGGCGTCGCCGCGGTCGAAGTCGCCGACTACACCGGCTTCGCGGAAATGATGGACGGCCGGGTCAAGACCCTGCACCCGAAAATCCACGGTGGCATCCTCGGCCGTCGCGGCACCGATGACGCCATCATGCAGGAGCACGGGATCAAGCCGATCGATCTGGTCGCCGTCAACCTGTACCCGTTCGAAGCCACCATCTCCAAGCCGGGTTGCGACCTGCCGACCGCCATCGAGAACATCGACATCGGCGGCCCGACCATGGTCCGTTCCGCGGCCAAGAACCACAAAGACGTCGCCATCGTGGTCAACGCCAGCGACTACGCGAACGTGCTGGAAAGCCTCAAGGCCGGTGGCCTGACCTACGCCCAGCGCTTCGACCTGATGCTCAAGGCCTTCGAGCACACCGCGGCCTATGACGGCATGATCGCCAACTACATGGGCACCGTGAACCAGTCCGCCGAGACCCTGAGCACCGAAGGCCGCAGCGAATTCCCGCGCACCTTCAACAGCCAGTTCATCAAGGCCCAGGAAATGCGCTACGGCGAGAACCCGCACCAGAGCGCGGCGTTCTATGTCGAGGCCAAGCCGTCCGAGACGGGCATCGCCACCGCCGTGCAACTGCAAGGCAAGGAACTGTCGTACAACAACGTGGCCGACACCGACGCCGCGCTGGAATGTGTGAAGAGCTTCGTCAAGCCGGCCTGTGTCATCGTCAAGCACGCCAACCCGTGCGGCGTTGCCGTCAGCCCTGAAGGCGGTATCCGCCAGGCTTACGAACTGGCCTACGCCACCGACACCGAGTCGGCCTTCGGCGGCATCATCGCCTTCAACCGCGAGCTGGACGGCGAAACCGCCAAGGCCATCGTCGAGCGTCAGTTCGTCGAAGTCATCATCGCCCCGAGCGTCAGCGAAGAGGCCCGCGCCGTAGTCGCCGCCAAGGCCAACGTGCGCCTGCTGACCTGCGGCGAGTGGTCGACTGAGCGCGCCGCTGCCTGGGACTTCAAGCGTGTGACCGGCGGCCTGCTGGTACAGAGCCGCGACATCGGCATGATCACCGACGCCGACCTGAAAGTCGTGACCAAGCGCGCCCCGACCGAACAGGAAATCCATGACCTGATCTTCGCCTGGAAAGTGGCTAAATTCGTCAAGTCCAACGCCATCGTCTACGCCAAGAACCGCCAGACCATCGGCGTCGGCGCCGGCCAGATGAGCCGCGTCAACTCCGCGCGCATCGCCGCGATCAAAGCCGAGCACGCTGGCCTGCAGGTGCAGGGCGCGGTCATGGCGTCGGACGCGTTCTTCCCGTTCCGTGACGGCATCGACAACGCAGCCAAGGTCGGTATCACTGCCGTGATCCAGCCAGGCGGCTCGATGCGCGACGCCGAAGTCATTGCCGCCGCCGACGAAGCCGGCATCGCAATGGTGTTCACCGGCATGCGCCACTTCCGTCACTGATTTACGGCAATCGGCCGCACTGAAGCAGGCATCTGCTTCAGTGCGACCCCGTACAGCGAATACAAAACGAAGGCATGCCCTTCGGAAACCACTGAGGTTTTGACATGAACGTTTTGATCATCGGTAGCGGCGGACGTGAACACGCCCTGGCCTGGAAAGTTGCCCAGGACCCGCGTGTCGAGAAAATCTTCGTCGCCCCCGGCAACGCCGGTACCGCCACCGAAGCCAAGTGCGAGAACGTCGCCATCGAAGTGACCGCGCTGGAACAACTGGCCGACTTCGCCGAGAAGAACGTCTCGCTGACCATCGTCGGCCCGGAAGCCCCGCTGGTTGCCGGCGTGGTCGATCTGTTCCGCAGCCGCGGCCTGGACTGCTTCGGTCCGACCGCTGGCGCCGCCCAGCTTGAAGGTTCCAAGGCTTTCACCAAGGACTTCCTCGCGCGCCACAAGATCCCGACCGCCGACTACCAGAACTTCACCGAGATCCAGCCAGCCCTGGCTTATCTGCGTGAAAAAGGCGCGCCGATCGTGATCAAGGCCGACGGCCTGGCCGCCGGCAAGGGCGTTATCGTCGCCATGACCCTGGCCGAAGCCGAAGACGCCGTGCGCGACATGCTCGCCGGCAATGCCTTTGGCGCAGCCGGTTCGCGCGTGGTCATCGAGGAATTCCTCGACGGCGAAGAAGCCAGCTTCATCGTCATGGTCGACGGCGCCAACGTGCTGCCTATGGCAACCAGCCAGGACCACAAGCGCGTCGGCGACGCCGACACCGGCCCGAACACCGGTGGCATGGGCGCCTATTCGCCAGCGCCAGTGGTCACCGCTGATGTCCATCAGCGCGTGATGGACCTGGTGATCTACCCGACCGTGCGCGGCATGGCCGAGGAAGGCAACGTCTACACCGGCTTCCTGTATGCCGGTCTGATGATCGACAAAGCCGGTAACCCGAAGGTCATCGAGTTCAACTGCCGCTTCGGCGACCCGGAAACCCAGCCCATCATGCTGCGCCTGGAGTCGAGCCTGATCCTGCTGATCGAGGCCGCACTGGCCAAGGCGCTGGACAAGGTCGAAGCCGTCTGGGATCCGCGTCCGAGCCTGGGCGTGGTGCTGGCCGCCGGCGGCTACCCTGGCGACTACGCCAAGGACGCACCGATCAAGGGTCTGGATGCCGCCGCCGCACTGCAAGGCAAGGTGTTCCATGCCGGTACCGCGCTGAAAGACGGCCAGGTCGTGACCAGCGGCGGCCGCGTACTCTGCGCCACCGCCCTGGGCGACACGGTCGAAGCCGCACAGCAACAGGCCTACCGTCTGGCAGCCGAAATCGACTGGGAAGGCGCGTTCTATCGCAAGGACATCGGCTACCGTGCCATTGCCCGCGAGCGTGGCGAGCATCAGGAGTAACCTGCCTGAGCGGGAGCGCGGCGCCTTTGCGCCGCGGCTCCCGGCTCGTCGTCAGGGCCCGGGCAAAACCTTGCCTTCGGCTTGGCACGCCGCGCATAGTGGTACACCGGCACTCAGCTAGGAAGGGAAATCGTCGTGCGTTGGCTCAGGATTGCCATTGGAACCATCGTCAGCCTGCTGACCCTGCTCTGCCTTTTTCCGGCCATGGCCGAATCGAGCAGCGGCTGGGCGGTCCTGCTCGACGGCCAGGCCAATCTGCAATTGGGCGACATCCGTTCCGAACGCTACCGCAACCAGTTCAGCCCCATCGAACTCAACCAGCTCAACGCCGCCGAGCCCAACCAGGCGCTCTGGCTGCACTACCGGCTGCCTCCCGGCCAGCATGAGCAGGTCATTCGGGTGTTCGCGCCCGACCTCTCGCGTCTCGATCTTTATGTTCTCGACGGCAACAACCTGCTGCAGCAATCGCACAACGGTCGTCGCATCGACAGCGGCCTGCTGACCCTGAGCAGCAGCGATCACCTGCTTTCACTTCCCGCCAGCCCCGTGGCGCTGGACGTTTACCTGCGGCTGGTGTCCGAACACCAGTTGCGCCCCGGCATCAGCCTGTTGCCCGCGGTCGAAGCCGCCGCCGACCAGCGTCGCCCGCTGTTGTTCGGCCTGCTGTTCGGCTGTCTCGGCATGCTGGCGCTGCACAACCTCACCCGCTTCGCCTATTCGCGCTCCACCGCCAGCCTGTGGCTGGCCGGCTACCACCTGCTGATGATGCTCAGCGCGCTGATACTGCTCAACCTCAGTGGCCCGTGGAACCTGTGGCACTCGGCGCAGACGCCCGCGGCCTACCTGACCGTGCTGCTCGCCACCCTCTGCGGGCTAGTGTTCACCCAGCGCTTCTTCGCCCCGCTTGGCCAACCCCGCCTGACCCGCTTGCTGCAGGGCCAGATGCTGCTGGTGGTGTTCTGCGGCCTGCTGCTGTTGTTCGTCGATACCCTGCCGCTGAACCTGATGACCTACGTGCTGGTGGCGCTGGGTTGCCTGAGCATGCTCGGCGTCTCGCTCTATCACTGGTACAAGGGCTTCTCCCCGGCGCGCCTGCTCAGCCTCGGCATGCTGATCTTCACGGTCGGCTGCCTGGTGGTCTTGCCGGCCCTCCTCGGCCTGACCCGCACGCCGACCCAGTGGCTGCTGTTCATCCTGCTCGGCCTTACCGCGTTCAGCGGCCTGTTGCTCAACCTTTCGGTCAGCGAACGCCTGCGCTACATGAACGAAGCGCGCTTCAGCGCCAGCCGCGAGCTGGCCGCGAGCACGGCCGAGATCAACGCCAAGGCCGAATTCCTGGCCAAGATCAGCCACGAAATCCGCACCCCCATGAACGGCGTGCTGGGCATGACCGAACTGCTGCTTGGCACACCGCTGTCAGTCAAGCAGCGCGACTATGTGCAAACCATCCACAGCGCCGGCAACGAGTTGCTGACGCTAATCAACGAGATCCTCGACATCTCCAAGCTCGAGTCCGGGCAGATCGAGCTGGACGACGTGCAGTTCGACCTCAACGCCTTGATCGAGGATTGCCTGGGCATCTTCCGCGCCAAAGCCGAGCAGCAGAACATCGAGCTCATCAGCTTCACCCAACCGCAGGTGCCGCGGGTAATCAGCGGTGACCCGACCCGCCTGCGCCAGGCCATGCTCAGCCTGCTGGACAACGCCTTGAAGAAAACCGACCACGGCGAAATTCTGCTGGTGGTGGCCCTCGATCAACGTGGCAGCAGCCCACGCCTGCGCATCGCCGTGCAGGACTGCGGCGAAGCCATGCAGCCCGCCGAACGCGACGCCCTGTTGCAGGCCGAGCTGCACAGCAAGCACTTCCTTTCCAGCAACAAACTCGGCGGCCACCTGGGCCTGGTGATCGCCAAGCAACTGATCACGCTCATGCAGGGCGAATTCGGCATCAAGACCAGCCACAACCAGGGCAACACCCTGTGGCTGACCCTGCCGCTGGACCCTCAGCGCCTGGAGCAGCCGGCCACCGACCTCGATGCTTCGCTGCGCGGCGCCCGGGTGCTGGTGGTGGACGACAACGATACGTGCCGCAAGGTGCTGGTCCAGCAGTGCGGCGCCTGGGGCATGAACGTCAGCGCCGTGCCGTCGGGCAAGGAAGCGCTGGCCCTGCTGCGGACCAAAGCGCACCTGCGTGACTACTTCGACGCAGTCCTGCTCGACCAGAACATGCCCGGCATGACCGGCATGCAACTGGCGGCGAAGATCAAGGAAGACCCGAGCCTGAACCACGACATCCTGCTGGTGATGCTCACCGGCATCAGCAATGCGCCGAGCAAGATCATCGCGCGCAACGCCGGGGTCAAACGCATCCTCGCCAAACCGGTGGCCGGCTACACCCTCAAGACCACCCTGGCCGAAGAACTCTCCCAGCGCAGCAAGGTGCCGCCACCGGGCTTCATGCCTGCCCAGCGCCCGGCCCCCATCGAGCTGCCCGCCGACTTCCGCATTCTGGTTGCCGAAGACAACAGCATCTCCACCAAGGTCATCCGCGGCATGCTCGGCAAGCTCAACCTGGAGCCGGACACCGCCAGCAACGGCGAAGAAGCGCTCAAGGCCATGAAGGCGCAGCATTACGACCTGGTGCTGATGGACTGCGAAATGCCGATCCTCGATGGCTTCTCCGCGACCCAGCAACTGCGCGCCTGGGAAGCCAGCACCCAGAGCCCGCACACGCCGGTGGTGGCGCTGACCGCGCACATCCTCGCCGAGCACAAGGAGCGTGCGCGCCTGTCCGGCATGGACGGGCACATGTCCAAGCCGGTGGAACTGTCGCAATTGCGTGAGCTGATCGAGCATTGGGTAGCCCGCCGCGAGCAGTCGCGGCCACCCGCCGATGCACCGCTGTCGCACTGATACACTTGCCCGGCCTTTTCTTCTTTCGCGAGCCCAGACCATGCTTCATGAGTTGTTCAGCGTTTACCTGAAAATGCTCGTGCTCTACAGCCCGTTCTTCGTCCTGTCCTGCTTCATCAGCCTGACCCGCGGTTATTCCAGCAAGGAGCGCAAGCACCTGGCCTGGAAGGTGGCCATGGGCGTGCTGATCGCCAGCGTGCTGCTGTACCTGTTCGGTCGGGTGATCTTCGGCGTCTTCGGGATTACCGCCGATGCCTTCCGCATCGGTGCCGGCAGCGTGCTGTTCATTTCCGCGCTGGGCATGGCCCAGGGCAAGTCGGCGGTGCAGACCGACAACGTGCAGCAGGACGTCACCATCGTGCCGCTGACCATCCCTCTGACCGTCGGCCCCGGCACCATCGGTGCGCTGTTGGTGATGGGCGTCGGCCAGCCGCATTGGGACGACAAGTTGCTGGCCATCGTCAGTATCGCGCTGGCCAGCTTCACCGTCGGCCTGGTGCTCTACCTCTCCAACCGCATCGAGCGGATCCTCGGCGACCAGGGCCTGCAGATCGTCAGCCGACTCATGGGCCTGTTCGTCTGCGCCCTTGCCGCGCAGATCATCTTCACCGGGATCAAGGGCTACCTGGTTTCCTGAGCCCGCGCCTCAAAGCTCGTAGACATCCTGCTGAAGAGCCTGCTCCAGGCTCTTCCCGATCCGCGCACCAAACTTCTGCTCGAACAGACGCACATTGAAACGCACCAGCTCGATGCGTGACCCGGTCACCACCCGTTCTCGGTAGAGAAACCCGTTGAGTCGCTCCTCGCGCTCCAGGGTTTCGTGGTACAGCACCAGATCCACGTAACCTGGCTTGATGATCCGGCAGGGCAACAACTGGAAAGACTCCTGCGCCAGCGAGCGGGCCTCGAAACGGTAGAGCGCCGCTTCGCTGGCCTGCAGCGCCTCGATGGACCAGCGAGTCATGTCGGAGTACTGGCTGTCGGCGGTGGCATTGATCTGCCCCAGCACATCGTTCAGCGCTTTGCGGCGTTGCAGATTGGGGTCGAAGGATTCCCTCGGCGACCTGGCGTCCCAGCCGAGAAACATCAGTTGTCGTCGGTAAAAGCTGTAGCCGTCGCTCACCAACTGGTTATCCAGGGCGTCCTGCGTCGCCCGCTGGGCGAACAGCATCGCCATCTGGACGCGCTCGCGGACGTCTTTGCCGATATCGGGAAAAAAGGACATCAGGGCATTGCCCACGACGGATGCCCGAGGTTGATCTGCCATAGCGTTCTTGCCTCAGTGAAGGGTGCAACCGGTCGCCGTATCGAGCAGCAGACGGGCGAAGCGGTCGTGTCCGGTTTCAAGCAATTCGGGCGCGGGCTCGGCCATCAGGCTCTGGAACGACAGATCGCCACGCAACGCAGCGCCATCCAGCGCGGCCACCAGCCAGTCGCGGCCAGGCGTCTCGCTGGTTTCCAGGGCGAGGCTGCACAGGCTGAGTCGCAACCCGGGCCGCAGTACGCCCATTTCCAGCACCAGACGGGCGCCACCTTGTGGTGAGCGCCGCAGCGCCGCACCGCTCAGTCGCTCGATACCCGCCTGCAGCGGGTCCAGCGCATCGATGCAACGCTCCAGCACTGCGCCCAGTTCCGGGTGCTGGCAACTCAGCCACAACACCAGCGGCTGCATCGGCGCCAACACCGTCCGGCACTGCGCGGCGTCGACGCTCTGGCAACTGTGGGTCACCCGCCAGCCGCGTTGGCCGAGGGCACTGCGATAGGCGCGATACCATTGCCGGTGCTCGCCGAACCGCGAGGTCATCAGACTGTCCGCCGAGCGTTGCGCATAACGCAGCGAGCCCAGCACATTCTGGCGCTCCACATCCCCGACCTGAGGGGCAACCAGCATCAGGCTGCCCTCGCTGGTCCACATCGTGTAGCCGTCGATATCCACGTCGGTCATCTCCAGAAAAATGCCAATGGCCCGCTGCTTCAGCGTCGGTCAGATGTCGTAGTCCATGATCCTGGCCACGGCCCGCTCACCCAGGCGCTGCTCCACGCCCGTGCGCACGCTGGCATACACCTGGCTGTTGAACGACAGGGCCGCGGTGCTCTTGTAGGTCGCCGACGTGGAGCTGTCCCAATCGAACACCAGGGCATCGATGTCCTCCTTGCGCACCGAGCGCTGGACCGCGCCGAGCGCCATCACCACTTCGCCGCTCTCGGTTTCAGTGCAGGAGGCCAGGCCGATGACGACATGGGTGCGTTTTTCCAGATTGCGCTTGAACACGGTCAAGGCCTTTTCGTTGCTCTCAAGGCCGGTGATCGCCGCCTCGGCGAGCGCCTTGATCGCGGCGGTCACCGGCCCACCCAGCAGCAGGCTGGTGGCCGCCGACTGCACAGCCTTGACCGCGACGTTGGCGACCTTGAGCGACTGGCCGGTGGTGCTTTCCTTTTCATGGGTGCGGTGCGCCACGACCCAGCCGCAATCCCCCATGACCTGGAGGAAGGACTTGAACCAGGATTCGCTCATGGCGGTCTGGTCGTGGAGCTTATTGGCGACCAGGGTGGCGAACAGGAAGCTGTTTTTCACGTCGATGCGGCTTTGCGCGGACATGCCGGCGCCGAAGGCCACAAGGGAGTTTTCCACCACGGCGGCGGAACTGGTGTTCGAAGATGGGTTGCTGTCGTTGGTCATGGCAAAGTCCTTTTTGAGGTGTTCCCTCTCGGGGAGGGAACGCCAAGGTACGTTGCGACGACAGCAGGGTCAGGAACGAAGCCTTTCCCCGCAGTGCTCAGTCCGCCTGGGGATACCAGCGCGGCGTGTAGACCCACTCGCCGCCATCGGCGCGGGCGAAGGTGCGGGTGGTGCTGGAACCGATCAGCACCATGGTGCGCATGTCGACCATCTCCGGCTGCAACTCGCCCAACCGAATGGCCTTGAGCGATTGCCCCGGCCGGGCGATGTCGCGGCCGAGCACCACGGGCGTTTGCGGTCCGCGATGGCGCCGGACGATGTCCAGCGCCTGCCCCAGTTGCCAGGGCCGCGAACGCGAGATCGGGTTGTAGAAGGCCAGGGCCAGGTCCGCCTCGGCGGCCAGGTCCAGACGCTTCTCGATGATCGACCACGGCTTGAGGTTGTCCGACAGCGAGATCACGCAGAAGTCATGCCCCAGCGGCGCCCCGGCCTGGGCCGCGGTAGCCAGCGAGGCGGAAATGCCCGGCAGCATTTCCAGCTCGACCCGGTGCCAGGCCGGATCGTCGGACGCTTCCAGCGCTTCCAGCACCGCTGCGGCCATGGCGAACACGCCAGGGTCGCCGGACGACACCACCACCACCGAACGCCCTTGCGCCGCCAGCTCGAAAGCGTGACGGGCGCGTTGCAGTTCTTCGCGGTTGTCGGTGCAGTGCAGCACCTGATCGGCACGGAATGGCCCGGCCATGCGCACGTAGGTTTCATAGCCAAGCACATCGTTGGCCCGCGCCAACTCGGCCTTGACCGCTGGCGCCATAAGCTCGGTGGAGCCCGGACCAAGGCCGATCACCGCGACGCGGCCCCGGCCCTGGCCAATGCGTTGCGGATCGATCGGCTCGTTGGCCACGGCAATCGCCAGGCCCTCGCCCACCGCCTGCGGTGCCAGCAACTGCGGCAATGCCCGCGCCGCCAGGGCGCTGACCGAGGCTTGTGCCGGGGCGAAACGCAGCGGCACACCCAACTCCCGCGCCGCGTCGTGCAAAGCCGGCACGGCCATTTCGTCGTCATTGGCGAGCAGGCAGGCCAGCGACGCCTCGGCGATCTTCGCGTCGTGCAAGGCCGCGCGAACCGCTTCGGCCGGTGCCGCGACCGAGGCCGAAACCGCCACCAACACGCAGCGCGGATGGATCAGCAATTCGTTGGCCGCCGCCTCACGCTCGGCACAGCCGACATGGATGGTCAGCGACGCCTGCTCGTCCTGCGGCAAGCGCGCTTCGTCGAGCCAAGGCGCGGCGCCTTCGATGCGCACGCGCTCGCCGGCCAGCAAGTCGGAGACGAAGCGCTTGCCCAGCTCCAGGTCCGCCAGGGCATAGCCGCTGGGAGGATTGAGCAGGCAGGTGCCGAAGCGCAGTTCGCCACTGGTGGTGATCGCCGCGGCGACGCCCAGTCCGGCGCCGATTTCCCGGGCCATGACATTGACTCCGCCCAGCCCGCCGAGCAGCGGCACGACCGCGCTGCCGTCCTCGGCCACGGCCAGCACCGGCGGCTCCGCGCCCTTCTCCAGCAATACGCCGGCGAGGCTGCGGATCACGATGCCGGCGGCGCACAAGGCGATGATCGGCGTGTCCTGTTGATAGAGCTGGCGCAAGCTCGCGCCGAACTCCTGATAGGTGACATCGACGCCCTCGACCCGGCCAGCCAGGCCGTGGATCAGGGCATCGGGATAAAGCTGCTGGATCTTGCGGGCCGTGGCCACGCTGCCTTTGCCGAGGATGACAATGGCCGGTGCGCGTCGGGTCATCAGCCTTGCCACCTTTCGCCGGGAACGATGATCAGCGAGAAGTACGGCGACGACGCCGGGTCGACCTCATCCAGCGCGACGATCTTCTGGTTGGCCATGGTCGCCCGCTCCACATACAGCGCGCGGCCATCGAGGCCCAACTCGGTCAGCACCTGGCGGACCTTGGGGAAGTTGCGCCCGAGCTTCATGATCACCGCCGCGTCGGCATCGGCCAGGCGGCGCTTGAGTTCGTCATGGGGCAGCACGCCGGACAACACCGACAGGCTCTGGTTGCGGTACACCAGCGGCGCGCCGAGCACCGAAGCACCACCGAGCATCGAGCAGACACCCGGGATCACCTGGGCGTCATACCGTTCGGCCAGGCGATCGTGAAGGTACATGTAGGAGCCGTAAAAGAACGGATCGCCCTCGCAGATCACCGCCACGTCGCGGCCCGCGTCCAGATGCGCGGCAACTTCGATACTCGCGGCATCGTAGAAATCGCTGATGACCTGCTCGTAGGACAGCGGCGCCGGCAGCGCCTCGGTGGTCACCGGATAAACCAGTGGCAACAGGGTCTGCTCGCTTTGCAGGTACTGCTCGATGATGCCGAAGGCGTTGCCGCGTTTGCCCTTGGCGACGAAGTACGCCACCACCGGGGCTTCACGCAGCAGACGCAGGGCCTTGAGGGTGATCAGCTCGGGATCCCCAGGGCCGACGCCCAGGCCGAGCAAACGTCCGCGGGCCTGCATCATTCAACCTCCGTGGCGAGGGCGTTGACCGCGGCGGCGGCCATGGCGCTGCCGCCCAGACGCCCTTCGACGATCACGAACGGCACGCCACGGCTGTCCGCCGCGAGCATCGCCTTGGACTCCGCCGCACCGACGAAGCCCACCGGGAAGCCGAGGATCAGCGCCGGTTTCGGCGCGCCGGCGTCGATCATTTCCAGCAGATAGAACAGCGCGGTCGGCGCGTTGCCGATCACCACCACGCTGCCTTCCAGGTGCGGGCGCCACAACTCCAGGGCTACCGCCGAACGGGTGTTGCCCAGTTCCTTGGCGAGGTCCGGCACGCTGTCGTCACGCAAGGTGCAGATCACCTCGTTGTTGGCCGGCAGGCGCGCGCGGGTGATGCCTTCGGCAACCATCCGCGCGTCGCAGAGAATCGGCGCGCCAGCGGCCAGGGCTTCACGCCCGGCCTTGCCGGCGCCTTCGGAAAAGCGCAGGGCATCGACCACCTCGACCATGCCGCAGGCATGGATCACCCGTACCGCGAGCTTTTCCAGGTCGGCCGGAATCCGCTCCAGGCGGGCCTCCTGGCGAATGATGGCGAAGGAGTTGCGATAAATCTCCTGGCCGTCGCGGATGTAATCAATCATCGAGGGTTGCTCCGTGGGCGGGCGTCCAGCGTGGCGCCCGCTTCTTCCAGTGTCAGGTTGCGCCCGGCGACAACGCCGGGGCCCGGCTGCGCCGGGTCGTGAAAATACAGGTCATAGCGACCGGGGCCGACCGCCAGCAAGGTGACCGGCGCAGTGTGCGCCATGGCGCAGGAACGGCCGCAGCCGCTCAAGTGAACGCCGGCCACCGGGACCGGCTGGCGCAGGCTGAAGGCCAGTTGCAGCGCATCGCCCTTGGTGTCGGCGAGGGCCTTGGCGCAGCCGGCCGAGCCGGTGCAGGCGACCACGCCGGCCAGCGGCTCGGCGGCGTCGGTGATCAAACCAAGGTGAAGCAAGGCGGCCAGCACCCGTTCGGCGCGGCCAACGGCAATGTTCGGCAGCAGCACGCTCTGCCAGGGCGTCATGCGCAGGCTGCCGTCGCCCAATTCTCGGGCCAGCCCGCCGACGCCGCGCAATTGCGCCGCGCTCAGGCGACCCAGCGGTGCCATCGCGCCCACCGCGACCCGCTCGGCCTGCTGCTGGGGATAGACACCCAGGTGGCGCGCGAGGTCACGTCCGGGGCGACGCCAGTCGAGCACCGCGGCGTCGCGGCGCAGCGCCAACGGCAAGCCGGCGAGGAAGGCGTCGGTGGACAGCGTCTCCAGCAATTGGCGCATCCGCGACTGACCGGCATCGGCCAGATCGAGGAATCGCTCCAGCACCGCCCGCACCAGCGCCAGCCCCGCCGCCAGCGGCACGGCGGCCACCGGCGCATCCCGTCCCGGACAGCCTGCCAGGCCGAAGGCCAGCCACAACTCGTCGTCCAGGCGCAGCGGCGACAGCCACAGGTCATGGGGGTGCCAGAGCATTGCCAGGTCTTCGCCGCCATCGAGTTGCACGGCGAACTTGGCCGACAGCGCATGGAAGCGCGGCGTGGTCTGCAGCAGGTCGAGTATCTGCGCGCCCAGCGCGCGGGTGTCGAACAGCATGGCCGGGTCGAGGCCCGCGGCGGGGCTGAGCATCAGGTTGCGCACGTCGTCGCCGGCGGCGACCCGCGGGCCCAGGCCAGCCGCCAGCAGGTGCGCGATCAGACCCTGCGGGTCGCTACCAACGCCACGAATCTGCAGGTTGCTGCGGTTGGTCACCTCGATCACGCCACCGGCGAAACGCTCGGCGGCCTCGGCCACCGCTTCGGCCTGGTCGGCATCCAGGTGCCCGGCATCGAGCTTGATCCGCGAGATGCCACCGTCGCGTGCCTGGACAATGCGCCACAGCCCCGGGCAGGCCGAGGGGCGAATGGCAGGAGCGGGCTGGGACTGATTCAAGGGTTCACCCGTCAATCGTGAAATGGGGCTGGGCATCGGAAGGCGCGGTATTATGCCTGCTTTGCCCGGCGGCGGGCCAAGCCTGCCGGTCGGATAGGCCCGGAAAAGAGGAACGGCATGGCGCCCTGGTTGACCATAGTAGGAATCGGCGAAGACGGCTTCAGCGGCCTCGGCAAGCAAGCCCGGCGCGCCCTGCTGCACGCCGCCAGGGTGTTCGGCAGCCCACGCCAGCTCGACCTGCTGCCCCATTGCCTGAAGGCCGAGCGCCTGACCTGGCCGAGCCCGTTCTCGCTGGCGCCGGTGCTGGCCCTGCGCGGCGAGCCGGTGTGCGTGCTGGCCAGCGGCGACCCGATGTTCTACGGCGTTGGCGCCAGCCTCGCGCGGCAAGTCCCGGCCGATGAGCTGAACGTGATTTCCGCGCCCTCCTCCTGCGCCCTCGCCGCCGCCCGCCTCGGCTGGCCGTTGCAGGACGTGGTCATTGTTTCCGTGGTCGCCCGTCCGCTGGCGCAACTCAACGCCCACCTCTACAGCGGTCAGCGCCTGCTGGTGCTGAGCAACGATGGCGACAGCCCCGCCGCGATCGCCGCATTGCTGCGCGAACGCGGCTTCGGCCCGAGCCAGTTGCAGGTGCTGGAACACCTGGGCGGCAGCGCCGAACGTCACCGGCAAGGTAGCGCCAGCGACTGGAATGAGCACGCTATCGCCGACCTTAATCTGGTCGCCATCGAATGCCGCGCCGACGCCAACGCGCCGCGCCTGTCGCCCCTCGCCGGGCTGCCGGACAACGCCTTCCAGCATGACGGACAGATCACCAAGCGCGATGTCCGCGCCATCACCCTCGCCCGCCTCGCCCCGCAACCGGGCGAGTTGCTCTGGGACGTCGGCGCCGGCAGCGGCTCGATCGGCATCGAGTGGATGCGCGCGCACCCGGCGTGCCGCGCGCTGGCCATCGAGGCCGACGACGGCCGCCAGCAACTGATCGAACTCAACCGCGACGCCCTCGGCGTACCCGGCCTGCATCTGGTGCGCGGACGGGCGCCGGAAGCACTGCACGGACTGGAGCGCCCGGACGCGATCTTCATCGGCGGCGGCGTCACCGTGCCCGGCGTGCTGGAGCACTGCTGGGAGCAGTTGCGCCCCGGCGGCCGGCTGGTCGCCAACGCGGTGACCCTGCAAAGCGAAGTGCGCCTGATGGACTGGCGCGAACGCCACGGCGGTGAACTGACCCGCATTCATGTTGCCCAGGCCCAGCCGCTGGGCGGCTTCGACACCTGGCGCCAGGCGCTGCCGATCACCCTGCTCGACGCCATCAAGCATGCGTGACGAAACCGCCGAACAGCCGGCGCCGCTGCGCAGCGGCCTGACCACCGGCAGTTGCGCCACCGCCACCAGCCTCGCCGCCGCGCGCCTGCTGTTGACCGGGCAAGCGCACGACGCGGTGGAAATCACCCTGCCCAAGGGCAAGCAGGTGCAGATGCGCCTGGAGTTCTGCCGCCTGCACGCGGCGGGCGCCGAGGCCGGCACGCTCAAGGACGCTGGCGACGACCCCGACGTGACCCACGGCGCCCTGCTCTATAGCCGCGTGCGCCTGCTGGACGAACCCGGCGTGCGCTTCGTCGCTGGCCAAGGCGTCGGCACCGTGACCCGGCCCGGGCTGGTGCTGACGGTGGGCGAACCGGCGATCAACCCGGTGCCGCGGCGGATGATGACGGAGCACCTGACCCGCCTCGCGCAGGAATGCAATTACCCCGGCGGCTTCGAGGTCACTGTGAACGTGCAGGACGGCGAAAACCTCGCGCTGAAAACCATGAACCCGCGCCTGGGCATCCTCGGCGGGCTGTCGATCCTCGGCACCAGCGGCATTGTCCGGCCCTTCTCCTGCTCGGCCTACATCGCCTCGATCCACCAAGGCATCGACGTCGCCAAGACCAACGGCTACGAACACATCGCCGCCTGCACCGGCAACGCCAGCGAAGACACCATGCGCCGGGTCTACGCCCTGCCGGAAATCGCCCTGATCGAGATGGGCGACTTCGTCGGCGCGGTGCTCAAGCACCTGCGCAAGGTGCCGGTGGCGCGCCTGAGCCTGTGCGGTGGCTTCGGCAAGATCAGCAAACTGGCCGCCGGGCACATGGACCTGCACAGCCGCCATTCCAGCATCGACCTGCCGCAACTGGCGCAATGGGCCGCGGCGGTCGGCGCCGATGCGGCGCTGCAAGCGACCATCGTCCAGGCCAATACCAGCCAGCAGGCCCTGGCGCTGGCCCACGCCGCTGGCGTGCCGCTGGGCGATGCGGTCTGCGCCCATGCGCTGGCTTTCGCCCGCAGCGTGGTGCCGGCGCAGGTGCAGGTCGAGGTGTTCGCCATCGACCGCCAGGGCGGCATCGTCGGCAAGGCGGGTGTGCAATGAGCCGGCGCATCCTGCTGCTCGGCGGCGTCACCGAGGCCCTGCGCATCGCCCGCCAGTTGGGGCCCGAGCACGTCTACAGCCTGGCCGGGATCGGCCGGGTGCCGGATGACCTGGCCTGCCAGGTGCGCGTCGGCGGTTATGGCGGCGCGGACGGCCTGGCCGCCTACCTGCGCGAGGAGGGCATCGAGCTGCTGATCGACGCCACCCACCCCTACGCCGCGCAAATCAGCGCCAACGCCGCCCGCGCCGCGACCCTCGCCAGCATTCCCTGCTGGGCCCTGCGCCGTCCCGCGTGGCAGGCCCAGGCCGGCGACGACTGGCGCGAGGTCGCCGACTGGGCCGAACTGATCGCCGCACTGCACACCTTCCGCCGCCCGCTGTTCACCCTCGGCCGCGAACCGCTGCAACATCTGGATGAAATACCCGACCATCAGTTCTGGACCCTGCGCGCACTCGACGCCTGCCCCGGCAACGACCGCTGCGAAGTAATCGGCGCCCGTGGGCCGTTCCTGCTGGACGACGAGCGGCAGCTGTTCGAACGCCGCCAGATCGACGTTCTGATCAGCAAGAACAGCGGCAGCGGCGCCACCGAACCGAAGTTGCAGGTGGCCCGCGAGCGCGGCGTGCCGGTGCTGATTCTCGGCCGTCCGGCACTGCCCGAGGTCGACCGTCACTTCACCGACCCGGCCGCGCTGCTCGCCGCGCTGGCTGACGGACACCTCCTGTAATAGGCCAGTGCACCACTCAGGTATTGCCAACACACCGGCAAGCGATTCCAATGCCTCATCCTTTTCCCTACGCAAGGCTGCGACTATGGAACTGCAATGGTGGATCTGGCTCGTTCTGGGCTTTGGCCTGATCTTGCTGGAGCTGGTACTGCCCACCTTCTTCATCATCTGGTTCGGCATCGGCGCCGTGGCGGTCGGCGTGATCGCCGGGCTGGTGCCGGGCCTGTCCCTGGCCAGCGAGCTGATGATCTGGGTGGTGCTCTCGTCCCTCACCGTCGCCCTCTGGTTCAAGGTGTTCAAACCCCGCAAGGCGGACAACCGCTGGACCGCCGACGAAGTGATCGGCGAAGTCGGCCTGCTGACCGCGCCCGTCTCGGAATTCCAGAAAGGCCGCGTCCGTTTCCAGAAGCCGATCCTCGGCAATGAAGAGTGGGTCTGCATCGCCAACAGCGACATCGCCTCCGGCGAGCGGGTCCGCATCCTCGCGATCGAGGGCAACATCGTCCGGGTCGGCAAGGCCTGAAACCGTTTCAAGACACCATCAAAGGAAGAGAAATGTCATGACCAGTCTAATCATTACCGCCACCATCGCCCTGTTCGTCCTCATCACCGTATTCAAGGGCGTACGCATCGTGCCCCAGGGCGAGGAATGGATCGTCGAGCGCCTGGGGCGCTACCACAACACCCTCAAGCCGGGCCTGAACATCCTCATCCCGTACATGGACGTGGTGGCCTACCGGCTGCCGACCAAGGACATCATCCTCGACGTGCAGCAGCAGGAAATCATCACCAAGGACAACGCGGTGATCGTCGCCAACGCCCTGTGCTTCGCCAAGGTGGTGGACCCGCAGAAAGCCGCCTACGGCGTGGTGAACTACGCCTACGCGGTTACCAGCCTGACCATGACCTCGCTGCGCGCCATCGTCGGCGCCATGGAACTGGACGAAGCGCTGTCCAGCCGCGAGCAGATCAAGGCGCGCCTGCGCGACGCGATGTCGGAGCAGACCGAAGACTGGGGCATCACCGTGCGTTCGGTGGAAATCCAGGACATCAAGCCCTCGCCGAGCATGCAGTCGGCCATGGAACGCCAGGCCGCGGCCGAGCGTGAGCGTAAAGCCGACGTGACCCGCGCCGAAGGTGCCAAGCAGGCCGCGATCCTCGAAGCCCAGGCGCGCCAGGAATCGGCCAAGCTCGACGCCGCCGCCCAGGTCAACCTGGCCGAGGCTTCGGCCCAGGCCATCACCCTGGTCAAGAACGCCGTGGGCAATGACGTGACCCCGGCCATGTACCTGCTGGGCGAACGCTACATCAGCGCCATGGAAAGCCTCGCGGCCAGCAACAATGCCAAGCTGGTGGTGTTGCCGGCGGATCTGCAAGAGGCGGTCAGGGGCATGCTGGGTCGGGCGAAGGCCTGACCTGCTGTGCAGGCCATCGCGACGGTTCGGCGCGGTGGTCTGCGCAGTTGCTCCCACACCTTGCGAATCGACTGCGACACTTCATCACACCCCCATTTTTTACATCCCCGGGAGTTTCAGGCTAAATAGCCATCATTCGAATCCCACCGGATCAACCCATGCCCGCACACCGGCCCGCCCTTGCCTGGATCGCCTGCTTCGCAGTGCTGTTCAATCTGCTGGCGATGCCGTTGTCCGCCAACGCCGCCAGGGCGCCCGCCGAGCAACTGCTGTGGGGCGCCTTCTGTTCCACCGGCGGCACCAAGCTGATCGCCGTCTCCCTCGGCCAAGCCGACCCGCAAAACGACGATCACGCCGTGATGCAGCATTGCTGGTGCTGCTCCGGTGCCGCGCCGTTGCTGGCGCTGCCGGGCCAGGCGCCGCAACTGGTGCTGCCGACGCACGCCTTCGCCAACACCTCGGCCCTCGCCCAGCCCACCCAGCCCACGCCGCGTGAACTGTGGCCCTCGCTCAATCCCCGCGCCTCTCCCGCCGTTTGATTCACTACGCTGATACCTGCGAACAATCTGAATCGACCGGAGATTTTTCATGCTCAAGAACGTCCTGATGCTGGCTGCCCTGCTGCTGCCCGCCAGCTTCGCCAGTGCCCACGAATACACCAAGGGTGACCTGCATATCGCCCACCCGTGGTCGCTGCAACTGCCGCCGAACGCACCCAACGTGGCGGCCTATTTCATCATCGACAACAAGGGCAAGGAGGACGACCGCCTGCTCAGCGTCGACACCCCAATCAGCGACCGTTCCGAGTTGCACGAACACGTGATGACCGGCGACGTGATGCGCATGCAGCAAGTCGCCAACGTCGCCGTGCCGGCGGGCGGCAAAGTGGTGTTCAGCCCGAGCGCCTACCACGTGATGATCATGCAGCCCAAGGACCGCAGCCTGCTCAGCGACGGCAAGCGCTTCCCGCTGACCCTGCACTTCGAAAAGGCCGGCGATATCACCGTGGACGTCGCGGTGCAGAAGCAGCCGCCTGAAGGCGGCGACGAGCACCAGCACCAGCACTGATCCCTGAGCGCCGCTCGCCATGAGCCTCGCCCGCACCGGACGCCACCGGCCCCCGCGCCCTGACCACAGGACACTGCGCGCGGGCTGGCTGAGCCTGTTCGCCATGCTGATGATCTTCATCGGACCGCTGGTTTCCCAGTCGATGCCGATGGATCACAGCACCTCCATGTCGATGAACATGGACATGGGCGCAGGCACGGACGACGCGGCGGGCCATCACGGCGACGCGCACCATGGCGGCGGCGATCCGTCGCTGCACGTTCTGTGGGAGAAGTGCGGCTATTGCAGCCTGTTCTTCCATTGCCCGGCACTGCCGCAGCAACTGAGCCTGCTCAACAGCGAGGCCGTCCCGGCCAGCCACCGTCTTGTCGTTCTACCCCGCCAGGGCCATCCGCGCCCGACGTTCTTCCCCGGCGCCCGCAGCCGCGCGCCACCTTCCCGCAACGTCGTCTGAACATTCCGAAACAGCGCTCGTCACCGGCCTATCGCCGCGTGCGTGCGCACCTTCATGACTGATCGATGTTGGAAGACCTATGTCCAGCTCCACCCCTGTCTATCGTTTGTCCCTGCGCGGGACCATTGCGCTGCTGTGCGGCAGCCTCTTCGTTCCCGCAGCCCTGGCCGCGGAAACCGGCCACGAAGGCCATGACCACGGCCAGCCGGAACTCAGCCCCACGGTCATCACCGCCGTGGCGCCCAGTTCGCCGCTGACCGTGGTCACCAACCCCAAGGACCCGCGCCAGCCCGTCCCGGCCAGCGACGGTGCCGACTACCTGAAGACCATCCCCGGTTTCTCGGCGATCCGCTCCGGCGGCACCAACGGTGACCCGGTGCTGCGCGGCATGTTCGGCTCGCGGCTGAACATCCTCACCAACGGCGGCCTGATGCTCGGCGCCTGCCCGAACCGGATGGACGCGCCGACCTCCTACATTTCCCCGGAAACCTACGACCGCCTCACCGTGATCAAGGGCCCGCAAAGCGTGCAGTGGGGCCCGGGCGCGTCCGCCGGAACCATCCTCTTCGACCGCGAGCCGGAGAAATTCGGCGAGCTGGGCACCCGGGTCAACGCCAGCCTGCTGGCCGGCTCCAATGGCCGTTTCGACAAGGTGCTGGATGCCGCCGCCGGTGGCAGCCAGGGCTACGTGCGCTTCGTCGGCAACCAGTCGCGCTCCGACGACTATGAAGACGGCCATGGCGACACCGTGCCGTCGAAATGGGACAAGTGGAACGGCGACGTCGCCGTTGGCTGGACCCCGGACAGCGACACCCTGCTGGAGCTGACCGCTGGCCGCGGCGACGGTGAAGCACGCTACGCCGGGCGTGGCATGGACGGTTCGCAGTTCAAGCGCGAAAGCCTCGGCCTGCGTTTCGAGAAATCCAATATCGGCGAAGTCTTCGACAAGCTCGAGGCGCAGGTCTACTACAACTACGCCGACCACGTGATGGACAACTACAGTCTGCGCACGCCGTCCGGCATGGGCATGATGGCCGGCCCCATGGTCAGCAACGTCGACCGCCGCACCATGGGCGCGCGCATCAAGGGCACCTGGCGCTGGGAAGACGTCAGTCTGGTCGCCGGCATCGACGCCCAGACCAACGAACACCGCAAGCGCGGTGGCATGGGCATCGACGTGCACAAGCAGCAGCCGTGGACCAAGGACGCGGATTTCCATAACTACGGCGCGTTCGGCGAGCTGACCTGGGAGCTGGACAGCCAGGATCGCCTGGTCAGCGGCGCCCGCCTGGACCGCGCCTCGGCCAGGGATTTCCGCAAGACCGTCACGTCCAGAATGATGGTCATGCCCAATCCGACCGCCGGCAACACCCGCGCCGACACCCTGCCCAGCGGCTTCCTGCGCTACGAGCACGATCTGGTCGACGCGCCGGCCACCGCCTATGTCGGAATCGGCCATGTGCAGCGTTTCCCCGATTACTGGGAGCTGTTCTCGCCCACGTTCGGCCCGGTCGGCTCGGTCAATGCCTTCGATGCGATCAAGCCGGAGAAGACCACGCAACTGGACTTCGGCATCCAGTACAAGACCGAAGACCTGGAAGCCTGGGCCTCGGGATACGTCGGCCAGGTGCGCGACTTCATCCTCTACGACTACACCGCTGACACCAGCGTCTCCCGCGCTGGCAACGTCGACGCCCGGATCATGGGCGGCGAGCTGGGCGTTGCCTATCAACTGACCAGCAACTGGAAGGCTGACGCGACCCTGGCCTACGCCTGGGGCAAGAACAGCAGCGACGGCTCGGCCCTGCCGCAGATGCCGCCGCTGGAAAGCCGCCTCGGCCTGACCTACAGCGAATCCGACTGGAGTGCCGGCGCCCTGTGGCGATTGGTCTCGGCGCAGAATCGCATCTCGGAAAACTACGGCAACATCGTCGGCAAGGACTTCGAGAAAACCGGCGGTTTCGGCGTGTTCTCGCTCAACGGCGCCTATCGTGTGAGCAAGAACCTCAAGCTCAGCGCCGGCGTCGACAACCTGTTCGACAAGGCCTACGCCGAGCACCTGAACCTGGCGGGCAATGCCGGCTTCGGCTACTCGGGCTTTGAACCGGTCAGCGAGCCGGGGCGTACGCTCTGGACCAAGGTCGACCTGAGTTTCTGATCTAACCCGGGCGCGGCCAGTCGCCGCGCCCACCACCTGGGAGCGCTCCATGAGCAAACCTTCGTTTTCGTTCTACAACCTGGCCTGGCGCTGGCATTTCTATGCCGGGTTGTTCGTGGCGCCGTTCATGATCCTGCTGGCCATCACCGGGATCATCTACCTGTTCAAGCCACAGCTCGATCCGCTGATGTACCGCTCGTTGATGGTGGTCGAGGCCGGTCACCACCGGCATGGCGCCGACCATCTGCTGCACACCGTGAAGGCCGCTTACCCACAGGGCCAGGTCAGCCAGTACCTGCCGGCGCCGGCCGCCGACCGCAGCGCACAGTTCGTGGTCAAGGACGGCGGGCAGGAACTCAACGTATTCGTCGATCCGTACACCGGCACGCTGCTCGGCGCGCAGGATGCCAAGAGCAACCTGCAAGCCGTGGCTCGCGCGCTGCACGGCGAACTGATGATCGGCACCACGGGCGACCGCCTGGTGGAACTGGCCGCGGGCTGGGGCATCGTCCTGGTGGTGTCCGGCCTGTATCTGTGGTGGCCGCGGGGCGGGCGAATGGCCGGCGTGTTGTGGCCGCGCCTGAGCGCCCGCGGGCGTCTGCTCTGGCGTGACCTGCACGCGGTCAGCGGTTTCTGGGGTTCGCTGGTCCTGCTGCTGATGCTGCTCAGCGGCATGACCTGGACCGGCTTCTGGGGCAAGCAATACGCCGACCTGTGGAACCGCTTTCCGGCAGCGATGTGGAACGAGGTGCCGACCTCCGACCAGGAAGCCCGCACCCTCAACACCGCCGCCCGCCAGACCGTGCCCTGGGCGGTGGAAAACACGCCGATGCCGCAGTCGTCCGGCGCCCATGCCGAGCACCAGGGGCACATGACGATGGACAACGCCCCGGCTGCGCCGCAGGTCAGCCTGCAGCAGGTGGAGGAGTTGGCCAACGCGCGTGGCGTCGAACCCGGCTACAGCATCACCCCACCGACCACGGCCAGCGGCGTGTTCACCATCGCCGTATTCGCCGACGACCCGCGCAACGACGCCACCCTGCATGTCGACCAATACACCGGCAAGGTGCTGGTGGACGTGCGCTGGAAAGACTACAGCCCGGTGGCCCGGGCCACGGAACTGGGGGTCATGCTGCATGAAGGCAAGATGTTCGGCTGGTTCAACCAGATGCTGATCCTGCTGATCTGCCTGATGGTATTGCTGGGCTCGGTCAGCGGCCTGGTGATGTGGTGGAAACGCCGCCCCGAAGGCGGCCTCGGCGTACCGCCGCTGCGTCACGACCTGCCACGCTGGAAGACCGCCACTGTGGTCATGCTGGTGCTGGGCGTGGCGTTTCCGCTGGTGGGGGTGTCGATGCTGGTGGTGTGGGGGTTGGACAAAGTGTTCGGGAGGCGGTTGTTGACGGCGCGGGTTTGAGATCCACAAAGCAGGGCATGCCCCTAAAGTCGAGTCACTTTGCCGCGTCTAGGTTGCGGGTTTGCGTGTTAGCCTACCCGCCGCTTCACGCACAAGAAGACTGCAATTTATGGAATGCATGCAATGAATCAAGACCTCACAAAGGACTCGCAGGAACACCACCTGCAACGCAACCTCACCAACCGCCACATCCAGTTGATCGCCATCGGCGGTGCCATCGGCACCGGTCTGTTCATGGGGTCGGGCAAGACCATCAGCCTCGCCGGCCCGTCGATCATTTTCGTCTACATGATCATCGGCTTCATGCTGTTCTTCGTCATGCGGGCGATGGGCGAGCTACTGCTGTCGAACCTCAACTACAAATCCTTCATCGATTTTTCCGCCGACCTGCTGGGCCCCTGGGCCGGTTACTTCACCGGCTGGACCTACTGGTTCTGCTGGATCATCACCGGCATCGCCGATGTGATCGCGATCGCCGCGTACTCACAGTTCTGGTTCCCCGACCTGCCGCAATGGATACCGGCGCTGGCCTGTGTCGGCGTGCTGCTGTCGCTGAACCTGATCACCGTGAAGCTGTTCGGCGAGATCGAGTTCTGGTTCGCGATGATCAAGATCGTCGCCATCCTCGGCCTGATCGGCACCGGCCTGTACATGGTGTTCAGCGGCTTCCAGTCGCCCACCGGGAACACCGCCAGCTTCGCCCACCTGTGGAATGACGAGGGCATGTTCCCCCACGGGCTGATGGGCTTCTTCGCCGGATTCCAGATCGCCGTGTTCGCCTTTGTCGGCATCGAGCTGGTCGGCACCACCGCCGCCGAAGCCAAGGACCCGGAGCGCACCCTGCCACGGGCGATCAACTCCATCCCGCTGCGGATCATCATGTTCTACGTCTTCGCCCTGATCGCCATCATGGCGGTGACCCCATGGCGTGACGTGGTGCCGGGCAAGAGCCCGTTCGTGGAGCTGTTCATCCTCGCGGGCCTGCCGGCCGCCGCGGCGGTGATCAACTTCGTGGTGCTGACGTCCGCCGCCTCGTCGGCCAATAGCGGCGTGTTTTCCACCAGCCGCATGCTGTTCGGCCTGGCCCAGGAAGGCGACGCGCCCAAGGCGTTCGAAAAGCTCTCCAGCCGTGACGTGCCGGCCAACGGCCTGTATTTCTCCTGCACCTGCCTGCTGCTCGGCGCCGCGCTGATGTACGTGATCCCGGACCTGGTGGAGGCCTTTACCCTGGTCACCACCGTCTCGGCGATCCTGTTCATGTTCGTCTGGTCGCTGATCCTGCTGTCGTACCTGAAGTACCGCACGCACCGCGCCGCGCTGCATGCGGCGTCGAAGTACAAGATGCCTGGCGGTCGCTTCATGTGCTGGGCGTGCCTGGTGTTCTTCGCCGCGATCCTGGTGCTGTTGAGCTTCGAGAGCGACACCCGCCAGGCGCTGATCGTCACGCCGTTGTGGTTCGTGTTGCTGACCGTGACCTACCAGTTCGTGCGCAACAGGCGCCATCCGCGCACTGCCGTGCGAGGCAACTGATAACGTTATCGAAGGGGCCAGCCGGCCCCTTTTTTTCGCCTCATTGCTGTGCATCGGGTTGATGCGTGGCACCAGTCTGGCTCCTGTCCCTGGGACCGCGCTGCGGTCCTTCGCGAGCAAGCTCGCTCCTACAGGGCACCCCCCCAACCCACGGTCTAGTGCCTTCCCTGTAGGAGCGAGCTTGCTCGCGATGCCCCCAAAACCCCACCGCCTCCGTCTTGTACACAAGACGGCACACCACTTGCAAAAGCCCTTTCCGCGAGTCGCCAACACCCAAGAACTCAACGGAGAGAGAGCACCATGAAGCGTCGTAGTCTGATCAAGGCCTTTACCCTCAGCGCGTCCATCGCCGCAATGGGCATGAGCTGGACCCTGCAGGCCGCCGAAACCATCAAGGTCGGCATCCTTCATTCGCTGTCGGGCACCATGGCGATCTCCGAAACCTCGCTCAAGGACATGGCCCTCATGACCATCGAGCAGATCAACGCCAAGGGCGGCGTCAACGGCAAGATGCTGGAAGCGGTGGTGGTAGACCCGGCGTCGAACTGGCCGCTGTTCGCCGAGAAGAGCCGGCAATTGCTGACCCAGGACAAGGTGGCCGTGGTGTTCGGCTGCTGGACCTCGGTGTCGCGCAAGTCGGTGCTGCCAGTGTTCGAAGAACTCAACGGGCTGCTGTTCTACCCGGTGCAGTACGAAGGTGAAGAGATGTCGCCGAACGTGTTCTACACCGGCGCGGCGCCGAACCAGCAGGCCATTCCGGCGGTGGAATACCTGATGAGCGAAGAAGGCGGCGCGGCCAAGCGCTACTTCCTGCTCGGCACCGACTACGTCTACCCGCGCACCACCAACAAGATCCTGCGCGCCTTCCTGCACTCCAAAGGCGTGGCCGACAAGGACATCGAAGAGGTCTACACCCCGTTCGGTCACGCCGATTACCAGACCATCGTCGCGAACATCAAGAAGTTCTCCGCCGGCGGCAAGACCGCGGTCATCTCTACGGTCAACGGCGACTCCAACGTGCCCTTCTACAAGGAACTGGCCAACCAGGGCCTGAAAGCCACAGACGTTCCGGTGGTGGCGTTCTCGGTGGGCGAGGAAGAACTGCGCGGCATCGACACAAAGCCGCTGGTCGGCCATCTGGCGGCGTGGAACTACTTCGAGTCGGTGGAGAACCCGGTCAACACCCAGTTCGTGTCCGACTGGAAAGCCTACGCCAAGGCCAAGAACCTGCCGGGCGCGGACAAGGCGGTGACCAACGACCCGATGGAAGCCACCTACGTCGGCATCCACATGTGGGCGCAGGCAGCCGAGAAAGCCAAGTCCACCGATGTCGACAAAGTCCGCGCAGCCCTGGCCGACCAGAGCTTCAAGGCGCCGTCCGGTTTCACCCTGACCATGGACAAGACCAATCACCACCTGCACAAGCCGGTGATGATCGGCGAGATCCAGGACGACGGTCAGTTCAACGTGGTCTGGCAGACCGAGGCGCCGCTGCGGGCGCAGCCGTGGAGCCCGTTCATTCCGGGTAACGACAAGCGGCCGGATTATGCGGTGAAGGGCAACTGATACAGCCCCCATCGCGAGCAAGCTCGCTCCTACACTCGCCACGCCTTATCCGTAGGAGCGAGCTTGCTCGCGAAGGGCCGCAGAGCGGCCCCAAAAACCTCGAATCCTCCAAAGGGACCCCCGCGCCATGCCCAAGGCCCTCTACCGTCTCATGCTTTGCCTGTGCCTGTTGCTGCCCTTCGCCGCTCACGCCAACGAAGCCGAATACTTCGCCACCGCCAAGCCCAACGACCAGGCCCGCCTGCTCCAGGACTGGGCGGCGCAACCCGAGGCTGCGCGGCTGCCACTGCTGACCTCGCTGCAACAAGGTCGCCTCGGCCCCGATGACGACCGCAAGCTACGTCTGAACAACCGCCTGCGCGGGCTGGTGGACAACGCCCTCGCCGCGCATCAGTTGCTCAGCGACGATGCCGCGTTGCGCCTGCAGGCCGCGCAGCAACTGCAAAAAAGCGCGCAACCGGCGCAGGTCGCGTTCCTCGACCGCCAATTCGCCCAGGAAAAAGACAACGCGGTGCACGCCGCGCTTGGCCTGGCCCTGGCCAATCTGCAACTGGCCGCCAGCGAACCTGCCGTGCGTCTCGCCGCCGTGCGCCTGCTCGGCGAAACCGGCGACCCGATGGCCCGCACCCGCCTCGAAGCGCTGCTCGACCCGGCGGTCGAAAGCGATGCCGGCGTGCGCACCGCCGCCGAAACCAGCCTGGCCCAGGTCAAGCGCAAGCTGCTGGTGGGCGAGTTGCTCGGCCAGGCCTTCAGCGGGCTGTCGCTGGGGTCGATCCTGCTGCTGGCGGCACTCGGCCTGGCGATCACCTTCGGTCTGCTCGGGGTGATCAACATGGCCCACGGCGAGATGCTGATGCTCGGCGCCTACACCACCTATGTGGTGCAGGTGATGGTCCAGCGTTATGCGCCCGGCGCCATCGAGTTCTACCCGCTGCTGGCGCTACCGCTGGCGTTCTTCATCAGCGCCGGGGTCGGCATGCTGCTGGAGCGCACGGTCATCCGCCACCTCTATGGCCGCCCGCTGGAAACCCTGTTGGCAACCTGGGGCATCAGCCTGATCCTGATCCAGGCCATTCGCCTGATCTTCGGCGCGCAGAACGTCGAAGTGGCCAACCCGGCCTGGTTGTCCGGCGGTATGCAGGTGCTGCCGAACCTGGTGCTGCCGTACAGCCGCATCGTCATTATCGGCTTCGCCCTGTTCGTGGTGCTGCTGACCTGGCTGCTGCTCAACCGCACCCGCCTCGGCCTGAACGTGCGCGCCGTCACCCAGAACCGCAACATGGCCGCCTGCTGCGGCGTGCCCACCGGTCGCGTCGACATGCTCGCCTTCGGCCTCGGCTCGGGCATCGCCGGCCTCGGCGGCGTCGCCCTGAGCCAGATCGGCAACGTCGGCCCTGACCTCGGCCAGAGCTACATCATCGACTCCTTCCTGGTGGTGGTGCTCGGCGGTGTCGGGCAACTGGCCGGCAGCCTCTGGGCCGCCTTCGGCCTCGGAATCGCCAACAAATTGCTGGAACCGCAGATCGGTGCGGTGCTCGGCAAGATCCTCATCCTTGCGCTGATCATTCTGTTCATCCAGAAACGCCCGCAAGGCCTGTTCGCCCTCAAGGGACGGGTAATCGACTGATGAACCAGCCTCTGCTTGTCACTGCCGCGCAAAAAGCCGGGCCACGGTTGTCTCTGGCCGTCGGCGCCATCGTCCTGCTGATCCTGCTTGCACTGCCGCTGTTGTCGCTGCTGCCCGAGGGCCACGCCCTGCAAGTCTCGGCCTACACCCTGACGCTGGTGGGCAAGATTCTCTGCTACGCCATCGTCGCGCTGGCGCTGGACCTGGTCTGGGGTTACGCCGGGCTGCTGTCGCTCGGTCACGGGTTGTTCTTCGCCCTCGGCGGCTACGCCATGGGCATGTACCTGATGCGCGAAGCCGCGGGCGACGGCCTGCCGGCGTTCATGAGTTTCCTGTCGTGGACCGAACTGCCCTGGTACTGGGCCGGCACCCAGCACTTCGCCTGGGCCATGTGCCTGGTGGTGCTGGCGCCGGGGTTGCTGGCGCTGGTGTTCGGCTACTTCGCCTTCCGCTCGCGGATCAAGGGCGTGTACTTCTCGATCATGACCCAGGCCCTGACCTTCGCCGGCATGCTGCTGTTCTTCCGCAATGAAACCGGGTTCGGCGGCAACAACGGCTTCACCAACTTCCGCACCCTGCTGGGCTTCGACGTCACCGCCCAAGGCACCCGCGCGGTGTTGTTCCTGCTCACCGTGGCCCTGCTGGTGGGCAGCCTGTACCTCGGCTGGCGACTGGCGCGGAGCAAGTTCGGCCGGGTACTGACTGCGCTGCGTGACGCCGAGAACCGCCTGATGTTCTGCGGCTACGACCCGCGCGGCTTCAAGCTCTTCGTCTGGGTGCTGAGCGCCGTGCTCTGCGGCCTGGCCGGGGCGTTGTACGTGCCGCAGGTGGGCATCATCAACCCCAGCGAAATGTCGCCGACCAACTCCATCGAAGCCGCCGTGTGGGTCGCCCTCGGTGGTCGCGGCACGCTGATCGGGCCGCTGCTGGGCGCGGGCCTGGTCAACGGCATGAAGAGCTGGTTCACCGTGGCGTTCCCGGAGTTCTGGCTGTTCTTCCTCGGCGCGCTGTTCATCCTCGTCACCCTGTACCTGCCCAAGGGCGTGGTCGGCCTGTTGAAGAAAAGGGGCGAACAATGAAGTTTCCGTCGATCCATCCTGAATTCATGCTCGAACCCATCCTCGACCCGGGCAGCGGCCGCGACGCCATCGGCCTCGGCCAGGCGCGCACCCCGGGCCTGGACGTGCGCCACGGCACGGTGCTGACCCTGGAAGACATCAACGTCAGTTTCGACGGCTTCAAGGCCCTGACCGCGCTGAACCTGTACATCGGCGTCGGTGAACTGCGCTGCATCATCGGCCCCAACGGCGCCGGCAAGACCACCATGATGGACGTCATCACCGGCAAGACCCGCCCCACCAGCGGTAAGGCGTGGTTCGGCGAAACCCTCGACCTGACCCGCATGAGCGAGGTGGAAATCGCCCAGTCCGGGATTGGCCGCAAGTTCCAGAAACCGACAGTGTTCGAAGCGCTGACCGTGTATGAAAACCTGGAACTGGCGCAGAAGACCGACAAATCGGTCTGGGCCTGCCTCGGTGCGCGCTTGAGCGGCGAGCAACAGGACCGCATCGACGAAGTGCTGACCACCATCCGCCTGGAAAGCTCGCGCCAGCGGCCCGCGGGCTTGTTGTCCCATGGCCAGAAGCAGTTCCTCGAAATCGGCATGTTGCTGATGCAGGACCCGCAACTGCTGCTGCTCGACGAACCGGTGGCGGGCATGACCGACGCCGAGACCGAGTTCACCGCCGAGCTGTTCAAGCGCCTCGCCGGCAAGCATTCGCTGATGGTGGTGGAGCACGACATGGGCTTCGTCGGCAGCATCGCCGACCACGTCACCGTGCTGCACCAGGGCAGCGTGCTGGCGGAAGGGTCGCTGGAGCAGGTGCAGGCGGATGATCGGGTGATTGAGGTTTATCTGGGTCGTTAGCTCAACGCGATCACGCTCTTCTGTAGGAGCTGGGGTGGG
>NZ_JANLNX010000057.1:0-106184 GCF_025466015.1 Pseudomonas sp. 5P_5.1_Bac1 | reverse complement strand
GTCATCCAGCCCCGGATACAACCGGGCGTTCTCATCACCCGTCAGGTGCACCGCCCGTCCTTCCTCGCTTTGGAACAACCGCACCAGCACCAGGTTCGGCTGCTCGCCGATATCGAACCAGTGCGCAGTCCCCGCCGGAACGCTGACCAGAGCGCCCCGCTCCGCCACCAGCGCATACACGTAATCGCCGATTCGCAGATTCAGCAAGCCGCGCCCGCTAATGACAAAGTGCGCGCCCTTTGCCGAATGACGACGCTCGTCGATCCAGCCAGCGCGCAGTTCATCCTTCTGAGGATGCTCGGGATTGACGCTGAATACCTCCACCACCGCGCCACACTCGGTTTTCAGCGCCTGGAGCTGTTGATCCAGCAGCGCGATCACCTCCTCTGCGGCAGTCCCGGGACGAATCCGCTCGGCCACTTCCCGCTGTTCGAAGTGCACGCCCTGTTCGGCCAGTGTCGCGCCGATATCGTCATCGTGGGTCAGGACTTTGTTGGGGGTATCCGGGGTGGACTGGTGATAAACGCTGAGGATGCTCAAGGGCAACTCCTGTTCTTTCAAGACGTGATGCGGACGCTAGATAGCGTCCTCTTTCAACCGGGTCGCAATGATAACGGCTGCGGCCAGCGCCGCGACGGCGGCAATACTAAAGGTGATACCCGGGCCCAGGGCCTTCCAGCTATAACCCGCATATAGGGCACCCAAGGCGCCACCGGTGCCGGACAACGCAGCGTAGAACGCCTGGCCCTGGCCCTGTTGGCGCGCGCCGAAACTGCGCTGGACGAAGGCGATGCAGGTGGCGTGGAAACTGCCGAAGGTCGCCGCATGCAGCAGCTGGGCGAACAACAGCACCAGCAAGTGCTCGGCAAAGCTGCCCAGCAACAGCCAGCGCAGCGCCGCCAACAGGAAACTCGCCAGCAGCACCCGGCGCAATGACACCCGCGCCAGGATCCGGCTCATCACCATGAACAGCAGCACCTCGGCCAGCACTCCCAGCGCCCACAGCATGCCGATGGTGCCGCGGCTGTAGCCGAGGCTTTCCAGGTGCAGGGTCAGGAAGGTGTAGTACGGGCCGTGGCTGAGCTGCATCAGCGCCACGCAGGTGTAGAAAGCCAGCACGCCGGGGCGGGTCAGTTGCTTGAGGAAGCCGCCACCGGACGGCCGCTCGGCCTGCTCCACCGGCTGGGCGTTGGGCACCCAAAGGCTGGCAAGGACGATACCGGCCATGATGCACACCAGCGCCACCGGGTAGATATCCAGGCTCAACCACTCGAACAATCGGCCCAGGCCGACCACGGTGAGGATAAAACCGATCGATCCCCACAGCCGCACCTGGCTGTAGCGGCCGGTCTGGCCTTGCAGGTGCGCGAGGGTAATGACTTCGAACTGCGGCAGCACCGCGTGCCAGAAGAACGCATGCAAGGCCATGACCAGCGCCAGCCAGGCGTAGCTCTTGTCGACGAAGATCAGCGCGAAACTGGCCAGGGTGCACAGCGCGCCGAGGCGCACGATCAACAGGCGCTGGCCGCTGCGGTCGCCCAGCCAGCCCCACAGGTTTGGCGCCACGCAACGCATCAGCATGGGAATGGCCACCAGCTCGCCGATGCGTGCGCTGGAAAACCCGAGGTGATCGAAATACAGCGCCAGGAACGGCGCGGTAGACCCGAGCAGGGCGAAATAGAAGAGGTAGAAACTGGACAGGCGCCAGTAAGGCAACGCCACGGCTAAAAAGCCGTGGCGCGATGGGCAGTGCGGGGCATCAGAGCTGGCCCAGTACCGGGGTGCTCACACGTACGTCAGCGTTCTGCCCGCGGTGGCGCAGCAGGTGGTCCATCAACACGATCGCCATCATCGCTTCGGCGATCGGCGTGGCGCGGATCCCGACGCATGGGTCATGGCGGCCCTTGGTGATGACTTCAACCGGGTTGCCATCCTTGTCGATGGAACGGCCCGGCGTGGTGATGCTGGAGGTCGGCTTGAGCGCCAGGTGAGCGACGATCGGCTGACCCGAGGAAATGCCGCCGAGGATGCCGCCAGCGTTATTGCTGAGGAAGCCTTCGGGCGTCATCTCGTCACGGTGCTCGGTGCCGCGCTGGGCGACCGAGGCGAAGCCGGCGCCGATTTCCACGCCCTTGACCGCGTTGATGCTCATCAGCGCATGGGCCAGTTCGGCGTCCAGACGGTCGAAGATCGGCTCGCCGAGGCCCGGCATCACACCCTCGGCGACCACGGTGATCTTCGCGCCGACCGAGTCCTGGTCACGGCGCAACTGATCCATGTACGCCTCCAGTTCCGGGACCTTGTCCGGGTCCGGGCTGAAGAACGCGTTCTGCTCCACCGAGTCCCAGGTCTTGAACGGGATTTCGATCGGGCCGAGCTGGCTCATGTAGCCGCGAATGCGAATGCCCTGGCTGGCCAGGTATTTCTTGGCAATGGCACCGGCCGCCACGCGCATGGCGGTTTCGCGTGCCGAGCTGCGGCCACCGCCGCGGTAGTCGCGCTCGCCGTATTTGTGGTGATAGGTGTAGTCGGCGTGGGCCGGGCGGAACAGGTCCTTGATGGACGAGTAGTCCTTGGACTTCTGGTCGGTGTTGCGGATCAGCAGACCGATGGAGCAGCCGGTGGTGCGGCCTTCGAAGACGCCGGAGAGAATCTCGACCTCGTCGGCTTCCTGGCGCTGGGTGGTGTGGCGGCTGGTGCCGGGCTTGCGCCGGTCCAGATCGCGCTGCAGGTCTTCCAGAGAAATCTCCAGACCCGGCGGGCAGCCATCGACAATGGCGACCAACGCCGGACCATGGCTTTCGCCAGCGGTGGTGACAGTGAACAGCTTGCCGTAGGTATTGCCGGACATGCAGGACGCTCCGCGAATCAGCCTGATTTGAACAAGGCCGCCAGTATACGCAGGCTAACCATTCAGTTCATCCCTGCTGGCGAACCTTCTGCACGGGGTCAGGTCCAACCGGCATCCCCCCGCATGTAGCCCGATGATGTCGCGCCTCGCCGTCCTGCTCCTCCTGATCGTTTCCGGCTTCGCCCAGGCCGCCGCCCCCGCCGTGTTCCAGCGCCCGGTCAGCCTCGACACCGGCCAGGGCATTCTTCATGGCAGCCTGCTGCTGCCGCGCGGCGACACCCCGCCGCCGGTGGTGCTGATCATCGCTGGCTCCGGCCCCACCGACCGCGACGGCAACAACCCTGCAATCGGGCGCATCGACATTCTCAAGCGTCTGGCCCTGCAACTGGCTGCTCAGGGCATCGCCAGCGTGCGCTATGACAAGCGCGGCGTTGCCGAGAGCCTGGCGGCGACCCCGGACGAACGTCAGTTGAGCGTCGAGCGTTATGTCGCCGACGCCGTGGCCTGGAGCCACAAGATCAAGGCCGACCCACGCTTCGGCCCGCTGATCCTGCTCGGTCATAGCGAAGGCGCACTGATCGCCAGCCTGGCTGCGGAACCGGCCGGCGCCAGCGCGGTGATCGCCCTGGCCGGCAGCGGCCGGCCGGTAGACCAGGTGCTGCGCGAACAACTGGCCGAACGCCTGCCACCGGCCCAACTCAAGCAAGCGCAACAGGTGATCGATCAACTCAAGGCCGGCCAGCCGAGCAGCGATGTGCCGCCGGCACTCGCCAATACCCTGCGCCCCAGCGTGCAGCCTTATCTGATTTCGTTGTTCAGCCAAGACCCGGCGGCGGCCTTCGCACGCTTGCAGATTCCGGCGCTGATCATTCAAGGCCGCAACGACATCCAGGTCAGCCCGGCCGACGCCAAGGCCCTGCAGGCGGCCAAGCCCGATGCGCAGCTTGCGCTGATCGATGGCATGAACCACATGCTGCGCATCAGTCCGCCAGGCATGGGCCAGCAGCGCGACAGCTACACCAATCCGGCACTGCCCCTGGCCAGCGCACTGGGCGAACGGATCGTGGTTTTTGTGCGGCAGTTGACATCCGCCTGAGCAAATCGGGCTCCAGTCCTCGGCGAATCGGCCGATAAATCCGATGCAGGCGCTGTCACCGTAGACGGCCTGTTGCGCACACGAGGACCCTGTGATGACTGATGCACCCACCCAGGACGCTACCGCAGCGGCCGACGAACCGGTTGTTCCGGAAGCCGCCCCGCTGCCCTGGGCGGACCTGGCGCCCGAACATTTCCAGTTGCTGCGCCTGGCGCCGCTGCCGACCGACCGCAACAGCGGCGCGCGTCCGTTGCGTTTCGTCGAGTTCGGCCATGCCGAGCGCCACAGCAAGGAACACAGCCTGCTGCGCATGGAAATCCGTCTGCCCGGGCAAAAAGTGCGCAAAGAACAGAACGTGCTGGATATCCGTGTCGACCACGACAAGCGCCTGGTGACCATCGGCCCCGACAGCGGCTTGCAGATCGAACCACTGAACCGCGGAATAGGCCGCTTCATGCTGGCCCAGGCCGTGCAGTGGGCACAGCGCAAGTGGTCGCACTACCGGCTCGAGGGCGGCGCCCTGGCGAACAAGGACGCACTCAACGAAGACACCCGCCTGCGCCGCGACCATGTGCTGCGTAGCCACGGCGTGGAAGTCGAATACGCCGACGCCCAGCACCTCAAGGGGCGCTACGTCGAAACCCAGGTGGGCGAGCTGAAAGGCGGCTGGAATACCGACAAGCTGCAGCGGGTCGAGATCATCGAAGCGGCCAACATGTTGCAGCAGGCCGATCAGAAGTTGCAGGAGAAGGAATCGCAACTGCGCGAGCGCGACGAGCGGGTTTCCAAGTACCGGCGCGAAGACAGCGGCCTGCGGTTCACTATCACCTGCCTGGTGGCGTTCGCAGTGTTCCAGGCCGGCTTGCTGATCTGGATCGCCACCCACCGCTGAGGGCGAAACGCGGGACTGGCTGACACGCCGTCCCGCGCAACAACACCATCAGACCCGCGAAGCGAACAGCGCCTGGTGCTGGCGGCATTGCTCGGCAGTGAGCATGAACACGCCGTGACCGCCGCGCTCGAACTCCAGCCAGGCGAAATCCACTTCCGGGTACAACTGCTCGACATGCACCTGGCTGTTGCCGACCTCGACGATCAGCAAGCCCTTCTCGGTGAGGTGGTCCGCCGCCTCGGCCAGCATGCGCCGCACCAGATCCAGACCATCATTGCCACAGGCCAGGCCCAGTTCCGGTTCGTGCTGATACTCGGCCGGCATGTCGGCGAAGTCCTCGGCATCGACATACGGCGGGTTGGACAGGATCAGGTCGAAACGCTGCGCCGGAAGGCCGGCGAAGCCGTCACCCTGGACGGTGTAGACGCGTTGCTCCAGGCCATGTCGCTCAATGTTCTGGTTGGCCACTTCAAGCGCTTCGAAGGACAGGTCGGCCAGCACCACTTCGGCTTCGGGGAAGACTTCGGCGCTGACGATACCGATGCAACCTGAACCCGTGCACAGGTCGAGAATGCGCGCCGGCTCGTCGGCCAGCCACGGCTCGAAGCGCTTTTCGATCAGTTCGCCGATCGGCGAACGCGGCACCAGCACGCGTTCATCGACGATGAACGACATCCCGCAGAACCACGCCTCGCCCAGCAGGTAAGCGGTGGGCACGCGGTCTTCGATACGGCGCTTGAGCAGGCGTTGCAGCTTCACCAGTTCGTCGTCTTCCAGGCGGCAATCCAGATAGCTGTCAGCCACTTCCCAAGGCAGGTGAACCGCTCCCAGCACCAGCAACCGAGCCTCGTCCCACGCGTTGTCGGCACCATGACCGAAGAACAACTCATGCTCGTGGAAGCGGCTGACGGCCCAGCGAATGTGGTCGCGCAGTGTGCGCAGGCGGGAAGTGATCACGGCAGACTCCTTGGAAGACGACCGGCGATTCTACCAGCCTCGCGCAACAAGTGGCCGCAATTGCATCGACGGGCGATTGGCTGACATGGCTGAGAGCCACTAACCACGCCACTTGTACGCTAAGCGATTCACATAAGTGTCCAAGCAGGGGAGAATAGGTAAAAAGCCCTACCCGAAGGAGCCCCTGATGTCTGTTCCAATGACGATGTTCCACCTCAGCGGACGTGGCTATCCGCCCGCCAAACTGAGCAACGCCAGCCTGATCATTATCGATGCGCAGAAAGAGTACCTGAGCGGTCCCCTGGCGCTGTCGGGCATGGACGAGGCAGTGGCGAACATCGGCAAACTGCTCGACGCGGCGCGCAAGGCCGGTCGTCCGGTGATTCACGTGCGTCACCTGGGCACCGTCGGCGGTCTGTTCGATCCTCAGGGTGCGCGCGGCGAATTCATCCCCGGCCTGGAGCCACAGGGCGATGAAGTCATCATCGAGAAGCGCATGCCCAACGCCTTCAAGAACACCAGCCTGCATGAAACCCTGCAGAACCTCGGCCACCTGGATCTGATCGTCTGCGGCTTCATGAGCCACTCCAGCGTCAGCACCACCGTGCGCCGCGCCAAAGACTACGGCTACCGCTGCACCCTGGTCGAAGACGCCTGCGCCACCCGCGACCTGCCGTTCAAGGATGGCGTGATCCCCGCCGCGCAGATCCAGCAGACTGAAATGGCGATCATGGCCGACAACTTCGCCTGCGTGACCCCTACCAACAGTCTGATCTGACCCTTGGCGCGCGGAACCACCTCCACGACTTTCGGTCCAAAACCGGATATTCACTGAGGAAATCGGAATGAAAATATCCGACGGTTTCGACGCCAAACGCCTGCGTCCGCGCCAGCCGGGCAATTGGCGTTCGCGCCTGGCCGCGGCGTTTTCGGCCCTGCTGGCAAGCGTCGGCGTGCTGCTGGCCATGGCTGGAACCGCCAGCCTGCTGGGCCACCCCGCCGCACTGGGCGAGCTCAATGCCAACCCCGCCGCCGCCAGCCTGGTGCTCGGTGGCGGTTTGCTGGTGCTGTACCTGGGCGTGTGGCTCTGGCGCCGACGTCGCCTGCGTCTGCGCCGCGGCCGCGAACTGAACCTGTCGCCCCACCTGATGAAAAAACACGATTGACTGCAACGGCGTGTGGACTCGCGTAAACTGCGCCGCTCGCGGCGGAGACCTACATGCAAGACGACGATTTTTCCCTGTTCAAGAGCGAGGTGCGCGGCGTCAAGCCGATCAAGCATGATCGCGCCGACACCGGCAAACCCAAGACTGATCGCAAGCAACTGAACAACCTGCGGCAGAACGCGACGGTGCGCAGCGACCAGACCGTGGTTGACGGTCTGTCCGATCAGTTCGTCATCGACGTGGGCCCGGAAGACGATCTGCACTGGAGCCGCGACGGCGTCCAGGAAAGCCAGATGCGCAAGCTCAAGCTCGGCCAGATCGGCTTTGAAGGCAGCCTCGACCTGCACGGCATGACCGTCGAGAAAGCGCGCGAAACCCTCTGGGCCTTCCTCGCCGAGGCCACCCGCTTCGAAATCCGTTGCGTGCGCGTCACCCACGGCAAGGCCGTGCGCCTGGATGGCAAACGCCCCATGATCAAAAGCCACGTCAATACCTGGCTGCGCCAGCACGCCCAAGTGCTGGGCTTTACCTCGTGCCAGGCAAGACACGGCGGCACCGGCGCGGTGTATGTGATGCTGCGCCGGACCATGCTCGAAGGTCGCGACGAGTAACGCCGGACTTGCGGCGCCGCCACAGCCGCCGTACCCTTCGCGTTTGCGAAATACACCACAGGTAGATCCATGTCCCTGGAACAGAACTACACCGCAATCCTCGGCCAGCTCGGCGAGGATGTCTCCCGCGAAGGCCTGCTCGACACGCCGAAACGGGCCGCGAAGGCCATGCAGTACCTTTGCCGCGGTTACACCCAAACCCTGGAAGAAGTGACCAACGGCGCCCTGTTCAGCTCCGACAACAGCGAGATGGTCCTGGTCAAGGACATCGAGCTGTACTCGCTGTGCGAACACCACCTGCTGCCTTTCATCGGCAAGGCGCACGTCGCCTACATCCCGAGCGGCAAGGTGCTGGGCCTGTCCAAGGTGGCACGGATTGTCGACATGTATGCCCGTCGCCTGCAGATCCAGGAAAACCTGAGCCGCGAAATCGCCGAGGCGGTGCAGACGGTTACCGGCGCCCTGGGCGTCGCCGTCGTCATCGAAGCCAAGCACATGTGCATGATGATGCGCGGCGTCGAGAAGCAGAACTCGTCGATGATCACTTCGGTGATGCTCGGCGAATTCCGCGATAACGCCGCGACCCGCAGCGAGTTTCTCAGCTTGATCAAGTGATCTGGAGCGTTACGCGAGCCGACCTGTCCAGGTCGGCTTTTTCATTTTGAGGAGTTGCCATGATCGTCAAAGCACTGCGGGTCGGCCTCGGCCAGGTGATCGTCTTTCTCGACTGGATCAGCCGCCCGGCCAAACGCAAGCGTGACCCCGCCGCCCAGGCGCGGGTCGAGCAGGAAGCCCGCGGGTTGAGCCTGTACCAGTTCCACGCCTGCCCGTTCTGCGTGAAGACCCGCCGCACCCTGCACCGCCTCAACGTGCCGGTCACCCTGCGCGACGCGAAGAACAACGAACAGGATCGTCAGGCCCTGCTCACCGAAGGCGGCAAGATCAAAGTGCCGTGCCTGCGCATCGAAGAAGACGGCAAGACCACCTGGATGTACGAGTCCAAGGCGATCATCGCGTATCTGGACCAGCGTTTTTCGGCTGCCTGATCCTTTCGGGGCCTGCTGTGCAGGCCTTCGCGAGCTCGCGCCTACAAGAACGTCAGCCTTCCATCGCTACATGCCGCGGATGCTCTGCCACCCGCGCCAGCCACTCCCGCACTTTCGGATAAGCGCTCAGGTCGAAGCCGCCCTCATGCGCGACATGGGTGTAGGCATACAACGCCACGTCGGCGATCGAATAGCGGTCGCCCACCAGATACGGCGTCACTTCCAGTTGCCGCTCCATCACCTTGAGCGCCTTGTGCCCGCCCTTGTGCAGCTTGCGGTATTCCTCCAGGCGCTCGTCTGGCAGTCCCAGATAGAACTGGATGAAACGCGCCACCGCGATATAGGGCTCGTGGCTGTACTGCTCGAAGAACTGCCATTGCAGCACCTGGGTGCGCAACCGCGGCTCAGAGGGCAGGAACTCGCTGCCGTCGGCGAGGAAATTGAGAATCGCGTTGGACTCCCACAGGCAGGTGCCATCTTCCAGTTGCAGCACCGGAACCTTGCCATTGGGGTTCATCGCCAGGAATTCCGGCGTCTGCGTCTCACCCTTGAGAATATCCACCGGCTGCCAGGTGTAGGGCAGATCGAGCAGGTGCAGCATCAGCTTGATCTTGTAACAGTTGCCCGACTGGTAATCCCCATAGACCTTGTACATCTTGCCCCTCCCCCTTTTCTGCAAAAGCGAACCGACCTTCATGGTTGGCGACTGTACGGTTAAATGCAACGGTTGCTGTATTGCAATCGACACCCTGTCGCACGGTAGTCTGAAAAATCTGCTGACACCCGTATAAGGATTTCGCCATGCCCGACGCCACCTCCGCACAATTGCGGCCGCTGGCCGACTCGTCACCCTCCGCGGTGGTCGCCGGTTTCATCGCCATGCTCACCGGCTACACCAGCTCATTGGTGCTGATGTTCCAGGCCGGCCAGGCCGCAGGGCTGACCAGCGCACAGATTTCCTCGTGGATCTGGGCGCTGTCCATCGGCATGGCGGTGTGCAGCATCGGCCTGTCGCTGCGTTACCGCACGCCGGTGACCGTTGCCTGGTCGACGCCGGGCGCAGCATTGCTGATCACCAGCCTCGGCGGCGTGACGTACGGCGAGGCCATTGGCGCCTACATCACCTGCGCCGTGCTGGTGGTGATCTGCGGCCTGACCGGCAGTTTCGAACGCCTGGTCAAACGCATTCCCGCGTCGCTGGCCTCGGCGCTACTGGCCGGGATCCTGTTCAAGATCGGCAGTGAAATCTTCGTCGCCGCCCAGCACCGCACCACCCTGGTACTGGGGATGTTCTTCAGTTACCTGCTGATCAAGCGGGTGTCGCCGCGCTACTCGGTGCTCGCCGCGCTGGTGGTGGGTACGGCGCTGTCCGGCGCGCTTGGCCTGCTGGACTTCAGCGGTTTCAAGCTGGAAGTGGCGACACCGGTGTGGACCACGCCGAGCTTCTCCCTCGCAGCAACCATCAGCATCGGCATTCCGTTGTTCGTGGTGGCGATGACTTCGCAGAACATGCCCGGCGTCGCCGTGCTCCGCGCCGACGGCTATCAAGTGCCCGCCTCGCCGCTGATTTCGGTTACCGGCCTGGCCTCGCTGGTGCTGGCACCGTTCGGCGCCCACGGGGTCAACCTGGCGGCGATCAGCGCGGCAATCTGCACCGGGCCGCATGCCCATGAAGACCCCAAGAAGCGCTACACCGCAGCGGTCTGGTGCGGGATTTTCTACGGCATCGCCGGGACCTTCGGTGCCACCCTGGCGGCGCTGTTCGCCGCCCTGCCCAAGGAACTGGTGCTGTCGATTGCCGCCCTGGCACTGTTCGGCTCGATCATGAACGGCCTCAGCGTGGCGATGAACGAAGCCAGGGAACGCGAAGCGGCGCTGATCACCTTCATGGTCACCGCCTCGGGCTTCACGCTGTTCTCCATCGGCTCGGCCTTCTGGGGCATCGTCGCTGGCGTGTTAACGCTGCTGATCCTCAACTGGCGTAAAAGCGCCTGACAGGCATTTCCGGACTCAGATCCGGAAATGCCCGACCATCCCTTTCAACTCCGCACCCAACTGCGCCAGCTCGATACTCGAGCTGGCGTTGCCTTGCATGGCCATCGCCGACTGATCGGCGCTGCTGCGAATCTGGGTCACGCTGCGGCTGATCTCCTCGGCCACCGAACTCTGCTGTTCCGCGGCCGCGGCAATCTGCTGGTTCATCTGCTGGATCACCGACACTGCCGCAGCGATGCTGCCTAGCGCACTTTCAGTTTGCAGCGCATCAGCCACCGCCAGCTTGACCAGTTCGCCACTGTTCTGGATCTGCGTCACCGATGACTGGGCATTGGCCCGCAGACTGCTGACCAGGCGCTCGATTTCTTCGGTGGACTGTTGGGTGCGCTTGGCCAAGGCCCGCACTTCATCCGCCACCACGGCAAAACCGCGCCCCTGCTCACCCGCGCGGGCAGCTTCGATGGCGGCGTTGAGCGCCAGCAGGTTGGTCTGCTCGGCGACGCTCTTGATCACTTCCAGCACCGAGCCGATGTGCTGAATCTCGGCACTGAGGGTCTCGATGCTGTGGCTGGCCGAATCGGCGGCACTGGCCAGTCGCTCGATGCGCTGCATGCTCTGGCGCACCACCTGCTGGCCGTTTTCCACCTTGCCGTCCGCCGATTGCGCGGCTTGCGCAGCCTCCTCGGCATCACGGGCAACGCTGTGCACGGTGGCCGTCATCTCCTGCATGGCGGTGGCAACCTGATCCGTTTCTTCTTTCTGGCTGCTGACTTCGCGGTTGGTCTGCTCGGTCACCGCCGACAAGGTGTGGGCGTTGCTGGCCAACTTGTCGATCCCGGACTGCAAACCACTGACGATGCCGCTCAGGCCGCTGCCCATCTGCTGCATGGCCAGCAGCAACTGCCCCACCTCATCACGGCGATCGACGTTGATTTCGCCGCGCAAATCCCCTGCGGCAATTTCCTGGGCACGGCTGATCACCCGGCGCAGCGGCAGCACGATGGCCCGGGTAATGAGGATCGCCGCGACAATGCCCACCAGCAGTGCCAGCAATGACGACAGCAGAATCAGCAAGGCATTGCGCTTCAATTCGGCCTGCATTCCGGCATCGATGGCCGCGTTGATCTGCTCGACCCGCGCCGTGACCTGTTCGGCGCGCGCCTGCAACTGCTGGCGTAGTTGCTCCTCGCGGGCCAGCAGGTCCGTGTATTCACCAAGCTTCTCGCCAAAGCTGGCGATGTGGGTGGTCACCTCGCCGAGTACGCTCTGATAACCGGGGTCTTCGATACTGCCCTTGAGTTGCGCGGCCAGTTCCGCTGCCTGGTCAGCCTGCTCGATGCGCCCCTGACGCACATCATCGGCGCCCTTGCGGCTCTGCTCCAGGCGCACCCGCGCCTCATCCATCGCCTGCAGCATCAGCCGCGCCACCTGACCGACCTGGCCGGCCTGCTCGACGAACTCGGCGCCCTTCTGGCCTTGGGAGTCCTTCAGCGTCCAGGTGCCATCGTCCGCCAGCCCGGACTGCAACACGTCCAGGTTGTTGGCAACGCTCGACACCGACCAACTGGCCATGTCCAGCGCCAGCTCCTTGGCCTGGGTCAACTCGACGAATTGGTCGAAGGCCTGGCGGTAGGCATTCAGCTCGGCGCCGACATCGCTGCTGGCAAGTTCCGGCAACTGCCCGGCCTGGGCGCTCAAGGCCTCCACGCCCTTGCGCAGTGCTTCGGCGGCCTTGGGATCAGAACGCTGGGCGAAGCGCTGTTCGTCCAGGCGCAGGGCCAGCACCCCGTTGTTGAACGTGGTCATCTGCTTGAGCCCATCGACGCGTTGGCCGAGGCCATACAGCGCGGCAATACCGATCGCGGCCACGACCGCCGTCAATAACAGCACCAGGGTGAATCCCAGCCCCAGCTTGCGGGCCATGCCCAGGTTGGCGAAACCACCATTTGCGCCCGATTTCATTGCTCGCTGCCCCCTTCTGCCCCTGGAAAACTCGCCGCATCGCCAAGGGTGCAGAGTGGCAATGGCGCCCGTGGCAGCACAAGACACCGGCGCCGGAATAATGGCAAAAAGCTACGGAGCCGTCGTTTTCAGGAAACTGAAGGTCGTCGCGACGATAGTTGGCCAACCGTCTGAAAAAACGCTTGAGCACGCACATCCTGGGTGTAGGCAACATTGATCCGCAGCCAGTCACTGTCGGCGCCCTCCGGATCGAATGCCGAACCCGGCGAGAGCACGACGCCTTCGCGCTGGGCGATCTGTTGCAGCGCGCTGGAGTCGACACCCGGGCAGCGGGCCCAGACGAACATGCCGCCGTAAGGCTCGGCAAAAACCTCCCAGCCGGTGGCCTCGAGCAGGCGCAACGCAGTGGCCATATGCTGGGCCAGACGCACGCGCAAGCGCTGCACGCTCTTGCGGTACACCCCGCTGGCCAGCAGTTGCGCCAGCACCTGCTCGGCAAACCGCGACGTGCCAATCCCGGTGATCATCTTCACCTCGGCGAGGCGTGCGATCAGCCCCGCATCGGCGACGAGGTAACCGACCCGCAGCGAACTGCTTTGGGTCTTTGAAAAACTCGCGAGGTAAATCACCCGCTGCTGACTGTCGAGGGTCGTCAGGCGGGTAGCCTGGCTGTCCTGAAAGTCGGCATAGATATCGTCCTCGATGATCCGCACGTCGAATTCGCCGGCCAGTTCCAGCAAACGCTGGGCGGTGCGCGGGCTCAGGCTGGTGCCGGTGGGATTGTGGTAGAGGCTGTTGATGAACAGATAACCCGGGGCGTGCTCGCGCAGCAGATCAGCCATCACCTCAAGATCGGGGCCGTCCACCGTGCGCGGCACCGGCAGCATGCGCACACCGTGCAGGCGCAGCAGGTTGTAGAGGTTGTAATAGCCGGGCGTTTCCACCAGCACGGTATCGCCCGGCTTGAGCAAAGTGCGCACCAGCAGGTCGAGGGCCTGGCTGGCACCCTGGGTGGTGAGAATCTGCTCGGGCCGTACCTGGATACCCAACAATCCGAGGCGCTTGCGCACCTGCTGGCGCAGGGCCGTGAGCCCCAACGGCGGCCCGTAGCCGAACAGATCCTGCTCCGCACCGCGACTGACCTGACGAATTGCCAGGGCAATTTCCTCGCTTTGCCGCCAGTTGTCCGGCAGCCAGCCACAGCCAAGCCTGAGCAACGCGTCACGGTCGTCGCTGAACAACCGCCAGCGCCCGTCGATGCCTTCTTCCCAGTGCGGTTCTTCGGCGAAAGGCGCCTGGCCCTTACGCTCGGCGACGAAAAACCCGACACCGTGACGCGCCTCCAGCCAGCCTTGCGATACCAACCGGTCGTAGGCCTCGATGGCACAGGACTGGCTGACGCCCTGCTCTTTCGCCAAATGACGAATCGACGGCAGACGGCTGCCAGGACGTAGCCGCTGGGCGGCAATCCAGCCCTGCAGGCCATCCGCCAACTGCTGTACCAGCGGGGCCGTCAATTGCCGATCAAGGTTCAGTTTCATGGTTCAGGTGTTTGGTTATTTTGGCCGAACAGTTAATCACAAAAGACCCGGAGGTGTGCCTTTCCCCCTGCCAACGGTCACCCGAAAATCGCCTTGTCACTACAAGGAGTCCCCCATGATTACCCGCCATGCGTCCGCCATACTGGCTTTCGCCCTGTGCCTGGTCACCTTTGCCGTCAATCTCCAGGCCCCGCTGTACACCGCCTACGCGGCGCTTTCCGGCCAGGGAGCGGCGGCGACAGCGGTCGCTTTTTCCGGTTATGTCGTCGGCGTCCTGCCGGTACTGCTGTTGTTCGGCGGACTGGCGGACCGGGTCGGCCACAAGCCGCTGATCATTGCGGCGCTCTGCCTGTCGATGCTGGCCACGGTGCTGACGATGCTCGCGCCCGGCCTGACCACCCTGGCCTTCGCCCGCACCCTGCTGGGCGTCGGGACTGCGCTGGCATCGGCTACCGGCACCGCGTACATGGGCGAATTGATGCGCAACGGCGACAACCGCGCCGCAGCCAATCGGGTCACTGCCAGCACCTCGCTCGGCTTTGGCCTCGGCGCGGCGGTCACCAGCCTGTTCCTGCTACAAGGTCCCACACTCGTACCCGGCAGCTTTGCGCTGCACCTGGGTCTGGCGTTGGTTGCGCTGCTGGCGGTACTGGGGTTGCCGGATCCTGGCGTCCGTCGCCAAACCGCGCTGCTGCGCCTGCCGTTCTACCCGACGGGAAGCCTTCCCTACGGCCTGGCGATCCTGCTGGCCTGGGGCTGTGTCGGCCTGGTCATCGCTCTGATGCCGTCGATCCTGGCACGCCATCAACTGGCCAACTGGTCGGGGATGTCGACGTTCTGTGTCATCAGTTGCGGCCTGCTGTTCCAGCCACTGGCACGACGCATGACACCAGCCCGCTCGACCGGACTGGGCTTGCTGGTGCTGCCATGCAGTTACGCACTGCTGGCGTGGGGCGCGCATAGCGGCACATTGCCGGCTGTGTTGCTGGGAGCAATCGGGGCCAGCAGTGCCTGCTACGGGTTTATCTATCTGGGCGGGCTGTCGGCGGTCAATGCGCTGGCGAGAACAGAAAAAACCCGCGCCAGCGCCGGATTCTTCCTGCTCGCCTATCTGGGCTTCAGCCTGCCGGTGATCTTCACCGGCCTGTTGGCTGACCGCTTCGGTGCCGGCACCGCCTTGACCTTGTTCGGCGCCTTGTTGCTGGTGGGTTGCCTGGTGGTCGCCGGCGCCCTGCTGCGCTCCAGCAGAAACGCCGCGGTCCAGGCCATGCTGGCCGTCAAATAGCCGTGGCACCACCGTCCACCGCCAGGGCCTGGCCGGTGGTGAACGCAGCGCCGTCGCTGCACAGGTAGAGCACGGCACTGGCGATTTCCTCGACCTTACCGATGCGGCCAACCGGGTGCATCGCCGCGGCAAACTCCGCCTTACGCGGATCGGCCTCGTAGGCACGGCGGAACATATCGGTATCGATTACCGCCGGGCAGACGGCGTTGACCCGGATCTGCTTCTTGGCGTATTCGATCGCAGCGGACTTGGTCAGGCCAATCACCGCGTGCTTGGAGGCGCTGTAGATACTCATCTTCGGCGCCGCACCAAGGCCGGCAACCGAAGCGGTATTGACGATCGCGCCGCCGCCCTGGGCAAGCATCAGCGGCAACTGGTACTTCATGCACAGCCACACGCCTTTGACGTTGACGCCCATGATCGCGTCGAACTCCGCCTCGCTGCCTTCTGACAGGCGGCCCTGCTCAATCTCGATACCGGCGTTGTTGAAGGCGTAGTCCAGGCGACCATAGGCTTCGACGGTCCGCGCCAGCAACTGCTGCACCTCGCCATCCTTGGTCACGTTGCAGGCGACGAAGATAGCCTCGCCACCTTCTGAGCGGATCAACGCCACCGTGGCCTCGCCACCCGCTACGTCCAGATCGGCCACCACCACCTTCAGCCCTTGCCGGGCAAACGCCTGCGCCGTGGCACGGCCGATACCTGCGGCGGCACCGGTGACCAGAGCGACCTGGCCGGAAAACGTCATACTCATCGAAAGCTCCTGCAACAAGGTGAGGAAAGTGGCGTGAGTCTAGTCAGCCGATAGAGCGGATGGGCAGCATCATCAGGGTTCCGGTTGATGCACTATGAGAACAGGTGATTATCAACACGGCGCTTCATCACCTTGCTCGATAGTCAGGTATTCGCCGCGAACACCGAACTTGCCGAGCGCGCCGCGAAGGTCTATCACAAAGCTTTTGCCCAACCCTTGCGAGGCTCCCATGACTGCCCAGACCAACCGCCGCTTCCTGCTCGCCAAACGCCCGGTGGGCGCCGTGAGCCGGGAAGATTTCAGCTACGAGCAGGTGCCGGTAGGCGAACCCGCCGACGGCCAGGTGCTGGTGAAGAACCTTTATCTGTCCCTCGACCCGGCCATGCGCGGCTGGATGAACGAAGGCAAGTCCTACATCCCGCCGGTCGGCCTCGGCCAGGTCATGCGTGCACTGGGTGTCGGTGAAGTAATCGCCTCGCGTAACCCGAAGTTTGCCGTGGGCGATCACGTGAACGGTGCACTGGGCGTACAGGACTATTTCCTCGGCGAGCCGCAGGGCTTCTACAAGGTTGATCCAAAACTGGTGCCGTTGCCCCGCTACCTCTCGGCGCTGGGCATGACCGGCATGACCGCGTACTTCGCCCTGCTCGACGTCGGCGCGCCCAAGGAAGGCGAGACCGTGGTCATTTCCGGTGCCGCCGGCGCAGTGGGCAGCATCGCTGGGCAAATCGCCAGGATCAAAGGCTGCCGCGTGGTGGGCATCGCCGGTGGTGCGCAGAAATGCGCTTACTTGAAAGAAGAACTGGGCTTTGACGGGGTGATCGACTACAAAGCCGAAGACGTGCTGGAAGGCCTGAAACGCGAGTGCCCGAAAGGGGTGGACGTGTATTTCGACAACGTCGGCGGCGACATCCTCGACGCCGTGCTCAGCCGCCTGAACTTCAAGGCCCGCGTAGTGATCTGCGGTGCCATCAGCCAGTACAACAACAAACAGGCGGTAAAAGGCCCGGCCAACTACCTGTCGCTGCTGGTCAACCGCGCCCGTATGGAAGGCTTCGTGGTGATGGACCATGTCGCGCAGTATGGCGCGGCCGGCCAGGAAATCGCCGGATGGCTGGCAAGCGGCAAGCTCAAGAGCAAGGAAGACATTGTGGAGGGGCTGGAAACCTTCCCCGAGACGCTGTTGAAGCTATTCAGCGGTGAGAACTTCGGCAAACTGGTGCTGAAAACTTGAACATCGTCTCAGTACAACCAATTACCTCCCAAGCATAAAGCCCCAGATGCCCTCTATTTATTTACTGTCGGAGAATCAAATAGAATACTCGACAACCGCCAGCATTGAGCTATCATTCCCGCTCCCCGGCGAGGCTGAAAACGACTCGCCCCCTACATAGACATCCACTATTCAGCCTATAACCGAGACATTCATGAGTGACAGGATTATATTTGCAAATACGTTGCGTGGTTTTGCAGCCATCTCTGTACTCCTGTCACACTTTGCCGGAATATTTTGGGTAATGAACCCATTGATATGCCACTTATTGGGGGTCCCCAAGCTAACCAACCTACCGGAGATACCCAAAGTCTTATCGTTCTTTGCCAATCACTGCATCATCCTAGGCCAGTTCGGAGTGGGTGTTTTCTTTATCGTCAGCGGCTTGGTAATCCCGTTCTCACTGAAGAATAGCAGCAATAAAATTTTTTTATATCGGCGAGCACTCCGGATATACCCCGTATATATAGCTGGCTTTTCGTTTACTATGGTAATGCTATATGTGCTTGCCGCTTATAAACATAGCACCTACAACTTCTCATTGTTTGACATCCTTGCCCACTTCGGTGTGATAACCCGCGCCCCATTGGGCGTATCGAGAATAGACGGTATAAGTTGGACTTTGGAAGTTGAAATATATTTCTACCTAGCTCTCTGCGTACTGGGTGCGCGAACGATGCAACTCGATTTTAGGCGCTACATTATCGCAATACTGGTGATCTCACTCTTAGCGGCATTGACATTCAGGCTCAAAGATTATCTCGTCGGCGTACAGATGGCATCGGGATTGATGTTGTTGCTTGGCATGACCTACTACTCACTACTAAACAACAAAGTTAGCACAGCTCAGTTTTGGATTATTCAATTGCTAGTGTGCTCCCTGATTCCAATACTTTGGCTGCTAGTTGCAACACCTGCTGGATATACCTATCAATGGATGTCAGGATACCTCTTGGCTATCGCAGCCTTCCATATCTGCTACCTGCTGAGAAATCGCTTCACCAACAACAAGCTACTTTCCCACTTCGCTGATATCAGTTATCCACTGTATGTCGTCCATGCACTATTTGGCTATGCCATCATGTATGTCCTGGTAGAGAAGGGGGCTGGGGCTCTAACAGCCATAGCCGCTGCATCATTGACCTCCTACCTCGCAGCGCTCAGTATTCATCTGGTGATCGAGAAGCCTTCCCTACGCTGGAGCAAACTCATGCGCCATAACCCAATCACAATCTGAACCCAGATTGGATTGCACTCCTTGCACACCCGCGGTTGATGGGATTCACCCATCAGCCCTGATTTGTGCAACCACAGTTGCTAGCGCCTGTGACGGGTCTGCAGCTTGGCTAATTGGCCGCCCGATAACTAAATAGTCAGAGCCAGCATCCAGAGCCTCGCGTGGAGTCATGATTCGCCGCTGGTCATCCTGAGAGCTTCCGGCGGGCCGAATGCCTGGAGTCACGAGCTTCAAAGATGGATGAGCTATTTTGAGTGCCGAGGCCTCCAGTGCAGAGCACACGAGACCGTCCATTCCCGCCTTCTCGGCCAATGCAGCAAGACGCAGGACTTGCTCTTCTGGCTCTACACTCAGCCCAATGCCCGCCAGGTCCTCACGCCCCATACTCGTCAGCACCGTAACACCAATTAACAGAGGTTTCGGTCCACTGCGTTTATCCAGCTCTTCGCGGCAGGCAGCCATCATGCGCAACCCACCGGAGCAATGTACGTTGACCATCCACACTCCCATCTCGGCAGCCGCCTTGACGGCCATCGCCGTGGTGTTGGGGATATCGTGGAATTTCAAGTCGAGGAAAACCTCGAAGCCCTTGCTGCAAAGGGTCTCGACGATGCCCGAAGCGCTGCTGGTGAACAGCTCCTTACCGACCTTAACCCGGCACAGGGTAGGATCCAATTGGTCAGCCAGTTTCAGCGCAGCGTCACGAGTGGGAAAATCCAGGGCGACAATCAGGGGTGTCTGGCAGAAGATCATGGGCAGGGTCTCATGGCGAGTCGAAAACGGCGCGCATTGTAAACGATGCAGCGGCGTAGCGGGGGCCAGTGATAGCGAATTCCCACGCAGCGCTCTCACCCTATAATTGAACCAACACAGAGAACTTATACTCGAAATTACAGATACGGCCATCTTCGCCGTACAAAGGAGAATGCCATGCCTTGGTATGCTTGGTTGATTCTGGTGGTGGCGATGGGCTCTATCGTCGGTGGCCTAATGATGCTCCGGGACACTGCCAAAAGGTTGCCCCTTACGGAAGAGCAGCTCAAGCGGGTTCATGAAAGGAATGCGGAGATGGATGCGAAGGAAGCACAGGACCGCTGACAAGCTTCTACAAAAAAGGCCGATCTATTCAGATCGGCCTCATCCTTTTTTATAGGTTCAGTTCACGTTCAGTTTGTCCCGGTTGCGCTCCAGCAACGCTTTGCCAATACCCTTGATTTCTAGAAGCTCATCCACCGAAGTAAAGTCCCCATGCTTTTCACGATAGGCAACGATTGCTTCGGCCTTGGCTTTTCCAATACCGCTCAGTTGGCTTTGCAGCGTTGAAACATCGGCCTTATTCAGGTCGATCAGAGGCTGTTGAGGCTCCACCATCACGGTTGTCGCCGGCACCGGGGCAGACGGAGCCGCGTTGATGGACAGGGAGAAGATGCCGAGGCAGCCCAACAGAAGCGAAGCAAGATAAGCGTGGCGCATGGGTGAAACTCCTTGGGTTATCGATAACGAAGGCAGCGTTTCCTTGACTGCCTCTCAAACCTAGATCGTAACTCTGGAGAGTCAAACATCTGGCGGAACGGATTCTTTACCAAATCTGAATTTCTCACGCCTCAAAAAGGGCTGTCACCATGGCTGATGCCTATACGGTTTGCTCGCACTTACGGCTGAGCCGCCGTAAGCATCCGCTCAACTCACCTTGCGCCAGTCAGGCCGACACCCATCAAAGTGGCGGTAATTGGCTCGCTTTGGCGGCAGACGAGTCAAAACGTCCTTGAGTTAAGCCACGGGTCATGTACGTTTATCCGTGTCGGCTGGGTCAAGCTCATGATCGCCGCCACCCGTTGCCACTACGTAACAACCCGGCAAATAACCAGTTCGAGCATCCAAGCGCCCACGAGTTGATCTGGTTCTCGGCTTGGTTGTGGTTGATGGGACAGCGCTATCTAGCACTCAAGGCTGTAGTCGGGGCTTTGGCAGTTGCAGAGCCGTTGGGCACAAGGTCGTGCTGGGCCAACATCCAGTCGTGCAATGTTTTGTAACCGCTCCATGAACTACACATTCAAAGCGTTCCCCTGACACCGGATGCTGTGCTCCCGTTTTTCTCCGGAGCCAGCCCCGCCATGATGAGACCCGACGCCAAAGTCGAAAAAGTCTATCTCTACCCCAAGCCCGTCGACTTCCGAAAATCTATCGATGGCCTCGCCGCTCTGGTCGAACTGGACATCAAGGTCGCGGTGTTTGACCCGGTGCTTTTTGTCTTCCTCAACAAATCCCGGAACCGGGTGAAGATCTTGTACTGGGAGCGCAACGGCTTTTGCCTTTGGCTCAAGCGCCTAGAATCCGAGCGCTTTAAAACATCGCCCGATGCCAGCGACGAGGCGATAGTTCTGACGGTTCAGGAACTCAACTGGTTACTCGACGGTTTCGACCTCTGGCGCAACCGCCCTCATCAGGTTTTGACGCCGCGCTACGTGGCGTGACCCGGTATAATCCGGGCCATATTTTCTCTGCCCGATGACCTTCCTGATGATCCTGTTTTGCTCAAGCAACTGCTGCTTGAGGCACTCAGTCGCCAAGAGGAATCGGCCCAGGCTTATCAGACCCACATCGTCGACCTGAAAGAGCAGATCAAGCTGTTGCGCGACCGTCTGTTCGGGCGTAAGTCCGAGCAAAGCATCGAGCCCAACACGCCACAATTGGCCTTGTTCAACGAGCCCGAAAGCGAACCCATGCCGTTGGTTGGCGACGCTGATGAAGAAGTTGTTGCCGCGACACCGCGCCGAGGCAAACGCAAGCCACTGTCGGCCAATCTGCCGCGTATCGAAGTCATCCACGAACTACCCAAACACGAACTGACCTGTGCCTGCGGTTGCCGCAAGCATGTGATCAGTGAAGAAACCAGCGAACAGCTGGATATCGTGCCGATGCAGATCCGCGTCATCAAACATATCCGCAAGATCTACGGTTGCCGTGGTTGTGAAAGTGCACCGGTCACCGCCGACAAACCGGCGCAATTGATCGAAAAGAGCATGGCCAGCCCGAGTGTTCTTGCCATGCTGCTGACCACCAAGCACGTCGATGGCTTGCCGTTGCACCGGTTTGAAACGGTACTGAGCCGACATGGCATTGATATTCCTCGTCAGACGCTGGCGCGCTGGATCATCCAGTGCAGCGAACACTTTCAGCCGCTGCTGAATTTGATGCGTGACCGGCTGCTGGAAAGTACGGTGATCCACTGCGATGAAACTCGCGTTCAGGTCCTCAAGGAACCGGATCGAGACTCGACCAGCCAATCCTGGATGTGGGTGCAGGCCAGCGGCCCGCCAGATCGCAAAGTAGTGTTGTTTGACTACACGTCCAGCCGTGCGCAGGAGGTGCCGTTACGACTGCTGGAAAGTTATCGCGGTTATGTCATGACCGATGATTACGCCGGCTACAACGCCTTGGCATTGCAATCGGGTGTGGAGCGCCTGGCGTGCATGGCCCATGCGCGCCGCAAATTTGTGGACGCGCAGAAGGTTCAGCCCAAGGGCAAGATCGGGCGGGCCGATATTGCACTGACGATGATCAACAAGCTGTACGGGATCGAGCGTGAACTTAAGGAAGCCGATGATGAACAGCGATTTATCGCTCGCCAGGAAAAGAGCCTGCCGATCTTGGGGCAACTGAAAGTCTGGCTGGATAAAACCCAATCCCAGGTGACGCCGCAAAGTGCATTAGGCAAGGCGGTGCATTATTTGGCGAATAACTGGAGCCGACTGGAGCGCTATGTCGAAGCGGGTTATTTGCCCATCGACAACAACGCGGCCGAAAGAGCGATCAAGCCGTTTGTCATCGGACGCAAGGCCTGGTTATTCAGCGATACCGTCAACGGCGCCACTGCCAGCGCAAAGATCTACAGTCTGGTCGAGACCGCCAAGGTCAACGGCCAAGAGCCCTATACGTGGCTGCGCCACGTACTGGAGCGGTTGCCGCACGCCTCATCGGTCGAAGAGTACGAAGCGTTACTACCGTGGAACTGCTCGCCGCAGATGCCACGGTAGACCGTTGCCCCACCACTGGGTAGGTGGGGTTTATGGATCGCATACAATGTTTTGATAATCGGTGCCGCTTTTTCCTGGCGTATTCGCCAGCGTTCTTTATCGCTCATGCCCCAAGTTTAGCGTTCGACTTCATATAGTCCGCCAATCGAGTGCAGTGCCTATTCGACCAACCCTTACCTTGCGACGCCATGTGGCTGTGAGACCAGTCCATGGTGAGGGGCTCTGTTTTTCAAAACCAATAAAAAACTGATGCATGTTTCCATGCATCGATTTTTTGTGTTGTACATATCAAATTTCAACGAATCAGCACCAAGCTTTACGATGCCGTTTTTGTTGTCAAGGATCGAGACGCCGCTGCTGATAGATCCAGTCGACGATCTCTCCATCAGGCGCATAGCCACTGACGGTTTCCCGCAGCAATTGCCTGACCCGATTGTAGTCATCCACTTCGATCGCCCTGAGCAGTTCGCTCAGGCGCTCCTTGAGAACATCCCAGGACAGGTAGTCCTCGTTGGCGGTCATGATCATAGGGTGTCGGGTAGCGGCAACGTTGTCGCCGATCAGCAACTCTTCGTAGAGCTTTTCTCCGGGACGCAAGCCGGTGAACTCGATAGCAATATCACCGTGCGGGTTGCGGTCAGAGCGTACGCTCAGGCCGGAAAGGTGAATCATCTTTTCCGCCAGCTCGGTTATGCGTACCGGCTCGCCCATGTCGAGGACGAAGACATCGCCGCCCTGCCCCATGGAGCCCGCCTGGATCACTAACTGGGCTGCTTCGGGGATGGTCATGAAATACCGGGTGATGTTCGGGTGCGTCACGGTGAGAGGCCCACCTGACTTGATCTGCTTGTGGAACAGTGGAATTACCGAACCGGACGACCCCAGTACATTGCCGAAACGGACCATGGTGAACCGGGTCTTGTTAACCTGGGACACATTGCCCTTGTCACCGAACAGGACCGGCGCCAACTCGCGGCTGAGCGCCTGCAGGGTCATTTCGGCAAGACGCTTGGTGCTGCCCATGACATTGGTCGGACGCACCGCCTTGTCAGTGGAAATCAGAACGAAGTTGGCAATGCCGGCCTGCAGCGCAGCCTGTGCAGTATTCAGGGTGCCGATAACATTGTTCAGCACACCTTCGGCAATGTTGTGCTCGACCATGGGCACATGCTTGTAGGCCGCCGCGTGATATACGGTATCGACGCGCCAGGTCTTCATAATGTCGAGCATCTGTCCCTGATTGCGCACGGACCCAAGGATCGGCAGGATCTTGGTCGGCAGCGACTCGCGACGGACCCGCTGTTCCAGTTCGGACAGGATGCTGTAGAGATTGAACTCGCTATGTTCGAACAACAGCAGTATCCGCGGGTGCAGACCGAGAATCTGCCGGCACAGTTCGGAACCGATCGAGCCACCCGCCCCCGTCACCATCACCGACTGATCGGATATGCAGCGTTCGAGCAGGTCTTCCTGCGCGGGAACCGCGTCACGCCCAAGCAGGTCGGCGATATCCACTTCCTGAATGTCGTCGACCTTGACCCGGCCACTGGCCAGGTCCATGAACCCGGGAACGCTTCGAACGTGCAAGGGAAACTCTTCAAGGAAACCGAGAATCTCGCGGCGTCGCACACGGGTCACCGAAGGAATGGCCAGAAGTATTTCTTGCGCCCCCGTTCGATCTATCATCTTTTGCAAATGACGGGGCTTGTACACCTGCAAGCCGGAAATAACACGATCGGCGATGCTGCTGTCATCATCGATGAAGGCGACCGGGCGCATCATCTTGCCCAGACGCAGAGCGGCAACCAGTTGATTACCGGCGGAACCGGCACCATAGATCGCGACCTTGGGCAATCCATCGTCCCGATTGGTGAACGGCACATGTTGCGCAGCGGTGAACCAGTCGCCGAGGAAATACTGGCGCATGGCCAGACGCAAGCCACCCACCAGAATCAGGCTCAACCACCAGTAGTTGAAGATGATCGAACGGGGTACGACATTCTGGTGGTTGCTGTACCAGTAAACCGCCACACCCAGGATCAGGGCTGAGAGACTGACCGCCTTGATGATGGCGATGAGTGCATCGTTGCCAAAATAGCGCATTACCGCCCGGTACATACCAAAGCGAATGAACAGGGGAATAGCGATTATCTGCGCGCTGATAAAGAGCCAGAGGTGGTCGCGGATGGGGTTCGCCATCTCGTCGATGCCCAGACGCACAACGAACGCCAGCCATAACGCAACCCAGACCAATACGACATCGGTCAACACCTGCAATAGGCGCTTTTGACGGCGGGGGAGCCCAAGCAGCACCGCCCGCAATCTATCCATAACCCCTTCAAACACCTTTACTGCTCCCATAGTGAATCCGTACCTGAAAACACGTGCCTCTGCGCATGCCCGCCAGAGAATCAATCCAGGTTATTCAAGCGCACCGGCGCGGTAACGCACGGCCAGTATGACCAGCGGTACATAAGCGATGATCACACCCAGCACCCCGTCCAGGCCCAGCAGCATGACGCACAAGGCAACGGGTAACAACCAGAACAGGTTGAGCGCGCCAACCGCGACGGTCACAGGCAAATGCTTGCCGTAAAGGCGCGACGCGAACTGGTAGGCATGGCTGCGATGAGCCTCATAGACTTTATCGCCCCTGGACAGACGGCGAATCAGGGTATAAGTGGCATCAACGATGAACACCCCAAGCAGGATCAGCCAACACCAGAACAATTGCGAGGATACCCAGGCAGCTTGCAATGACAGCACGCCCAGGGCGATACCAAGAAAACCACTACCTGCATCGCCCATGAAAATGCGCGCTGGCGGGAAGTTCCAGTAAAGGAAACCAGCGACGGCCATTGCCAGCAAAAGCGGCAGCATCAACAACTGCTCAAACCCTCCGAGCCAGTACAACAGGCAGGCCCCAAGACAGGCGCAGATCGCCTCGACGCTGGCAATTCCGTCGATGCCGTCCATGAAATTGTAGAGATTAAGCAGCCAGACCAGATAGAACGCCGCGATAATCGCGCCGAGCCAGCCAAGATCCAGCGTCGCGCCAAAGACCTCCAACGCAGGCAGTCCGCCCAGCCAGAACAGCGCCCATGCAGCGGCGAGGAAATGCCCCAGGAGACGCCAGCGCGCAGCGATATGACCGTGATCGTCCATGAAGCCGATGATCGCGATCAAGGCTCCCGCGCCCCCCAAGGCAATGATCCCGTGCAGCCCGGGGCCACTGTCCGTAACCAGTAATGCCAGAGCGAGGAGAAAGGCGAGCACGATTGCCACGCCACCACCTCGCGGTGTTGGCACCGCATGGGAGCTGCGCGCATTGGGGATATCCATGATGCTCCTGGCCAGCGCGTAGCGCCGAAGCACGGCGGTCAATATCAGGGACAGCCCCCCCACCAATGGAATCAGCCAGGCTTGAGTCATTTTCTTGTTTTTTCCTGATAGTCCCGGGCCGCCAGCCGAAGCGCGTCGTCAACGCTGATCGGTGGATTCCAGCCCAGCAAAGAACGCGTTTTTTCAATATCGACTTGCAAGGAGCCACACAACCGCTGCGACAAGGAGCGCTTGCCCAGCAGGCCTGCGCCCAGCTCCAGCAGGCTGCTGGGAACCGGCAACAGCCTCGCCGGCTTGTCCAAGGCCCGGGCCATGCGGCGCAGCAAGCCGCTAGTGGACAGATCTTCGCCATCGCTGACGAGGAAGGTCTGGTTGGCCGCCGCCGGGTGGGCGACGCAAGTGACCACGAGATCCGCCAGATTGCCCAGGGCTACCAGGCTGCGACGGTTATCGATGGCGCCGAATGGTAGCGGCACGCCCTTGTCCAGCCAGCGCATCATGGCCAGGAAATTGGCTTTCACCCCGGGGCCGTAAACCAACACCGGTCGCACGATAACCACCTCGAGCCCGGTCTCCTTGGCCAGCGAACGCAGCGCCTGTTCGGCTTCCATCTTCGACACACCATAGGGATCGGCCGGGGCCGGCATATCGTCGGCACCATAAGGGCGCCCCTTCGCTGTGCCCTCGCCGTTGACCTTGATCGAGCTGATGAACACGAAGCGACTGGCACCGGCCTGCACGGCCTGGCGCGCCAGGTTCAGGGTCCCATCGACGTTGACCTTGCGGAACGCTGCCAGCGGGTCCGTTTCGGTGTCGTTCATGACATGCACGCGCGCAGCGGAATGAATGACGGTACGCACCCCGACAAGAGCGGCCGCCCAGTCCATCGAGCCGTCCAGCGCCTCGAAACGGCTGACGGCCACGCGAGGGTCCAGATCGGCGGGCACACTGCGTAACGCCGCAACCACCGAATAGTCCCGCGCCAGAAGCCCTTCAAGGACAGCCTTACCTACAAAACCGGAAGCACCGGTCAACAACACGGTATGTGACATCACTTGCCTGCCTTGCGTAGGGTGGCTTCACGAAATAACGACTCCAGGCGAGCCATGAGCTTGGGCTTGGAATAATGTTCGAGGTAGTACTGACGCCCGGCCTCACCCATCGCGTTACGTTGCGCCAAGGCGGTATCCGCGAGGGTACTGGTGATTGCGGCAAGGCCTCGGGCGTCACTGGAGTCACAGGCAAACCCGGCGCCGGACTCGCGGATGACTCGAGCTGCCTCGCCGTTGATCATGCCCAGCAAAGGACGCCCGGACGCCAAGTAAGCTTGCACCTTGCCGGGAATCGTCCTCTGGAAGACATCGTTGGTTTTCAGGGTCACCAGCAACGCGTCAGCCTGGGCGAACAGGCCGGGCATCGCCTCCAGCGGGTGACGACCAAGCAGGTGCACGTTGTGCAACTGGCGCGCCTGTACCTGCTCGGCCAGCCAGGCGCTCATTCGACCATCGCCAACGATGACCCAGCGAATCGCCGCGGTATCACGCAGCGCCTGCGCCGCGTCGAGAACCGCCGGGAAATCCTGAGCCTCGCCAAGGTTGCCGGCGAAGACCACGGTGAACACCGAGGGATCCGCCGCTATCAAAGCACTCGTCGTCGAACCTGAGGAGGAAAAATCATCTTCCGCCCAACTGGGGAAATATACCAACCGCTCATCGGCGATCCGCCGTGTGCAATATTGCCTGACGTTGTCCAGGAAACCGTGGGACTGCAGCAGCAGGTAGTCGGTGCGGTTGTAGATCCACGACACCATCTTGCCTACCAGTGCCAGCAGGCGCGGGTTGCGTATAACACCAACGGCGCGGAGTGTTTCCGGCCAGAGGTCCAGCACCCAGACAAAAACCGGTGCTTTTTTCAAACGCCCGATGAGGAGCGCCGGTATCGCCGCCATGATCGGAGACACCGCGTAAACGAACAGTGCGTCGTACTGGCGGCCACGTAATTTGAAGGCACCAACCGTCGAGGCACTGAGAAAGAACGATGCGTAGTTGAGCATCAACTGGATACCGCGCTTACCCCGCGGCAGCATCGGCACCCTGACCACATCGGCGCCGTTATAGGCCGCAAAATTCCCTGGAGAAACGCAGTAACTTTCGAACACTTCACCCTCGGGATAGTTGGGCAGCCCAGTGAGGACGGTAACCTCGTGGCCCTTTTCCTTAAGGTCGCGGACCAAATCATTGATCCGCATGTTTTCCGGCCAAAAATACTGCGTGACGACAAGCACTCTCAGCTTTTTATCAGTCATGCATACAACTCAGTTCAGTAACGCTTCCATACGGTCCGATTTACATAGTCGGTATAACTATGAAGAATACGAACAACCTTATCCGAAACATTCGGCATGCTGTAGTCAGCCACCAAACGCAGAGTCCGCATATCCCCACGAGCCTGACCGTTGAGAATACTTAACCCTTGTAGAACACGATCGACCTCCAGCCCCACCATCATCGCTGCAGCTTCCTCCATCCCCTCAGGACGCTCGTGGGCTTCGCGAATATTCAGCGCAGGGAAATTGAGAATCGATGCTTCTTCGTTGATGGTCCCGCTGTCCGAGAGAACGGCCATCGCCTCGACCTGCAGCTTGTTATAGTCCTTGAACCCGAGTGGTTTCAACAAACGCACATTCGCGTGGAAGTTAACACCCATGGCATCGACCCGTTTCTGAGTACGAGGATGAGTCGATACAATAACAGGGAACTGAAACTGCTCGGCCAACGTATTGAGCACATCTACCAACTTCAGGAAGTTTTTGTCGGAGTCGACGTTTTCCTCACGGTGCGCGCTGACGACAAAAAAACGCCCTTTCTCGAGACCAAGGCGAGCGAGAACATCAGAAGCATCGATTCCGCTCCGATAGTGGTTCAACACTTCGAACATCGGGCTACCAGTTTTTATCACACGATCCGGAGGTAGGCCTTCACGGAGCAGATAATCCCGCGCGATGGTGCTGTAGGTGAGATTGATATCCGCAGTGTGGTCAACGATACGTCGATTGATCTCTTCCGGCACTCGCATATCAAAACAACGATTACCAGCCTCCATATGGAAAGTAGGGATTTTACGACGCTTTGCCGGAATAACCGCCATACAACTATTGGTATCCCCCAGAACCAGAAGGGCCTCCGGATTGACTTCGCTCAGAATACGATCAACGGCGATTATCACATTACCGATGGTTTCTGCACCACTGGCTCCTGCGGCATTGAGAAAATGGTCCGGCTTACGGATCCCAAGATCCTGAAAGAAGATTTCGTTCAATTCATAATCGTAATTCTGTCCAGTGTGCACTAACACATGATCGCAATGCTCATCCAGCGCGACCATAACTCTCGACAGGCGAATGATCTCCGGGCGGGTGCCCACCACGGTTACAACCTTAAGCTTCTTCATTTCAATATCCTATTAACAGCGACTAGGCCCCAGCACCCAGCGAACGAGCGTAGGTATCAGGGTGTTCGCGGTCAAAAATCTCATTAGCCCAAAGCATCACGACCATCTCGTCTTCACCAACGTTGGTAATGTCATGCGTCCAACCAGGGACGGTCTCGACAATTTCTGGCCTCTCACCTGTGGTGAACAACTCATAGAACTCACCTGAAACTATGTGGCGGAAGCGGAAACATGCCTTGCCTTTTATGACCAGAAACTTTTCGGTTTTTGAGTGGTGGTAGTGACCACCCCGGGTAATTCCCGAGTGGGCCGTGAAGTAAGAGAACTGGCCTGAATCCTTGGTCTTGAGCATCTCAACGAAAACACCACGCTGATCACCATACTTGGGTACTTCATAAGTGAAGCGTTCAGGTGGCAGATAGCTCAGGTAAGTAGAGTACAACGCCCGTACTAAACCAGTACCTACCGGCTCGGTGATAATTGTTTTACGGCTGTCGCTAAACGCATACAACTGATCAGCCACCTCTCCAACGGTGGTAGCATATTGTGGCTCCACCCTGACGAAAGGATCCCCGGCGAGTTTGCCGTCCATAACGGCGACAAAGTGGTTGATGACATCATCAATATAAACGAGGGTTACTGCAGCCTTCGGGTCGTTGATCGAAATCGGCAAGTCACGGGCGATGTTGTTGCAAAACGTCGCTACGGCCGAATTGTAATTGGGTCGTGCCCATTTACCGAATACGTTGGGAAGACGGAATAGATGCACTGGCACTGCATGAGCAGAGCACAATGCCAACAATGCTTCCTCAGCACCACGCTTACTATTTCCATACGGGTTGCCGAGTTCAGCTTGTATAGACGAAGTATACAAAATCGGCAACTGCCGACCGCTAGCTACGATAGCGTCACACAAAGCCTGAGTCAGATCGGTATTGCCGGATTGAAACTCTTGCGGGTCTTGTGGCCGATTCACACCCGCCAAATGGAAGATAAAATCCACCCCTGCCACTAACTCGGGAAGGTTCGAAAGCGGATCCTCACGAGTAAATCGCAGTACTTCCACGTCGTCCCGTTCGCCCAAGTGGGCGATCAGGTTCTGGCCGACGAAGCCATTGGCACCGGTAATCAGAACCTTCATCTGTCACTCCTCGGGTGCGGCGGTCTCACCACGTTGAATAGCGCGCATGAAATCCAACTTGAGCAGCAATTGCTGCATTCCTTCTACATTCAAGCGCTCGGTATTGTGGGAGTTATAGTCTTCAGTACGTGAAATCTTTGTTTCGCCTTCTTCGACGAATTTGGCATAGTTGAGATCGCGTAAATCAGGTGGAACACGGAAATAATCACCCATGTCTTCGGCGCAAGCCATTTCTTCACGGCTCAACAACGCTTCGTAAAGTTTTTCGCCGTGGCGGGTACCAATCACCTGAATAGGGTGTTCAGGCTTGCCCACCAAAGCGGTCAAGGCTTTAGCGAGGGTCTCGACAGTAGCAGCTGGCGCTTTCTGTACAAACAAATCGCCGTTGTTGCCGTGCTCAAAGGCGTACAGCACCAGATCGACTGCATCAGCCAGTGTCATCATGAAGCGGGTCATATTAGGATCGGTCAGCGTTAGCGGTTTGCCAGCACGAATCTGATCAATGAACAGTGGGATAACCGAACCACGTGAGGCCATCACGTTGCCATAGCGAGTACCGCAAATGACGGTTTTCTTCTCATCAACATTGCGAGACTTCGCTACCATGACCTTTTCCATCATCGCTTTGGAGATACCCATCGCGTTGATCGGATAGACCGCTTTGTCCGTGCTTAGACAAACAACACGCTTGACTTCGTTCTGGATGGCAGCTTCAAGAACGTTCTCGGTGCCCAGCACGTTAGTTTTTACCGCTTCCAGCGGATGAAATTCGCAAGATGGAACCTGCTTGAGAGCAGCAGCGTGGAAAATGTAGTCAACACCGCGGCTGGCAGCAAGAATGCTTTGATAGTCACGAACATCACCAATGTAGAACTTCAATTTTTCACTGGTGTAGCGCTTACGCATATCGTCTTGCTTTTTCTCATCCCGGCTGAAAATTCGAATTTCGCCAATATCGGTATCAAGGAAGCCCTTGAGCACGGCATTGCCGAAGGAACCGGTGCCACCAGTAATCAAAAGTGTCTTTCCCTTGAAGCTCATATATCCTCGCATGCAAAAAGAATTTTTTGGATAGCAGAATCGACTTTCATTTCCTGCTCATAATATTGACGACCGTTTTTAGCGCACTCTGACAAAAATACGCTATCCGAGTACATCCTTTCAAGTGCCTCAGCTAACGTCACAGGGTTCCCGGCCTCAACCCATAGACCGGCCTTCATGTCCCTAGTCAGGATCCCACCAAACTCTGTGTACTTGTCAATGGAGGCTAGAATCGGCAAGCCAACCTTCAAATAATCTATTGACTTTGAAGGGAAGCTAGGTACCGCATGATTTCCAGAAAGTGAAACCAAACCGAGGTCACAGGCAGCAATTATCTTTTCGTACTCATCACGCGGCACGTGATCGATAAACAACACGTTATGCAAGCTCTCATCTTGCACGCGAGCTTTCAGGCGAGCGAGTTCGCTACCCTTGCCAATAAGAACAAATTGGAACTGCGGCTTGGCTTTGGAATGTGACGCAAGATCAAGAATATTATCAAGCCCCTGCACGACCGACATGGCACCGCCATAAATAACGACAAATGCTTCATCGATAATTCCGTATTTAGCTCGAATCGAGGAGCGCTCAGACGCATCCAGAACAACCTGATGAAGCTGCTTGGTCCATAGCGGCAACAAACTGACTTTTTCCGGATCGATCTTATAGTGACTTTCAAGAAAATCAATGCTGCCCTTGGTCATACAACCAATGGCGTCGAATTTTCTATACAGGCGGTTCTCCCAACGCAGAAAGAACGAGAATAGCTTGCTCTTTCCCGCCCCCCATAGATCGCGCATATAATAAGGAAAAAAGTCCCAGAGAATAAGGTATTTTTTGGCCTTGGTTTTTTTCCAGAAGAAATCCAGCAGAGCCCAAATAACAATACATGGAGTGGTCGCTACAATAAGATCGGTATCACGCAACACCCGGCCATGGCGAAACCGCACCAACGCCGAAAATAGAAAAATCTTCAGCGTGGAGAATATAATATTTTTATTGTAAAAAATTTTCCACAAGCGCAGCCGATAAACCCGCACACCGTTCAGGTCAATGACAGCACTCTCACCATCACTGTATTCCCAGCTAAGTACCAACACCGACACCGATTTGCCCTCCTTAGCAAAGCAATCAGCCAGCTCGTTAGTAAGCCAACCCTCCCCGGCGCGACACGGGTACTTTGTGGTTAGCAGAAGGATTCTCTCCATTACCTAAACACCTTTCCAGAGCCAACGTAATTCGTCATACAACTCTTCTGTCCTCTGAGCGCCAGTGCTCCGCCGTTCAATATCATCAAAAAATACGCTCTGATAGGGAAAGTAAACCATAGAAATTTTGGTTAACACGAATTTCGCGTAAAGGCTGGCACTGATCGCGAGCACCAGCGAAAAAAGCAACAGCCTATTAGCGACCCTGAGCGAGTCGAATGCACGCAACACATAGAACAACAGAAAAAATATAAAAAACGCCTGAAATCTTGAAAGAAACGTCGGAAACGCCCAAAAAAAGAAACTTAGGAACACGGTGAAAAAACTCAAGTCGAACAAAAATTTCTCTTCTCGATTATAGCTATTTATTCGTTTGCGACATTGCCGCCGATAACATGAAAAGACAAACAACGTGAGGAACAACACAACAAATAGAATCTTGTAAATGGCATTTGAGCTCGGCGTATCCAGATTGCTATAGATTGCATACTTGCCAAAGAACTCCAACTGAACAAGAGCACGCAATAGTACACCCGGGACATTGATCTCCAGCAGATAAGCTACGGCGACAACCGCCACGCTCACTACCGCCACCATATAGCTAACGCCGACCATACGAATCAGCAATAAAGAGATAACGGCAAAAATGCTTGACGTATGGAAAAAAGTTGCCAGCAGCAGCAAAGACAGCGCCACAAACAATCGCCGCTCGATTAGATATATCGCCCCACAAAGAAAAAGCGCCAGCGCCAACCCCTGACGCATCAGCGAAAATGAATTGATCAAATAAAGATCGGGCACAGTGTAATAAACAGCCAGCCCGAGAAGAGCTAGCCCACCAAATAGCTTCCTAATGAACACAGTTGTTAGAAAAACTTGCAGAGCGCTCACAAACCCTTGGAACACTATGAACTCTAAATCAAATGCGCGAAACAAATGCGCTAAACCCAAAAAACCAATTTCAAAGTCATACTTATCCGATGGCTGTTTTAGCAGAATATAGAATTCTTTATATGCCGGCCAATCATACCCCGTCTCGTAGCGCGTGGCAGAAAACCAGATCAACACAGCTGAGAGCACAATATAGGTCACACTCTCGAGCCTAGAGCGCTCCCCACCACACACCCAGACCAGCAGCGCCCCCACCCAAACCGCCAAGAACACTAGGCTGTAGGCATCCAGAAACCGGCTCGCCAGTTCCATCAGCGCTGTATCTTCAACTTAAATGCGGAGGCCTTGAAGAACAGCCGCAGGATCACAACAGCGAATGCCAAGCAAACCAAACCGCTGAAAAAAATACGCGTCAATAACGCTCCACCTTCTATGATCCAATATATCAGCACTAGCCCAAGCACACCGAGTAGCGCTGTCACCGCGCGCGGCCAATAGCTAACTTCGAGCTTCAACGTAGCGAACTTAAGCATCACTGCCGTATCGAAAAGCGCGCGCAACACCCACGCCCATGCGGCTCCGACCACACCAAACTTCAACGTCAAGACCCACAGCGCAAGCAAGAATAGCGGAACCTCTATCAACTGTAGAACAGCAACACTCTTTGCACTACCCGTTCCCTGTAGCAGGGTTAAAGGCACGTGCGCCAAGCAGTTGACCAGAATTGCAAAAGCGAAGATAACTAACACGTGCTGACCTTCGCGGGCGAACTCTGAACCTACCCAGAACTGTAATAAGTCATAGGAGAACATCGCCAGAACCAACGATACAGGAGCCACTGCCAGATAAATCACCATTGAAAAAAAGTCAAACAACTCAACAGCGTTCTTTTTCGCGCCGCCGACGAAGTAACCGGAAAAGATCGGAAATAGCACTGCTGTCAAAGCTCCCGGCAGGATCCACAGCTTGGTCACCAGCTCATTGGGCGTCACATAATAAGCGACAGCATTGGCAGATACGAGAATGCCCAGAACAAAGCGATCCGCATAACCCATGATCGGGCTAACCACACTACCGACCGACAGCCAGCCTCCACAGACGCATAATTGTCTAACTTGGGCATTTCTCCAAGAAAGCTGTCTATGTTCGATACGGGCGATCCCCAACGCGAACCAGAAGTAGGCTAAACAACCAATTACCCGGCCAATTACTAGTACGATAGCGATGAGGTCAAGCCTAGCTCCAAACCAGAAGACCAATATCGCAGGCCCGGCGAAAGTAAAAATACCGAGTGGGAGGCGCACATAATTTACTTTCGCGAATTCTTGCCGGGCTTCGAGAAGCCCTTTGAACCCGGACGTTAAAATGATGAATGGCACAGACAGTGCCATCACTATAAAGGCCGCCTCAACCTCACGGATATCGGAAACACCCTTGATCAACGCAACAATAGATGGTGCGGCTAAGAATATCACGCCGGCTAGCGCGCCCCCTAACAACAGCATCAACACATACGCAGTGCCAAGAATACTGCCTAGCTCATGCCTTCTTTCCTGAGCGTCGCACGTAGCGACTTGCAGCGTCAATGCACGCCCCAAACCCAAATCGAAGATTCCGACATAGCTGACAACAGCCCAGATCAGTGCGAGAAGACCAAATTTTTCTGCGCCCAGCATCTGAATCAAATAGGGAATGGAAAAAAAAGCAACTATCATGGGAAGGCCAAGACCACCCAAATTCAATGCTGTGCTTTTTATAATTCGGGAAACTGAACTCATATCAACTCTGTCATATAAAAATTTATTTTTTTATCCCGAAAATATGGCGAACATCCTCATGGAAAAGTCAACCATAAGACAATTAAAACTTGCAGAGAAAATTCTTCATTCCCCCTAAAAAATGGCAAAAAAATTTGTCAGATTTTGCCTTAAATCAAGGCCTTTCCTTCGAAAGCCCTATGCCTCCTAACGGAGTCACAGCAAACCTACCATCACCTGAAATCCTTGCCTTTACCTCCTATCATATTTCTGAAACACAATCTGCTAACCGAGATGCAACTATCCTAGGGAATTAAAGCTGCTATCGCGAAATCGCCGGGGGCTGATCGGGGTCGATTGTATTGCCCACTGGCACCACCCGCACGCGACGCAAACGCAGCATATAACGCAAGATCATCAAAACGGTTCCCAGAAGCGCGCCGCCGAGGATACCCAAAGCAATGATCAGAGCTTTCTTCGGTTTGACGGGACTGACAGGTTCAAGCGCCTGACGGTCGATAACAACCAGGTTCAGGTGGCTTAGGTCTGTGGGGATATTCATCAACCGCGCTTTTTCCTCTCGAAGCGCATCCATACCCTTAAGAAACACGTCTTCGTTCTGCCGCCGCTCAAGCAGTTGCACCTTACGATTTACCTTAAGCAGCTGCAACTCCCTGTGAATTTGCGCGACACGAGGGTCGGCGAAATCATCAGAAACACGCTGACGCAAAACCCTGCGTTCCGCCTCAAGCGCGTCGACCCCCATGAAATACAGGGGAATTTGTTGGTTGGTCACCTCTGTCCGGATAACATTGCCAGACGGCTCAGCTTCGCGGGCCATGGAAGATGGCGTTGACGGCTTCTTGATTCCCAGGGAGCGAGCAATGGTGATCGCTTCATCGAGCGAGGAAATTCGGCTCTCACGCAACGACTTCAACTGAACCCTCAACGCTTTGAGCTCGTCTTGTAATTCAGCGCGTTTTAGGTTGTCTGCCTCCATCAAACCAGCAATTTCACCGGCCTTACCCAGCTGATAAGCATCCCGAGCAGCCTTGATCTGCTCATCAACCTCGACCAACCTATTACTGACCATAATTTTCAGGTCAGCGCTAATCTGACTACGTTCATGCTCAATGGCAAACTGGACAAAACCATTGAGGATGTCATCGCCTTGAATGCCTTTTGGATAGCGCATCTCTAAGCCCAAGAAAGTGCTCAGTAGATCTGTTTTTTTGGGGTCAGGCAGAACGATCGACAAAGCAGTCTTGTTGAACACTTCAAATGCTTGCTCAGGCGTCTGGCCAGGACCACTGAATGCCTTCAGCAACTCAGGGCTGGAGCGAAAATACGCTAAGCGCGTCTCGTAGGATTCAAGCGCAGCACCTACACGAGTAAGAGCCACACTTGGTGGTAGCGAATACACTTGGGAGCGGTTCAGTGCGTCCATGTCATTCAAGGCGGCAGGACGCAAGATGGTGCTGACCTCATACACAGGAGTAGCTGTGAATGCGTAGCCTGCGGCCAAGGCGCCCGATAACACCGCTACCGCAGCAATCAGCCCCCTTCTTCGCCATACAGACTGTATCAAGGCGAAAAGATCTATCTGGTCTTGGGTAACAACGGATGGGACCCGGGATACGATTGTCACGGCAACGGCCTATCTGTGTGAAAGTGAACCCTCCGCCCAACACAGAAATTCGCTCACTGCCACCAACATCAGAGTTGGTTAGCCCCCGAGAACAATCCCTGTCGCCAGACGACGAAGGGCGTCATTGTTGCATTTTGTAGCAGCAAGAGCTACATGTTGTCAGAATTCTCCGCTTCCTTTTAACCATTAGATTCAGCCAGATCTCCTTGCCTCAATTCGCCAGAAATGCCGAACAAGCACCAGCACAACACCTGACAGCATTCCGAACAGCCCCCCAATCAGCACAATCAATGCTTTACGTGGCTCTATCGGTTGATCCGGAAGCTCCGGATCACCATCTTGCCGATACACCGCCACGACTGAAGGGTCGATTCCCAGATTTCGATAGCTCGCCACCGCAGCTTGCTTCTGGCGCAGGCCCTCGATAAACGGATCGTCCGACGCCCGCTTCTCTAGATTATCTATTTCCGCCTCTAGCGCTTTACTTCCTCTCATATACGTAAGAGACCCATCCATTCCCGCAGATACCCCAGCCGACAAGGTCCCGGAAATTATTAGCGGCTTTTCAAGCCCGATGGATCTGGCAACCGTCAGCGCCTCCTCTAATTTAGCGATCTGGTCCTCGCGCTGCTTACGAGCACTGTATTGCGCACTGACCACCTGTTGCTGAAGGTTGTTTGCCTTGATTATCGCATCCCCCTTGACATCCTTAAGTACCTCATTTTTTGCCTGAGCTCCTGCCATTTGCGCATATAGCACCACCCAGCGAGCAACTTGTTGAGGATCAGATAAACGCGCCGTTATCACATAACTCGACGGCCGCTCTTTGCTTTCCACTTCGATCGCAAGAAGCTCATTGAAGCGGCGATACAAACCATCTTGCGAACTATTACGCTCCCCCTCTCCCAATGAAGAAAGATATACCTCACGAAAGAACTTCCGGCGCAGCGACTCTGACCGAAGGTTGTTAAGATAAACTCGATAAACATCCTCAGCACTTAAGGGCGCCAAGCCTGATGTACCTCCGCGCCCATAGTTTAAGTGCGAGATGTCGCTCTGACTAGGCGGCAGGATCATGACCCTTGCCTCATAAACGGGCGTCACCAGGAGAACGTAAGCAATAGAACCAACTGCAAAGAATGCGACCAAGGAGATTATTAGCAGCTTATTGCACAACAACACCCTGACCAATTCGATCAGGTCTACTTCATCACTATTGCCTAGGAGCTCACGGTCATTGTACATTTATAGTAGTCTTCCTCGGATCGTTTTTTCTGATTATTAGCGCTTGAAGTGCAACATATGTAGTTCGAAGAGAGCGGACATGAAGAGTCTAGCCTCCTCCCCTAAGCAGGCGTCCCGGCCCCTTCCTTGCTCACCACTCGTCAGATAAATTGTGTTTTTAAAAGCCAGCAGCGAAACCACCTCACAACCGCGCCAACAACCACACGGTTTTATAGATTTTCCGCTCAGGCTGAATCCCCTCACCCATCACATCAATTGCCTACCCATGCGGAACCGACGGTGCAACCTCACATCCAGTGCAAGCTGCTTCAAGCATAGCCCGCATGACGCACCTCGCACCCCCATAAACAAATTCCCCTTGAGGCATCCAGATGCCAAACCTACCAGTCCAGACTGATCAGCATTGACATGCTGTGGAATTCAATTTTCGCGGACATCAAGCCATCGCCCGCTCACAATGGTTGTAGAGCTTCACTTGTAATCCTAGGAATCTCTTATCGCTTCACCGTGACTGGTGTAATTCTTGCGCGAAGTCCTTTCCATTTTACGCTCAGGAAGAATCTCTCCTTACTGCGTTGCCCCGGTGGCTAGCCTATTAACTCATACTGCTAGTTGATATCTGCAGCGAGGACAGCTTAACGCCCTTTGGCATAAACTGGTGGTTGAGTCGATTTTCAGCCAATGGCGGGCCATGGTTTCTGTTAGTGATATGGCCAAACTTGCGAGCCGTAAGTCATCGCGTTTCATCAAGTGCCGAACCTTGAATAGGCCAATATGCTCCCCTATGGGGTCATGTGCTCTCCAACCTGCGGCTATCGTAGCAATCTGCAGATGACACGAATGCCGCCTTGAGCCCGATACCTGCGGAGAAGACTGATTTGGGTTTCGCTTGCCGCTGCCGGGTCTCATCGAGGCTCCAGTGAGTAATCCGGAGCAACAGACAAACACGCGTCACCGGGTGAGCGTTGTGTTGTAATTGGCGGACCATTTGATGGATTACTTCAATTCGCGGGCAAAGGAGGCTGTAGTTTTTTAGAGTGCCACTGCCCATCTTCAGCTCAATAGCTTGCTGCTCAATCTGACGGATTCGCTGCTGTTCGCCGGTCAACGGATTTCCTATTGGCCCGCCCAACTGCTCGGCCTTGTACTGGGCAAGCCAACAGCGTACGGCGGCATTGTTCAAGCTCCGGCCAACACAAACCGAGCTTGCGTTCGGACCTTGATCAACAATCATTTGGCAGACCTATAATTTTCTATGACTTCGGCTCATCGGTTACCTCTCAGTGGAGGTTCACCCATTGCCATCTGGGCGCGCCGTTTAATAGCCCAGACCACTTGAGCCTGCATCGTTCATGAATGGCCTTGAGATTTCGAATACTCCCCATACATCTACCACCACATACCAAAACGATTTATGACGAATAGCGCCCTACTAGCGTTCCGTTAGTTCGTTAATCAAAATCACCGAAATCATTGAATGGAGCAAGTTAAATACCTAAACCAATTAAACCCAGAGCATTGAGGTTTACTCTCCTTTCACATTGGCAGCCAGAAGAAGGCGCATTCCATGAAAATTAAGTTTTCATAGTTTATCTTGAACTTCTCGTAAAGCGTGGCCGCTGCCCGATCGCTTGAGCCAGGCAAGGGTATTTTCAATCAAGCGCCCGCGTCGATAGTCCTCGGCCTAAATCGACCTCTCCCTTCATCAAGCCACATCTTTGAGCACTTTTCCGCTCACTCTGTCCGCGCATCTTCAAGCTTTCATAGCCTTTGTTCGCAATAATCGTTTCTGCATCGAAAACCTTGTTTTTGAACAAAGAGACCGACCATAGATAATCATTGACCTGATCTCCAGTAACTTCGGAAGCAATGAGCCGATGAACCTCTGATAACTGCCATCAACGAAGTCAGGATCGACCACCAGCACCTCAGCACCTTGCCCCCCCCCCCGATCAGCCATTGAACCCAGCCATCAAGGTATACCTACCACAAACTCCACCAATCCAGCCTGGTCAGCATGAGCCGAGTAATCATCCACCGTGTTGATCTTTTCATTGACGTCGCGCATCTAGCCATCAAGCTCTACCATTACTCAACTCTCTGCCCGTTCACTCGCCTGAATTACCGCACTAGGCGTGCCCCGCCTGGCAACCAGCGAACATAACCTCATGCCTTAATTCGCCAAGCATGGCCTTCAGGTAGTTGCCGATTCGACCACTTATGCACATGCCATTGCCCACGATCATGATCGCCGGGCGGCCGGTACCCCTCAGATAGTTGACTAACTCAAATGCTTTTGATGCGGAACCGAGCAAATGCCGGCACGCTGGAGCCGCACCCGACGACGCGACAAGGAGGCACCAGCAACGTCGTGCCACTCACCAAACGCTAATGGAGCAGTACCAACACTCAGAAGAAGCCGGCAACGCTCGATGGCATCCGGCGGCCAGCGCCCGGAATCCTTCATCAAACTCTCCAGCACGACAGGGAGCAGCTCCGCAGAGAGGACGATGCAGAGAATCGGTCCACGATAGCCCGCAACCAACAGGTCGGTATGCGCCCCACGTGATCTAGATGAACGTGAGTCACCACCAGGGCCTTCAAACGTTCAACAGGGAAATCAATCACCGGGTACGGCTGTGTAGATGCTTCCACACCCTGAAACAGCCCACAGTCAATCAGCACGCTGCATTGCGCATCAAGATGAAGCTGATGACACGAGCCTGTGACACCCCGCGTGGCCCCGTGATGGGTAATGATGGGGAAAACCATGCTGCCTGCACTCCTTGGACCAGGAGCAGCATTACCCCACATCTAACTCGGAGCCATCAGCAGGAAAATTCCGTAGAGGCTGTAGGAGTCGTCTGGATTACAAGGTTTTTGTAAACCCAGAAGTCCAATGAAGGCTCAGCTCAGACCACGCCTGGCCTTGAGAACGATAAGGCCACCCAACAACGGGCCAACGGCCAGACCGGCAACAAGCGCAGCCAACACAAGTGCCGCGACAGGAACAGCTGGTGCAGTCCAACCAAAAAATACCAAAACTACAGACTGCTGGTTTTCCAGGACAAAGAATAAAGCCAGCGCCGCCAGCACGATCACAAATAGCACCAACAAAAGGCGCCTGATATTGCGCATGATCACATCCTCTTGCACAGATCAGTCTTCAGGAAGCTCATCTTCTTCATTGACTCTATCGCGCAGCTCCTTGCCAGGCTTGAAATGCGGCACGAATTTTCCGTCAAGGCTGACAGATTGCCCGGTCTTGGGGTTACGCCCCACGCGAGGAGCGCGATAGTGCAGCGAGAAGCTACCAAAGCCCCGGATTTCAATACGGTCGCCAGTAGCGAGGCACTGGGACATCTGCTCAAGCATGGTCTTGATGGCCAGCTCAACATCCTTCGATGAGAGCAGCCCCTGATGGGTGACAATACGTTCGATAAGCTCCGACTTCGTCATCTTTTTCCCTTCTGTATCAAGCAGCTAGGTCATTGCCTCCATTGGTTTTAGCATGGGCTGATGAATTTGAACAGTCCGGTTATTGACTTAAGAAAAAAATCCAGAATTGGATGATACCGCTTCACGCTGAAAGCCCCATATCTACAGGGTGTCGCGACTAAACAGCTGAAATAGCAGGCATAAAAAAAGGCGACCGAAGTCGCCTTTTTTTGATCAAGCAGAACTTAGTTCTGTTTGGCCATTTCCGCGCGCAGCAGGTCACCCAGGGTAGCGCCAGCGGCTTCTGGAGCCTTGGCGATTTGCTGGATAGCCTCTTTCTCTTCTTCAACGTCTTTCGACTTGATGGAGAGGTTGATTACGCGGCTCTTGCGGTCAACGCTGATGATCTTGGCTTCGATCTCTTCGCCTTCCTTCAGGACGTTACGCGCGTCTTCAACGCGGTCACGGCTGATTTCGGAAGCTTTCAGAGTAGCTTCGATATCGTCGGCCAGAGTGATGATGGCGCCTTTGGCGTCAACTTCTTTCACAGTGCCCTTGACGATAGCGCCCTTGTCGTTGACAGCAACGTAGTTGGAGAACGGATCGTCTTCCAGCTGCTTGATGCCCAGGGAGATACGCTCGCGCTCTGGGTCAACCGACAGGATGACGGTTTCCAGCTCGTCGCCCTTCTTGAAGCGACGTACGGCCTCTTCGCCGACTTCGTTCCAGGAGATGTCCGACAGGTGAACCAGACCGTCGATGCCGCCGTCCAGACCAATGAAGATACCGAAATCGGTGATCGACTTGATGGTGCCGGAGATCTTGTCGCCCTTGTTGAACTGGCCAGAGAAGTCTTCCCATGGGTTCGACTTGCACTGCTTGATGCCCAGGGAGATACGACGACGCTCTTCGTCGATGTCCAGAACCATGACTTCCACTTCGTCGCCAACTTGAACGACTTTCGACGGGTGGATGTTCTTGTTGGTCCAGTCCATTTCGGAAACGTGTACCAGGCCTTCAACGCCCTCTTCCAGCTCAGCGAAGCAGCCGTAGTCGGTCAGGTTGGTAACGCGCGCCATAACGCGGGTGCTCTCTGGGTAACGTGCCTTGATAGCAACCCATGGGTCTTCGCCCAGTTGCTTCAGGCCCAGGGATACGCGGTTACGCTCGCGATCGTATTTCAGAACCTTGACATCGATCTCGTCGCCAACGTTGACGATTTCCGACGGATGCTTGATACGCTTCCAGGCCATGTCGGTGATGTGCAGCAGGCCATCGACGCCGCCCAGATCCACGAATGCGCCGTAGTCGGTGAGGTTCTTGACGATACCTTTGACTTGCTGGCCTTCCTGCAGCGATTCCAGCAGAGCTTCGCGCTCGGCGCTGTTTTCGGCTTCCAGGACACTGCGACGGGAAACGACAACGTTGTTGCGCTTCTGGTCCAGCTTGATGACCTTGAATTCCAGCTCTTTGCCTTCGAGGTGGGTGGTGTCGCGCACTGGGCGGACATCAACCAGGGAGCCCGGCAGGAACGCACGGATACCGTTAACGTCGACAGTGAAGCCGCCTTTAACCTTACCGTTGATAACGCCCTTGACCACTTCTTCGGCGGCGAAAGCTGCTTCCAGAACAATCCAGCACTCGGCGCGCTTGGCTTTTTCACGGGACAGTTTGGTTTCGCCAAAGCCGTCTTCCACCGCGTCCAGCGCAACGTGAACTTCGTCACCGACCTTGATGGTCAGCTCGCCAGCTTCGTTGTAGAACTGCTCGAGCGGGATGACGCCCTCGGACTTCAGACCAGCGTGGACAGTAACCCAGTCACCGTCGATATCGACAACGATACCGGTGATGATCGCACCTGGTTGAAGGTTGAGGGTTTTCAGGCTTTCTTCAAAGAGTTCTGCAAAGCTTTCGCTCATTTTAATTCCTGTAGATTCGGGCGATAAATCCGCCCATCAGCCACATTCCAGACAATGTGGGTTTCGTTCATAGTAAGGGTCGTCTGCAGGACGTTGACTGGGTAATCCTGCAGCCTCCCTGGTCATCCGGTGATGTCGCGCAGCGCGACCTCACTCAAGATGCGTTCCAGCACCTGCTCGATGGACAATTCAGTGGAATCCAGCTGAATTGCGTCGGCGGCGGGCTTGAGCGGAGCCACCGAACGCTGGGTGTCGCGCTCATCGCGCGCACGTATCTCATCTAGCAGACTCGACAGACTAACATCATCGCCTTTTGCCTTCAACTGGAGGTAACGGCGACGAGCCCGCTCTTCGGCGCTGGCTGTCAGAAAAATCTTAAGCGGTGCATCCGCAAAAACGACCGTACCCATATCCCGACCATCGGCAATCAGGCCCGGCATTTCACGGAAGGCTCGCTGCCGCTGCAGCAGCGCCTCACGCACCGCCGGCAGCGCGGCAACCTGCGACGCCCCGGCGCCGATCTGCTCGTTGCGGATGTCATTGGTGACGTCGTCGCCTTCGAGAATGATCCGCTGCAGCTGACCCTCTTCCGCAGCCAGGAACTGCACATCCAGATGAGCGGCGAGCGCCTTCAGCAGTTCCTCATTGGTCAGGTCAACACCATGATTTCTCGCGGCGAAGGCCAACAAGCGATACAAGGCGCCGGAATCGAGCAGATTCCAGCCCAGGCGCCGGGCCAGCAGGCCAGCTATCGTGCCTTTGCCCGAGCCGCTCGGTCCGTCAATGGTGATGACTGGTGCGTGCGTGCTCACGACTTGCCCTCTTCAGCAACGCGAATACCCACTTGCGCACAAAGTGCGAGGAAGTTAGGGAAAGAAGTAGCGACGTTGGCACAATCGTGGATACGAATCGGCGCATTGGCACGCAACGAAGCCACGCTGAAGGCCATGGAAATACGGTGGTCGCCGTGCCCATGCACTTCACCGCCACCAATCTGGCCGCCGTCGATGATAATGCCGTCCGCAGTCGGCTCACATTTCACGCCCAGGGCCAACAGGCCGTCGGCCATGACCTGGATCCGGTCGGACTCCTTGACCCGCAGTTCTTCAGCACCGCGCAGCACGGTACGCCCTTCGGCACAGGCGGCAGCGACGAACAGCACCGGGAATTCATCGATGGCCAACGGCACCAGATCCTCAGGGATATCGATACCCTTGAGTTTCGCACCGCGAACACGCAAGTCAGCAACCGGTTCGCCACCCACTTCACGCTGGTTCTCGAGGGTGATGTCGCCCCCCATCAGACGCAGGATGTCGATTACACCGGTACGGGTCGGGTTGATGCCGACATGCTCCAGCACCAGCTCCGAGCCCTCGGCGATCGACGCCGCTACCAGGAAGAAGGCCGCCGAGGAGATGTCCGCCGGCACTTCGATATGCGTGGCGGTCAATTTTCCGCCAGACACCAGCGACGCAGTCGGCCCATCAACATTCACGTCATAACCGAAGCCGCGCAGCATGCGCTCGGTGTGATCGCGGGTCGGCGCAGGCTCGGTAACGGTGGTCTTGCCTTCGGCATACAGGCCGGCCAGCAGCAGACAGGATTTCACCTGGGCACTGGCCATCGGCAGGGTGTAGGTCAGCGCCTTGAGCGTGTGACCGCCACGAATGGTCATCGGTGGACGGCCTTCAGCCGCGGTCTCGATCACCGCGCCCATTTCCCGCAGTGGGTTGGCCACACGGTTCATCGGACGCTTGGACAGCGAGGCGTCGCCGGTCAGCACGGTGTCGAACTTCTGCGCGGCCAACAGACCCGACAGCAAACGCATCGAGGTGCCGGAGTTGCCCAGGTAGATCGGGCCAGGCGGCGGCTTGAGGCCATTGAGGCCCACACCGTGAATAGTGACGCGACCGTGGTGCGGACCTTCGATCACCACGCCCATGTCACGGAAGGCCTGCAGGGTCGCCAGAGCATCTTCGCCTTCGAGGAAGCCCTCCACCTCGGTGGTGCCCTCCGCCAGGGAGCCGAGCATGATCGAGCGATGGGAAATCGATTTGTCGCCTGGGACGCGAATGCGCCCGGACAGGCGGCCGCCAGGTTGTGCCAGGAAAATCAGGTCGTTGGAATTCATAGCGTCCACATAGGCCCGACGGGCCAGGATTTTACTGAAATGCTCGCGGGCAACCCGGGCGCGCGTAAATACGCCCAACAACTGGTGCCCATCCCCTGCATCGACCGCGTCGCGCAAGGCGTCGAGATCGCTGCGAAATGTATCCAGTGTGCGCAGAACAGCCTCGCGATTGGCGAGGAAGATGTCGTGCCACATGACCGGGTCGCTTCCCGCGATTCTCGTGAAATCGCGAAAACCACCGGCAGCGTAACGGAAGATATCCAGGTTTTCATTGCGCTTGGCCAAGGAATCGACCAGACCGAAGGCCAGCAGATGCGGCAAGTGACTGGTGGCGGCAAGCACTTCGTCGTGCCGCTCGACCTGCATGTGCTCGACATCGGCCTCCAGTGCGCGCCACAGCCGGTCAACCACGGCAAGTGCGAGCGGATCGGTTTCCGCCAGCGGCGTGAGAATGACCTTGTGACGGCGGAACAGCGTGGAATTGGAAGCTTCCACCCCGCTCTGCTCGGACCCGGCAATCGGGTGGCCTGGCACGAACCGCGACAAACGACCGGCCATCGCCTCGCGCGCCGCGCGCACGACATTGCCCTTGGCGCTGCCCACATCGGTCAATACGGCCGACCCAAGATCCATCCCAGCCAAACGTGCCAGGAGCTTTTCCATGGCAAGGATCGGGACCGCCAACTGGATGACGTCAGCACCGACGCAGGCAGCCTCGAGGTCTTCCTCGCAACGGTCAACCACGCCCAGCTCAACCGCCAGCTTGCGCGATTGCGGATCCAGGTCGACACCGACCACCTCGCGGCACAGACCGCTTTCGCGCAGGCCCTTGGCGAAAGATCCGCCAATCAGCCCCAGGCCCACCACCACCAGGCGGCCGACGAGTGGCCCGCCCTGTTGCGTTTCAACTTCAATCACGGCGCAGGACCCTGTTCAAAACATCATGCATTAACGCGCCTCAGAGTACTGCTTTCGGGTACGAGCCCAGCACTTTCAGGGCCACCGCCTCCTGACTGATCTTCTCCAGCACGGCCTTGATCAGCGGATCGCGATGATGGCCAACGAAATCAATGAAGAAGACGTAGGTCCATTTACCGCTGCGGGACGGACGCGTCTCGATGCGCGTCAGGTCGATACCGTTTTCATGGAACGGCACCAGCAGTTCGTGCAGGGCACCCGGCTTGTTGCTCATGGAAACGATGATCGAGGTCTTGTCGTCGCCAGTCGGCGGCACTTCCTGGCTGCCAATCATCAGGAACCGGGTGGAGTTGTCCGGACGGTCCTCGATTTTCTCGGCCAGGCGCGTCAGGCCATACAGGCCCGCGGCCATGTCACCGGCGATGGCGGCAGAGTTCCACTCACCCTTGACCCGCTTGGCAGCCTCGGCATTGCTCGATACCGCGACGCGCTCGACGTTCGGGTAGTGAGCGTCGAGCCACTTGCGGCACTGGGCCAGCGACTGAGCGTGGGAATAGATGCGGCTGATGCTGTCGGTCTTGGTGTTCTCGCCCACCAGCAGGTGGTGGTGAATACGCAATTCGACTTCGCCACAGATAACCATGTCGTGCTCGAGGAAGCTGTCGAGGGTGTGGTTGACCGCACCTTCGGTGGAGTTTTCCACCGGCACCACGCCGAAGTTCACCGCGCCGGCGGCAACTTCACGGAACACTTCGTCGATCGCCGCCATTGGCTTGCTGATCACCGCGTGACCGAAATGCTTCATCGCAGCGGCCTGGGTGAACGTACCCTCAGGGCCGAGATAAGCGACTTTCAGCGGCTGCTCCAGCGCCAGGCAGGAGGACATGATTTCGCGGAACAGGCGGGCCATTTCTTCATTGCCCAGCGGCCCCGGGTTGCGATCCATGACGCGCTTGAGCACCTGCGCCTCGCGCTCGGGCCGGTAGAATACCGGCACCTCGCCTTCAGCCAGGGAACCCATCTTGACCCGTGCGACTTCTTGCGCACAACGGGCACGATCACTGATCAGTTCGAGGATTTTCTCGTCGAGACTGTCAATGCGCACCCGCAGCGCCTTGAGTTCCTGTTCCGACATCAGGAATGTTCCTTCTCGAATTCAGCCATGTAGGCAACCAACGCTTCTACCGCTTCCAGCCCCAGGGCGTTGTAGATCGAAGCGCGCATGCCGCCCACGGAGCGGTGACCCTTGAGGTTGAGCAGGCCGCGCTCGTCGGCACCGGCAAGGAACGCCTTGTCCAGGCGCTCGTCCGCCAGGCGGAACGGCACGTTCATCCACGAGCGGGCGTTCAGGCTGATCGGGTTGGTATAGAAATCGCTCTTGTCGATGAAGCCGTACAGGCGATCTTTCTTCGCCCGGTTGCGTTGCTCCATCGCCGCGACACCGCCCTGCTCTTTCAGCCACTCGAAGACCAGGCCGGAGAGATACCAGGAGTAGGTTGCAGGCGTGTTGTACATCGAGCCGTTGTCGGCTGCGACTTTGTAATCGAGCATGGTCGGGCAGGCGCTGCGCGCGCGACCCAGCAGGTCTTCACGCACGATCACGACTACCAGGCCGCTCGGACCGATGTTCTTCTGCGCACCGGCGTAGATCATGCCGAACTGCGAAACATCGATGCCACGGGAAAGGATGTCCGAAGACATGTCGACCACCAGTGGAACGTCACCGGTTTGCGGAACCCAGTCGAACTGCAGGCCACCGATGGTTTCATTGGAGGCGTAGTGCAGGTACGCAGCGCCTGGGGTCAGCGTCCACTCGTTCTGGCCTGGGATGTTCAGGTAGTCGTAGGGCTTGGCCGAGGCGGCGACATTGACGTTGCCGAAGCGACGCGCTTCCTCGATGGCCTTCTTCGACCAGATACCGGTTTCCACGTAGTCGGCGGTGCCGTTCTCGGGCAACAGGTTCAGCGGAATCTCGGCGAACTGCTGGCTGGCACCGCCCTGGAGGAACAGCACCTTGTAGTTGGAGGGGATGGACAGCAGGTCACGCAGGTCCTGCTCGGCCTTTTCGGCGATGGCCACGTAGTCGTCGCTACGATGGCTCATTTCCATCACGGACAGGCCTTTGCCGTTCCAGTCCAGCATTTCGGCCTGGGCGCGCTGCAGAACAGCATCAGGGAGCGCAGCGGGGCCTGCGCAGAAGTTAAAGGCTCGTTTGCTCACATCCACTCTCGCTCTGCTCAAGATAACGAGGAAGCGGGGCCTTGCCCCGCTTCCTTAAGGTTACGCGTCTACAACTCAGTCCTGTGGCGCCTCTTCGTCAGCGGCGGCATCCCGCTGCTGCCCGTCGGGAGCGTCGATATCCGCCTCGCCATCAACATCCGCTTCGGCGTCGATTGCCAGCTCATCGTCGTCCTCGGACGGCTCCTGAACCCGCTCCAGACCTACCAGGGTCTCGTCGCTGGCCAGCTTGATGAGCGTCACGCCCTGGGTGTTACGACCCAGGCTCGACACTTCACCTACCCGCGTACGTACCAGGGTGCCCTGGTCGGAAATCAGCATGATTTCCTCGCCTTCCTGCACCTGTACCGCGCCGACCAGACGGCCGTTACGCTCGTTGCTGACCATGGCGATCACGCCCTGGCCGCCACGCTTGTACTCGGGGAACTCGCCGATCGCGGTGCGCTTGCCGAAGCCGCGCTCGGAGGCGGTCAGGATCTGGCTGCCTTCTTCCGGAATGATCATCGAGATCAGTTTCTGGCCTTCGTTCAGGCGCATGCCGCGAACACCGCGGGCGGTACGGCCCATGGCTCGGACATCGGATTCCTTGAAGCGGGTCACCTTGCCGGCGTCGGAGAACAGCATGACCTCACGCTCGCCATCGGTGATCGCGGCGGAAATCAGGATGTCGCCTTCGTCCAGTTCCAGAGCGATCAGACCGACGCTGCGCTGACGGCTGAACTGCTCCAGCGGGGTCTTCTTCACGGTGCCGTTGGCGGTAGCCATGAAGATGTAGTGACCCTCGGTGTATTCCTCCACCGGCAGCATGGTGGTGATGTGCTCGCCCTCGCCCAGCGGCAGCAGGTTCACCAGCGGCCGGCCGCGAGCGGCGCGGGATGCTTCGGGAATCTCGTAGGTCTTGAGCCAGTACACCTTGCCCTTGCTGGAGAACAGCAGCAGCGTGGTGTGGCTGTTGGCGACCAGCAGGTGGGAAATGTAGTCCTCGTCCTTGACGCCGGTAGCCGACTTGCCTTTACCGCCACGACGCTGCGCCTGATAGGCAGCCAGCGGCTGAGTCTTGGCATAGCCGCTGTGGGAGATGGTCACCACGCGCTCTTCTTCCGGGATCATGTCGCCGAGGGTCAGGTCCAGGCGGGCATCGAGGATTTCGGTGCGGCGCACATCGCCATATTCGGCCCGGATCAGTTCCAGCTCTTCGCGGATCACTTCCATCAGGCGCTCGGCGCTGCTGAGGATGCGGATCAGTTCGCCGATCTGGTTGAGGATTTCCTGGTACTCGGCCAGCAGCTTCTCGTGCTCCAGACCGGTGAGGCGGTGCAGGCGCAGGTCGAGAATGGCCTGAGCCTGTTCTGGCGACAGGAAGTACTTGCCGTCGCGCAGACCGAACTGCGCATCGAGGGTCTCGGGACGGCAGGAGTCGGCGCCAGCGCGCTCGACCATGACCTGCACGGCGCTGGATTCCCACGGCGTGCTGATCAGCGCCTCCTTGGCCTCGGAAGGCGTAGGCGAAGCCTTGATCAGGGCGATGACTGGGTCGATGTTGGACAGCGCAACCGCCTGGCCTTCGAGGATGTGCCCGCGCTCACGCGCCTTGCGCAGCTCGAACACGGTACGACGGGTCACCACTTCGCGGCGGTGACGGACGAAAGCTTCGAGCAGGTCCTTGAGGTTGAGCAGGCGCGGACGGCCGTCGATCAGGGCGACGATGTTGATGCCGAATACGCTTTGCAGCTGGGTCTGGGCGTAGAGGTTGTTGAGGATGACCTCCGGAACCTCGCCACGACGCAGCTCGATCACGATGCGCATACCGTCCTTGTCGGACTCGTCGCGCAGTTCGGTGATGCCTTCGAGTTTCTTTTCCTTGACCAGTTCGGCGATCTTTTCGATCAGACGCGCCTTGTTCAACTGGTAAGGCAGCTCGGTAACCACGATCTGCTGGCGGCCACCGACCTTGTCGATATCTTCGATGGTGGAGCGGGCGCGCATGTAGATGCGGCCGCGACCGGTACGGTAGGCCTCGATGATGCCCTGGCGACCGTTGATGATGGCGGCGGTCGGGAAGTCTGGCCCCGGGATGAACTGCATCAGCTCATCGATGGTGATTTCCGGGTTGTCGATCAGCGCCAGGCAGCCATCGATGACCTCACCGAGGTGGTGCGGCGGGATGTTGGTGGCCATGCCCACGGCGATACCGCTGGAACCGTTGACCAGCAGGTTGGGAATCCGGGTCGGCATGACCGCCGGAATCAGCTCGGTGCCGTCGTAGTTCGGCACCCAGTCCACGGTTTCCTTGTGCAGGTCGGCCAGCAGCTCGTGGGCCAGCTTGGTCATGCGCACTTCGGTGTAACGCATCGCTGCGGCGTTGTCGCCATCGACCGAACCGAAGTTGCCCTGGCCATCGACCAGCAGGTAACGCAGGGAGAAAGGCTGAGCCATGCGCACGATGGTGTCGTACACGGCCGTATCACCGTGCGGGTGATACTTACCGATGACATCACCGACCACACGGGCGGATTTCTTGTACGGTTTGTTCCAGTCGTTACCCAGTTCACTCATCGCAAACAGAACGCGACGATGCACGGGCTTCAAGCCATCACGCGCATCGGGCAGTGCACGCCCGACAATGACGCTCATCGCGTAGTCGAGGTAGGACTGTCTCAGTTCGTCTTCGATATTGACCGGGAGGATTTCTTTGGCCAGTTCGCCCATGAGAAGCCTGATTCCTTTTTCTGGTGAAACTTCGTCACATCCATATGGGGAGAAACGAAGCTCGCCGCCACGGAGGAGTTCCTCCGCAACGACTTACGACAAATCAACGAGTTAAAGCATGGATCTGCGTAGTAAAGACGGCCCCTGTGGGCGGTCTTGGAAACCGCCGGATGTTATCACAGTCGCCGGGGGCATGGGAGTATGGCAAAGCGCCGCCCGGCTTGAAGGAAAACGTCCCGACCACCACCCGCACAGTGAGGATCAGTGCAGGCGTTTGCGACACATCAACTGGGCCAGCTTGGCGGTATCGGGACGCTCGACGATGCCCTTCTCGGTCACGATCACGTCGATCAGGTCCGCAGGGGTCACATCGAACACCGGGTTGAAGGCGTCGACATCCGGCCCGATCCGATGACCGGCAACTTCCAGCAACTCGGCGCCGTCGCGCTCTTCCAGCGGAATCTCGTCACCGCTGGCCAGCGCGAGGTCGATGGTCGAACTCGGTGCCACCACCATGAACCGCACGCCGTGGTGCATGGCGTTGACCGCCAGCTGGTAGGTGCCGATCTTGTTCGCCACGTCGCCATTGGCGGCGATCCGGTCAGCGCCGACGATCACCCAGGTAATGCCCTTGATCTTCATCAAGTGCGCCGCCGCCGAGTCGGCATTGATGGTGACCGGGATGCCTTCGTTGGCCAGCTCCCAGGCCGTCAGCCGGGTGCCTTGCAGCCAGGGCCGGGTTTCACCGACGTAGACGTGTTCGATCATGCCGTCGAGCCAGGCGCCGCGAATCACCCCGAGCGCGGTACCGAAACCGCCGGTCGCCAGTGCGCCGGTGTTGCAGTGGGTCAGCACGGCCTGCTCGCTACCCTGGTACTTGCGGATCAGCTCCATGCCCAACTGGGCCATGTTCAGGTTGGCTTCACGGTCGCTTTCATGAATGGCCAGCGCCTCGGCTTCCAGCACCTGCGACGGATCGTCGCCGTCCTTGAGGCGTTGCAGCCGATCACGCATGCGGCTCAGCGCCCAGGCCAGGTTGCCGCCAGTCGGTCGCGATTCACCCAACACGGTGAAATCCGCCTCCAGCGCGGCACGCCAATCGCCGCCGGCAGCCAGGCGCTGACGCAGCCCCAGCAGCAGCCCATAAGCGGCGCTGATGCCGATGGCCGGGGCTCCGCGCACCACCATGGAGCGAATCGCTTCAGCCACGCCAGCCGCATCGGTGTAACTCAACCAGGTTTCCTCGAACGGCAGCGCGCGCTGGTCGAGCAAGTGCAAGGCGCCATCCCGCCAATCGATGGCCCTTACTTTCTCTGCAGCCAGAAGTCGATCGCGCATGCTCACCCCGTCATTCGGACATCAAAAACCGGCGATTATAACGAGCCCCAAGCGCGGACGCTCGGGTATACTTCGCCACCACCCCAGAACCCAGGGAAACCCGCCCCATGCCCAAGCCCCCCGCCCCTCTCGACCTGCTGCTCCTGCCAACCTGGCTGGTGCCCGTCGAACCGGCCGGAGTGGTGTTCAAGGAGTATGCGCTGGGTATCCGCGACGGCCAGATCGCCTTCATCGGCCCGCGTACCGAGCTTGGGCGCTTCAAGGCAGAAGAAGTCCGCGAATTGCCGGGCTGCCTGCTGGCTCCCGGTCTGATCAACGCCCACGGCCACGCGGCGATGACGCTGTTCCGCGGCATGGCCGACGACCTGCCCCTGATGACCTGGCTGCAGGACCATATCTGGCCCGCCGAGGGCCGTTGGGTCGATGAGGCCTTCGTCCGCGACGGCACCGACCTGGCCATCGCCGAACAGCTCAAAGGCGGCATCACCTGCTTCAGCGATATGTACTTTTACCCGAAGATCGCCAGCGAATGCGTGCACGAGAGCGGCATTCGTGCGCAGATCGCCATTCCGCTGCTGGATTTCCCGATCCCCGGCGCGCGCAGTTTCGACGAAGGCCTGAACCTGGGCGTCGAGCTGTTCGGCGACCTGCGCCACCACCCGCGCATCAGCATCGCCTTCGGCCCTCACGCGCCCTACACGGTGAATGACGACAATCTGGAAAAGGTCCGGGTGGTCGCCGAGGAGCTGGATGCGCCAATCCAGATGCACATCCACGAGACCGCCGGCGAAGTCCAGCAATCGCTGGAACAACGCGGTGAGCGGCCGCTGACACGGCTGGCCCGCCTTGGCCTGCTCGGCCCAAGCCTGCAGGCGGTGCACATGACCCAGGTCAGCGATGAAGACCTGGCTTTGCTGGTAGAAAGCAACACCAGCGTCGTGCACTGCCCGGAATCCAATCTCAAGCTGGCCAGCGGCTTCTGCCCGGTCGAACGGCTGTGGCAGGCGGGGGTAAACGTCGCCATCGGCACCGACGGCGCCGCCAGCAACAACGACCTTGATCTGCTTGGCGAGACGCGCACCGCCGCCCTGCTGGCCAAGGCCGTGGCCGGTTCGGCGAGCGCGCTGGATGTCCACCGCGCCCTGCGCATGGCGACCCTCAATGGCGCCCGCGCCCTTGGCCTGGACACCGTCACCGGCTCCCTGGAAATCGGCAAGGCTGCCGACCTGGTGGCCTTCGACCTTTCCGGCCTGGCGCAACAACCGATTTACGACCCGGTATCGCAACTGATCTATGCCAGCGGCCGCGACTGCGTGAAGCACGTCTGGGTCGCCGGCAAGGCGCTGCTGGAAGACGGCCGACTGACCCGGATGGACGAGCAGGCCCTGCATGCCACCGCCGTCGCCTGGGGCCAGCGGATTGCCGGCCACACCGAATGATTGCCGGCAGCCAGGCTGCCGCACCGAATTTTCACAGCTTCAGAGGACTGTTCCATGAGCAACGTCGACCACGCCGAAATCGCCAAGTTCGAGGCCCTGGCCCATCGCTGGTGGGACCGCGAGAGCGAGTTCAAACCGCTGCACGACATCAACCCGCTGCGGGTCAACTGGATCGATGAGCGGGTCAAGCTCGCCGGCAAGAAAGTGCTGGACGTCGGTTGCGGCGGCGGCATCCTCAGCGAGGCCATGGCCCTGCGCGGCGCCACGGTGACCGGCATCGACATGGGTGAAGCGCCGCTGGCAGTGGCGCAACTGCATCAACTGGAGTCCGGGGTGAACGTCGAGTACCGGCAGTCCACCGCCGAGGCCCTGGCCGAAGAGATGCCCGAGCAGTTCGACGTAGTCACCTGCCTGGAAATGCTCGAGCACGTGCCGGACCCGTCCTCGGTGATCCGCGCCTGCTTCAAGATGGTCAAGCCGGGCGGCCAGGTGTTCTTCTCCACCATCAACCGCAACCCGAAGGCGTATCTGTTCGCCATCATCGGCGCCGAATACATCATGAAGCTGCTGCCCCGCGGCACCCATGACTTCAAGAAATTCATCCGCCCTTCCGAGCTGGGTGCCTGGAGCCGCGCGGCGGGCCTGAGCGTCAAGGACATCATCGGCCTGACCTACAACCCGCTGACCAAGCACTACAAGCTGGCCGCCGACGTCGACGTCAACTACATGATCCAGACCCTTCGCGAGGAATGAGCATGCGTTTGCGAGCAGTACTTTTCGACATGGACGGCACCCTGCTCGACACGGCGCCGGATTTCATCGCCATCTGCCAGGCGATGCTCGCCGAGCGCGGCCTGCCGGCGATCGACGACAAGCGGATCCGCGACGTGATTTCCGGCGGTGCCCGGGCAATGGTCGCGGCGACGTTCGACATGGACCCCGAGGCGGCTGAATTCGAAACCCTGCGCCTGGAGTTCCTCGAGCGTTACCAGCGCGACTGCGCGGTGCACAGCAAACTGTTCGACGGCATGGCCGAGCTGCTCGCCGACATCGAGCGCGGCAATCTGCTGTGGGGCGTGGTCACCAACAAGCCTGTGCGCTTCGCCGAACCGATCATGCAGCGCCTGGGCCTGGCCGAACGCTCGTCCCTGCTGATCTGCCCGGATCACGTGAAGAACAGCAAGCCCGACCCCGAGCCGCTGATCCTCGCCTGCAAGACCCTCGACCTGGACCCGGCCAGCGTGCTGTTCGTCGGCGACGACCTGCGCGACATCGAGTCCGGCCGCGATGCCGGCACCCGTACCGCCGCAGTGCGCTACGGCTATATTCATCCAGAGGACAACCCCAACAACTGGGGCGCGGATGTGGTGGTCGACCACCCCCTGGAACTGCGCAAGGTGCTCGACAGCGCCCTTTGCAGCTGCTGATCCCCGCACCCATCCGCCAGGCAGGCCGGCCGCGACGCCGGCCTGTTGGCGATTGAAGCCATTCTTTCGAGGCATTCCTCATGTTCGACTATTCCGCTCGCCCTGACCTGCTCAACGGCCGGGTCATCATGGTCACCGGCGCCGGTCGCGGGATCGGCGCGGCTGCAGCCAAGGCCTTTGCTGCCCATGGCGCCACCGTGCTGTTGCTGGGCAAGACCGAAGCCAACCTGAGCGCGGTCTACGACGAAATCGAAGCCGCCGGCGATCCACAACCGGTGGTTATCCCGTTCAACCTGGAAACTGCCCTGCCGCATCAGTACGACGAGCTGGCGGTGATGGTCGAGAACGCTTTCGGCCGTATCGACGGGCTGCTGCACAACGCGTCGATCATTGGCCCGCGCACGCCGCTGGAGCAGTTGTCCGGCGACAACTTCATGCGCGTCATGCACATCAACGTCAACGCAATGTTCATGCTGACCCAGACTCTGCTGCCGCTGCTGAAGCTGTCGGAAGATGCGTCGGTGGTGTTCACCTCCAGCAGCGTCGGCCGCAAGGGCCGCGCCTACTGGGGCGCTTATGGCGTATCGAAGTTCGCCACCGAGGGCCTGATGCAGACCCTGGCGGACGAACTGGAGGGCGTTGCCCCGGTGCGGTCCAACAGCGTGAACCCGGGCGCCACCCGTACCAGCATGCGCGCCCAGGCATACCCGGCCGAAAACCCGCAGGACAATCCGCTGCCCGAGGCCATCATGCCGGTCTACCTCTACCTGATGGGCCCGGACAGCACCGGGGTCAACGGTCAGGCGTTCAACGCCCAGTAAGCCTCAACCCTGCCCCAGGGCGCTGCGCAAGCGCACGCCCTGGCGCGACTCGGCCTGTTCCAGTTGCATGCAACGCTCCAGGAACAGGTACATATAGTCGTAGCTTTTGCAGATCGCCCGTTTCAGCTCGACCTGCAACGCCTTGCCCGGGCTGTTGCCCGCCAGGGTGCAGATGATTTCCAGCGCTTCCCACGGATGGGCATCGTCGTACTGGGCATGCATCTTCAGCCATTTCATGGCGCGCTTGCGGCCTTCCTCGGGGAAACCCTCGGCATAGGCTCCGGTGGCACAGACCACCGCCGACCACTCGCCCACCGCCCCTTCGATCGCATAGTTGGTTGCCGCCATGGCCACCACCAGCGAATCCGCGGTGCAGGTGTGCCAGCACCAATCGCTGAGCGCCTGCAACTCTGCCGGCACATCCTGCGCCTGCAAGTCGTCAAGGCTTACGCCATGGGCTTCGCACCAGTGCACCCAGTAATCGGCATGGTTGAGTTCGACGCGGATGTTGCGCATCAGCCAGCGCCGCGCCATGTCTTCGCCAGGATGACGGGCGTAGCGGGTCTTGGTGAGGTTGTGGGCCATGTACATGGAGAATTGCTCGACCACTGGCCAACCCCCGATCAGGTATTGGTGCATGGTCGCGCTGCCCAGGCGGCCGTCGCGCATGCGCTGGTAGAGCTCGTGCTCCACCACCCTGCGCTTGCTGGCGCTGCATTCCTGGATCAGGCGCTGGGCCCAGAGGGGATAACTTGCGGCGTCCATCAATGGACCTGTCCGAATAAACGCATCAGTCACTGTCAGCTCCTTGTCCTTGTGATCTGGAAAGTGAGCGTCAGCGAAGCGTCCCCGGCGACCCGAACAGCAAGGGCCTGGCGGCGTCACGCTGACGCTGCAGGCTGGCACAGGAAAAGACCTGGGGTCGCTCGATCAGGAAGCCCTGGGCGTAGTCGACACCGATCTCCTGCAAGGCCTGCTGGATCAACGGTGTCTCGACAAACTCGGCGACGGTGCGTTTGCCCATGACGTGGCCGATGTGGTTGATCACCTCGACCATCGCCCGGTTGACCGGATCTTCGAGCATATCCTTGACGAAACTACCGTCGATCTTCAGGAAGTCTACAGGCAAATGTTTCAAATACGCGAACGACGACATTCCGGCGCAAAAATCGTCCAGCGAGAATTTGCAGCCCAGTCCTTTCAATTCGTTGATAAAACGAATCGCGCTGCCAAGATTGGCAATCGCACTGGTTTCGGTTATTTCGAAACAGATCAATTCAGGGGGAATGGCGTAGTCACTGAACTGCCGATGCAGGTATTCGAGAAACTTGTCGTCGCCGATGCTGTTGCCGGAAAGGTTGATCGAACACATGGCCAACGGACCTTCACGCCCTTCGTCCAGGCACTCGCGAATGATCGTGAAGACGTTGCGCACCACCCAGCGGTCCAGCGCGGTGATCAGGCCGAAGCGCTCGGCCGCCGGGATGAAGCTGTCGGGCTGAATGATCAGCCCGCTTTCGTCATGCAGGCGCAGAAGAATCTCAAGGTGCCCACCGCCATGGTCTCCAGGAGCGAGCGCGGCAATTTCCTGGGCGTACAGACAGAAGCGGTTTTCCTCCAGCGCGATGTGCAGGCGCTGGATCCAGGCCATCTCGCCGAAGCGCACCGACAACTCGGTGTCGTCCGCATGGTAGAGCTGGACCCGGTTGCGGCCTTTTTCCTTGGCCATGTAGCAGGCCATGTCGGCGGCCCGCAGCGCTGCTTCCAGTGAGTCCGGCGCCTGGTTCAAGTGCACCAGGCCGACGCTCACGGTATTCATGAACGGCCGCCCTTTCCACACGAAGTGCAGACTCTGCACCGCCTGGCGCAGGTTCTCGGCAATCCGCTCGGCCTGCTCGGGCGGGCAGTTCTGCAGCAGCACCCCGAACTCGTCGCCGCCCAGCCGCGCCAGCACATCACCCTCGCGCAACACCGATTGCAGCACCGCGCAGATATGCCGCAGCAACTCATCGCCAGCGGCATGACCGCTGGTGTCGTTGACCACTTTGAACTGGTCGAGGTCGAGGAACATCAGCGAATGCCGCCCAGCCTGACGGGCCAGATCGGTCAACGCCTGCTCCAGGCGATATTCGAACTCACGGCGGTTGGCCAGCCCGGTCAAGGCGTCGTGGGTCGCCTGCCAGGACAGGTTGGCGATGTACTGCCGCTCCTGGGTCATGTCATGCAGCACCAGCACGATACCGCTGACCCGCCCTTCGCTCATGATCGGCGCCCCGACCAGCGCCACCGAAACCGTGCTGCCATCCAGACGCTGGATCAGACGGATATGCTCGCTGCCCCCACGCAGGGCGCCGCTGAGGATGTGCTCGGTGAGGGTCAGGTTGTCCTTTTCGGCGTTGTCGTCGAGCACGCTGAACAACGCCGCGAGCGGCAGGCCATGGGCATGGCTGGCATCCCAGTGGGTCAAGTGCTCGGCGGCGGCGTTCATGTAGACGATGCAGCCTTCGACATCGGTGGTGATCACCCCGTCGCCAATCGAGGCCAGGGTGATCTGCGCCCGCTCCTTCTCGACCTGCAGGGCGCTGGCGAAGGCCTGGCGCTGGGCCAGCAACTTGCTCGAGCGCAACCAGGCCAGGGCGATCAGGAACAGCGCGGTGGCCAGGTTGGTCACCAGCAACAAGCGCAGCAACATCCGCGAACCTTCGCCCAGCGCGTCGCTGAAGGCGCGGGCCGCGGGCGTCACGGCTTCGTTGATCAGCACGATACGACGTTTCCAGTCCGCCAGGTCGCGGGGCGTGGCCCGGCTGTTGGCGATGCCCTGATGGATTTCACCGGCCAGGGTATCGAGTTCCTCCAGGAAACCGTCGCCCACCTGCCATAGGCCGATGGCCTGGTCCATGTAACTGACATGACGGAAGTTGAGGTAGAACCAGATGATGCTCGGCACGTCGTCCGGGTGATTGCCGCCGGCGAGAATGCCCTGACGCGCGGCCTCCAGGTCAGGAGGCTGAAGATCAAGCGCCAGGCGCAGGCGATGGCTGCCCTGGGGAATGGCCAGGGCCTGTTGGTATTTGCGGAAGTTTTCTTCGTCGCGGCTGTCGACGTACAGGCTCAGGTAGTAGATCGCGTCTTTCTGGCCCTTGGACCAGAGACTTTCACCGCCGACGTACGCGCGCATGGCCGACATCGCGTAAAGGCTGATCCCGCCCAGCAGTGCCTGGAACAGCACGACGGCTACAAATGGCCAGATGAGCCCCAGCAACCTGGGTGCTCCGAGCGTCCGTTTTCCCTTCATGAAGTCCCTTGCGGCATAGCCGGTGACGTGACTCACCCCGTTGTTTTCACAGACTAGGCCATTTGCCTTCATGGCAATAAGAGATTTCTGACACCGCACTACATGATGTCGCTATCAGCTTTGCTGCAAATGCCCATAGAGCTTGGCGTACAGGCCGCCCTCGGCGATCAGCTGCTGATGGCCACCATCCTCGGCCACATGGCCACCGTCGAACACCAGCACGCGATCGGCCTGTTTCACCGCCGACAAGCGGTGGGCAATGATCAGCGTGGTGCGGGCACTGAGGAAGCGCGTCAAGGCGACATGCAGGTTGTATTCAGTCGCCGCGTCGAGGGCCGAAGTGGCCTCGTCGAGAATCACCACCTTGGGCTCGGCCAGGACCATCCGCGCAATCGCCAGACGCTGGCGCTGGCCACCGGACAAGCGCACGCCCGAACGGCCGACCACGCTGTCCAGCCCTTGGGGCAAGGCGCCAATGGTTTCGTCCAGTTGGGCGATGGCCAACGCCTGCCAGCAGGCGTCATCGGAACAATCGCGGCCCATGGTGAGGTTGGCGCGTACCGTGTCGTTGAACAGCGACGGGTGCTGCAGCACCACCGCGACATTCTCGCGCAGGGTTTCCAGACCGATCTCCTGCAGGGTCGCGCCGCCGAAACGGATGCTGCCGGCCTGAGCGCTGTACAAGCCCAGCAACAGCTGCACCAGGGTACTTTTGCCGCCGCCGCTGGCGCCGACGATCGCAACCTTCTCGCCGGGGGCGATGGACAGGTTCAACTGGTCCAGCACTGGTTCCTCGCCGTAGCCGAAGCGCAGCCCGCGCACCTCGATGCCCACGGTGGTCTGGCCCTGGAAGGGATCGGTGCCGCCGGGGAACTGCGGCTCGTCGGCCCGCGCGAGCAACTCGTTGATCCGGCTCAGCGCGCCGCCCGCCGCGTAGTAGGCGTATTGCAGGTTCAGCAACTGCTCAACCGGGCCGATCATGAACCACAGGTAACTGAACACCGCGAGCATCTGGCCGATGCTGAGGTCGGAGAACAGCACGGTAAGCATCGCCGCCGCGCGGAAGATATCGATACCGAACTGGAACAGCAGGCCACTGGCGCGGCTGCTCGCATCGCTCTTCCACTGCGAGGCCACCGCGTAGTTGCGTACGTCCTGGGCGCGCAGACCGAGGCGGCCGAGGAAATAGCCCTGGCGGTTGCCGGCGCGGATTTCCTGGATCGCATCGAGGGTTTCGGTCAGCGCCTGGGTGAACCGCGAGGTGCTGTCGTTTTCCAGTTTCTTCAGGTGCTTGACCCGCTTGCCCAACTGCACCGTGGCGAAGATCACCAGCGGATTGAACAGCAGGATCAGCAGCGCCAGTTGCCAGTGCATCCAGATCAGGATCGCCGCAGTGCCGGTCAGGGTCAGCACCGCCACCAGGAAGCGGCTGAGGGTTTCGCCGACGAATTTGTCCACGGTGTCCAGGTCGGTCACCAGGTGCGTGGTGACCGTGCCGCTGCCGAGGCTTTCGTATTCGCTCAGGGAAATCCGCTTCAAGCGCTCGATCAGGCGGATACGCAAGCGGTAGACGATGTCCTTGGCCAGCCCGGCGAACAGCTTGGCCTGGACCACGTTGAAGGCCAGGGCGGAGCAGCGCAGGGTCAAGGTGAACGCCAACATCAGGCCGATATAGCCGGCCGCCACCTGCCAGTTGGCCGGCAGCAACTGGTTCATCCACTTCAGCGCTGCATCGCCGTGACCCAGCAGCACTTCGTCCACCAGCAACGGCAGCAACAGCGGGATTGGCACGCTGCACAGCGCCGCCAGTACGGCAACACCGTTGGCGGTCCACAGGGCTTTTTTGTGATGAAGGGCCAGGCGGCGGATTTCCGCCCAGCTCAAGCGATCGGCGGGCGCCGCCGCAGGCCCGGGGACCGGGTCGGGCGAGCCAGGCAGATCAAGCATAAGCGGCCCGCTCCAGCCAGCGGCCCAGCAACGGTTCGAGGGCTTCCAGCGGCTGGTAGCCGTTGGTCAGCAAGGCAAGCTGGCCGTTGCGCTCGGCCAGCAGGGTGGGGAATCCGGCGATGCCCAGGTCCTGAACCCAGGTGATGTCAGCGGCGGTGGCACTGCGTTGCTCGGGACTGGTGAGGGCTGCGGAGAAACGCGCGCGATCGAACCCGGCCTGTTCGGCCAGTTCCACCAGCTTCGGCGCCAGGGTGACGTCTTCGCCATGCTGGTAGAACGCCTGCTGGATCAGCCCGAGCAGCGGCCAGACCGCTTGCGGATCAAGGCTGCGAGCGGTGACCAGCGCGCGGCAGGCCGGCTCGGTGTCGTAGACGAAGCCTTCCGGCATCGCGCCCTCGAGCTGGAACGGCTGGCCGGTGGCCTCGTTGACCGCCTGCCAGTGTTCGAGGATATAGCGCCGCGTCGAAGCATCCAGCGGCGAACTGCCGTTGCGCAGGCCGCCAGCCACCAGATGGGTTTCAACCCCCGCCTGCCCGGCCTGGGCGATCAAGGCGCTGGCCACCGGGGCGAATCCCCAGCACCAGGAGCACATCGGGTCCATGACGTAGAGCAGGCGAGCGGTCATGAATCACACCTCGGCTTTGCGGTAGTTGAACCCGATCGGGTGCGGCTGGTTGCGGGCCTTGGCCAGTTCGATCTGTTTCTGCCGGTCGATGGCGCTACGGCGCGTCTTCTCGCTCAGGCTGTCCCAGCAATGCGGGCAACTGATACCTGGCGAATAGTGCTCCGAGGCCCGCTCGTCGGCGTTGATCGGGTGGCGGCAGGCGTGGCACTGGTCGTAGTCGCCTTCGCTGAGGTCGTGACGCACGGTGACCCGGTTGTCGAAGACGAAGCAGTCGCCCTGCCACTTGCTCTGCTCCTGAGGCACCTCTTCAAGGTATTTCAGGATCCCGCCTTTAAGATGATAGACCTCTTCGAAACCCTCACCGAGCATATAGCTGGAGGCCTTTTCGCAACGGATGCCACCGGTGCAGAACATGGCGACCTTCTTGTGCCGCGACGGGTCGAAGTTGGCCTTGATGTAGTCGGGGAACTCGCGGAAGGACGTGGTCTTCGGATCGATCGCGCCTTCGAAGGTGCCGATGGCCACTTCGTAATCGTTGCGAGTATCGATCAGCAGGACTTCCGGGTCGCTGATGATGGCGTTCCAGTCCTGGGGCTCGATGTAGGTGCCGACCGCCTTGTTCGGGTCCACACCTGGCACGCCCAGGGTGACGATCTCTTTCTTCAGCTTGACCTTGGTGCGGTAGAACGGCTGTTCGTCGCAGTACGACTCTTTATGGTCGACATCCACCAGGCGCGGGTCATTGCGCAGCCAGGTCAACAGGCCATCTATGCCTTCGCGGGTGGCGGAAACCGTGCCGTTGATGCCTTCTTCGGCCAGCAGCAGGGTGCCTTTGACACCGTTGGCTTCCATGCAGGCGAGCAGCGGCTCGCGCAGCTCGACGTAGTCTTCGAGGGTGACGAACTTGTACAGCGCCGCCACGACAATGGATTGGGTCATGCTTGCAACTCTCCAGTGGTCACCCTCGTAAAGGGCGGACCGGGTCAAAAAATACAAATAAAAACGCGCCGACAAGCGGCGCGGGTGCGGATTCTAGCAAAACCTGAATTTGAAATCAGTGCTTGCTGCCTCCGGCGCAGGTGGGCGAAGCCGGCGCGCTGCCGACTTTTTCCCATTCCTGCGGGGTGTAGGTGTGCAACGCCAGCGCATGGAACTGGCCCATCAGGTCGCCGAGGGTGGCGTAGACCTTCTGGTGCCGCTTGACGCTGTTCAGGCCTTCGAATTGCTCACTGACCAGCACCGCCTTGTAGTGGGTTTCCACGCCACGGCTGTGCATGTGGCTCTCGTCCAGCACCTGCAGGTGCCGGGGGGCCAGTGCTTGCAGGCTCTGCTCGATCTTCTGCTGCATCGACATGAACGGCCCCGCTTACGGCTTCTTGGCTGGAGCGGCGGCTTTGCCGGCGTTCGGGTCGAGTTCCTTGGTCATGTCATCCAGCAGCTTGTTGACCACCGGCACCGCGCTTTCCAGCTTCTGCTGGGTCAATTGGGCCGATTGCTGGGTAACGCGAGGCATGGTTTCCAGGACTTTCTTGCCCAGTGGCGACTGGTAGAAGGCCACCAGGTCTTTCAGTTCGCTCTCGGTGAAGTTGCTGGTGTACAGCTTGATCATGTCTGGCTTGAGCTTGTTCCAGCCGATGGCGTTATCCAGCGCAGCGTTGGCCTTGGCCTGGTAGCTGTCGAGCACGGATTTCTTCGAAGCAGGAGCTTTGGTCTGCTCGAAGCGCTGACCGAACATCTGCTGAACCTGCATGTAGACCGGGGTTCCGAGCTTGTCGGCGTGCGCCAGCACGAGGAATTTCTCGGCATTGGCAGCGTGGCTGGCGGCATCGGCGAAAACCTGGCCGCTGGCGCAAACCAGCGCGACAGCCGTGCAGAGGGCGCGAAGACGGGTCATCGAAATTCCTTAAAGAGTAAGTGAGTGTTTCCAGCGTAGAGCATTCTGCGCCGACGGGAGCCTCTGCTCAATAGTACGAGAGACTATGGAACCGGCCCGCGTCATCAGGGCCTAAACTGCTTTGTCAGACCTTGCATCTTGCATAAGGAGTGGGTAGCGCATGAGCCGTATCGAAACTGACAGCCTCGGACCGGTCGAAGTTCCGGACCACGTTTACTGGGGCGCCCAGACGCAACGTTCCCTGATCAACTTCGCCATCGGCAAGGAACGCATGCCGCTGGCGGTGCTGCACGCCCTGGCGCTGGTTAAAAAAGCGGCGGCGCGGGTCAACGACCGCAATGGCGACCTGCCCGCAGCGATCGCCCGACTGATCGAACAGGCCGCCGACGAAGTGCTCGACGGCCAGCACGATGACCAGTTCCCGCTCGTCGTCTGGCAGACCGGCAGCGGCACCCAGAGCAACATGAACGTCAACGAAGTGATCGCCGGCCGCGCCAACGAACTGGCCGGCAAGGGCCGCGGCGGCAAGGATCCGGTGCACCCCAACGATCACGTCAACCGCTCGCAGAGCTCCAACGACTGTTTCCCCACCGCCATGCACATCGCCGCCGCCCAGGCGGTGCACGCCAATCTGCTGCCGGCGATCGCCGAGCTGTCTGCGGGGCTGGCGGAGCTGTCGGCGCGGCACATGCACCTGGTCAAGACCGGGCGCACCCACATGATGGACGCCACGCCGATCACCTTCGGCCAGGAAGTCTCGGCCTGGGTCGCCCAGCTCGACTACGCCCAGCGGGCCATCCGCGCCACCCTGCCGGCAGTCTGCGAACTGGCCCAGGGCGGCACGGCGGTGGGCACCGGGCTCAACGCACCGCACGGTTTCGCCGAGGCCATCGCCGCCGAGCTGGCAGCGCTGTCCGGGTTGCCATTCGTCACCGCACCGAACAAGTTCGCCGCGCTGGCCGGGCATGAACCGCTGACCAGCCTCGCCGGCGGCCTGAAAACCCTGGCCGTGGCGCTGATGAAGATCGCCAACGACCTGCGCCTGCTCAGTTCCGGCCCCCGCGCCGGCTTTCAGGAGGTGCGCTTGCCGGCCAACGAACCGGGCAGCTCGATCATGCCCGGCAAGGTCAACCCGACCCAGTGCGAGGCGCTGTCGATGCTGGCCTGCCAAGTGCTCGGCAACGACACCGCGATCAGCTTCGCGGCGAGCCAGGGCCATTTGCAGTTGAACGTGTTCAAGCCGGTGATCATTCATAACCTGCTGCAATCCATCGAGCTGCTGGCTGACGGCTGCCGCAACTTCCAGCAGCACTGCGTCGCCGGCATCGAGCCGGACCCGCAACAGATGGCCGCGCACCTGGAGCGCGGGCTGATGCTGGTCACCGCGCTGAACCCGCACATCGGCTACGACAAGGCGGCGGAAATCGCCAAGAAGGCCTACAGCGAAGGCACCACCCTGCGCGAAGCGGCACTCTCGCTGGGTTACCTGACCGACGCCCAGTTCGATGAGTGGGTCCGCCCCGAGCAGATGCTCGAGGCGGGTGGCAAGGGCTGAGTCAACGGGCCAGGCGTGCGCGCCTGGCCCGCCAACCGGCGCTGATCGACGGACCCAGGGCGGTCAGCGCCGACCCCAGTACCACCACCAACGCACCGGCATACCCGAGGCCGTTGATCTGCTCGGCGGTTACATAATCCGGCCACAACCACGCGGCCAGCGCCACGGCAACGAACGTCACCAACGGCGTGAGCGCCAGGGTCGCGCTGACCCGCGAAGCCTCCCAGTGCGCCAGCGCCTCGGCGAACGCGCCGTAGGCAACCAGAGTGTTCAGGCAGCAGGCCAGCAGCAGCCAGCCTTGCAGCGCCGTCAGTTGCAGCACTTCCAGCGGATGCGCCCAAGGCGTCAGCAACAGCGCGCAGCACAGGTAGATCACCATCATCACCTGCATGGAATTCCACACCGTCAGCAATTGCTTCTGGCCGAGGGCGTAGAACACCCAGATCGTCGACGCCAGCAGAATCACCAGCACGCCGGTGGTATAGGCGCTGAGTGAGGTCAGCAATTCCTCCAGCCGCTGGTTGAAGAACAGCCCGAAACCCGCCAGCAACAGGGCCAGACCGACACCCTGCCCGGCACTGAAATGCTCCTTGAACAGAAACACGCTGCCGATCAGCAACAACACCGGCCCCACCTGCACCACCAACTGCGCGGTGCCGGCACTGACCAGCTTCAGACCGATGAGATAAAGCACATAGTTGCCCACCAGGCCGAAGGTGCAGACCGCCACCAACAGCTTGCCGCGTCGCCCCAGCGGCGCGAACGACGGCAGCCGGCGGGTTGCCGCCAGCCACGCGAACAGCAATCCGCCGGAGACCAGCAGGCGATACCAGGTGACGGTGATCGGGTCCATGACCAGCAGGACCTGCTTGAGCTTGACCGGAAGAATGCCCCACAGCAGGGCCGTCAATAGCGCCAGGAACAGACCATAGCCCCAGCGTCCGGAAGAGATATGCATTGATGGCCTCGATAACCCGGGGTGGTGGTTGGGTGTACGGCAACACACTGACAGCTGGACCCGGTGCGGTGCCGGTCCAGAAAGGACATCGCGCCCCTTCAAAAGGCCGGGGCTTCTCGCGGGAGCTGGCCAACCAGCTCCCCCAAGCCGCTATCTATTTCTTGTGTTTGCGAAACGCCGCCTCCAGCGCGTCGTTGATGGTGCGCAGCACTTTCACCCGGGCCCAGCGTTTGTCGTTGGCTTCCACCAGCGTCCAGGCGGCGATTTCGGTGCTGGTGCGGTCGACCATATCGCCCACCGCGTTGGCATACAGGTCCCATTTGTCGCGATTGCGCCAGTCTTCCTCGGTGATCTTGAAGCGCTTGAACGGGATCTGCTCGCGCTCCTGGAAGCGCTCCAGTTGGGTCTGCTGGTCGATGGACAGCCAGAACTTCACCACCACCACGCCGGCATTGCTCAACTGCTCTTCGAAATCGTTGATCTCGCCGTAGGCGCGCATCCAGTCGGCCGGCGTGCAGAAGCCCTCGACCCGCTCCACCAGCACCCGCCCGTACCAGGAACGGTCGAAGACGGTGAATTTGCCGCGTGCCGGGATGTGCCGCCAGAAGCGCCACAGATACGGCTGCGCGCGTTCTTCCTCGGTGGGTGCGGCGATGGGAATGATGCGGTACTGACGCGGGTCCAGCGCCGCGGCCACCCGGCGGATCGCCCCGCCCTTGCCCGCCGCGTCATTGCCTTCGAACACCGCCACCAGCGAATGGTGCTTCATGCGCTTGTCGCGCAGCAGCCCGGCCAGGCGTGCCTGCTCGCTGAGCAGTTGGTCCTGGTAGTCGTTCTTGTCCAGCCGCACGCTCAGGTCGAGGCTGTCCAGCAGGCTGAGCTGGTCGATGCTCTCGCCCAGCGGGGCAATGTGGGTGGGCTGCTTGATCGTGCCTTCGGTCTTGAGGGCGTTTTGCAGACCCTCCAGCAGAATCCGCCCGACCGCCAGGCTGCGGTAATGCGGGTCCGAGCCTTCGATCACATGCCATGGCGCATAGTCGCGGCTGGTGCGACGCAGCACCCGCTCGCCGAAGCGCACGAAGCGGTCGTAGGTTTCCGACTGCTGCCAGTCCAGCGGGCTGATCATCCAGCGGCTGTGCGGGTCAGCCTTGAGCGCCTTGAGCCGCCCCTTCATCTGTTTCTTGGACAGGTGGAACCAGAACTTGAAGATCAGCGCGCCTTCATCGCAGAGCATCTGCTCCAGGCGCTCGGCGCCGCTGATGGCCTGGTCCAGCACCGCGTCCTTGAACTGGCCATGAACCCGCCCCTGCAGCATCTGGCTGTACCAGTTGCCGAAGAACACGCCCATCCGCCCCTTGGCCGGCAGTGCCCGCCAGTAGCGCCAGGCCGGTGGCCGGGCCAGTTCTTCATCGCTCTGCTGGTCGAAGGTGCGCACCTCGATCAGCCGTGGGTCCATCCATTCATTGAGCAGCTTGACCGTCTCGCCCTTGCCAGCGCCCTCGATGCCGTTGATCAGCACGATGACCGGAAAACGTGCCTGCTGCTTGAGTTCGAACTGCGCTTCGAGCAGCGCCTCGCGCAGGGCGGGCACTTCGGCGTCGTAGGTTTCTTTGTCGATCGCGTGACCGATTTCAGCGGATTCAAACATACCAGGCTCCCTTCTTGGATAAGCAAGACTAGCGGATCGCCATCGATTTTGTCGCTGCCGTGCGCGAGCTTGCGCCAGGTCAAACGGCCGCTGGGCGATCAGATAGAATGCGCCATCCGCTGTAGCCGAGCCCGCCATGACCGACACCCCCGCCCCACGCCACGCCCAGATCGACTGGGACGAACAAGGCCGACCGCATTCGCGGCAGTACGACGACATCTATTTCTCCAAGGACCAGAGCCTGGCGGAAACCGAGCACGTGTTCATCGAGCAGAACGACCTGCGCGAACGCCTCAAGGCCCTGGCGCCAGGAAGCCGCCTGACCATCGGCGAAACCGGCTTTGGCACCGGCCTGAATTTCTTCTGCGCCTGGCAGTTGTTCGAGCAACACGCGCCCGCCGATAGCCGCCTGCATTTCATCAGCGCCGAGAAGTTTCCCCTCAGCCGCGACGACCTGCGCCGCGCCCTGGCGCTGTGGCCGGAACTGACGAGCTTCAGCGAGGCGCTGCTGCAGCAATACGTTGCGGTGCACGACGGATACCAGCACTTCCTCTTCGATAACGGCCGGGTCAGCCTGACCCTGATGATCGGTGACGCCAGCGAACAGTTCGCCAAACTGGACGGTCAGGTCGACGCCTGGTTCCTCGATGGCTTCGCCCCGGCGAAAAACCCCGACATGTGGACCCCGGAGCTGTTCGCCCAGGTCGGCCGGCTTTCCGTGCCCGGCACCACGCTGGGCACCTTTACCAGCACCGGCTGGGTGCGCCGGGCGCTGATCGCGGTGGGCTTCAAGATGAAGCGCATTCCCGGCATCGGCAAGAAGTGGGAAGTGCTGCGCGGACGCTTCGAAGGCTGGCCGGAGGATCAGCCCGCCCCGGCTCCCGTGGCGCCCTGGTATCGCCGACCGCCGGCGCTGTCCGGCCCGCAACAGGCGCTGGTGATCGGTGCCGGGCTGGCCGGTTGCGCCAGTGCCGCGAGCCTCGCCGCGCGCGGCTGGCAGGTCGAGTTGCTGGAACGTCACGCCGGCCCGGCGCAGGAAGCCTCGGGCAATCCGCAGGGCGTGCTGTACCTGAAACTGTCGGCCCACGGCACCGTGCTCTCGCAACTGATCGTCAGCGGCTTCGGCCATACCCGGCGTCTGCTGGAGCGCTTGCAGCGCGGCACCGACTGGGACGATTGCGGCGTGCTGCAATTGGCCTTCGACGACAAGGAAGACCAGCGCCAGGCGGTCCTGGCCGGCGCCTTCGACGATGAGCTGCTGCAACGCCTGGACCGCCAGCAAGCCGAGGCCGTGGCCGGCGTGGCGCTGGCCAGCGGCGGGCTGTTCTACCCGGAAGGCGGCTGGGTACATCCGCCGGCACTCTGCCGCTGGCAGTCCGCGCAGCCCAATATCCGCCTGCTGACCCACCATGACGTGCTGCAACTGCGCAAGGTCGATGGCCTCTGGCAAGCCTGGGACGGCGAGCGGCTGCTGGCCTCGGCGCCGGTGGTGGTGCTGGCCGGTGCCGCCGATATCCAGCGCTTCGAAGGCTGCGCCGGCTTGCCGCTCAAGCGCATACGCGGGCAGATCACCCGCCTGCCGGTCACCGCCGCCAGCCAGGCGCTGAACACCGTGGTCTGCGCCGACGGCTATGTCGCGCCGTCGCGGCATGGCGAACATACCCTCGGCGCCAGCTTCGATTTCCACAGCACCGACCTGACCCCGACCGCCGAGGAACATCACAGCAACCTGGAGCTGCTGCGGGAGATCTCCGCCGATCTGGCCGAGCGGCTGGATATCGAACACCAGGACCCGCAGCGACTGGAAGGCCGCGCAGCGTTTCGCTGTACCACCCCGGATTACCTGCCGCTGGTGGGGCCGGTGGCGGATGCGCCGAGGTTCGCCGCGACCTACGCCGCCCTGGCGAAGAACGCCCGGCAGGTTCCCGAGGCGGACTGCCCGTGGCTGGAGGGGCTTTATGTGAACAGCGGACACGGTTCTCGCGGGCTGATTACCGCGCCGTTGTGCGGGGAATTGGTGGCGGCGTGGATCAACGGCGATGCACTGCCGGTGCCGCGGGAACTGGCGGAGGCCTGTCATCCGAATCGGTTCATGTTGCGGGAATTGAAGCGCGGTAGCGCGAGGTAAACGAGCTTCGCGAGCAAGCTCGCGCCTACAGGGGGCGAGGTCGGGTGCAGGCGGAGTTGTCTCGGTCCGGCATTTCCACTTATTCCATATCGATCTAAAACTCCCAGGATTCGCACCGGTCAGTTTCTGAGTGCCCACCTTTCGGGCACCTTCCCCAACGGCAAAACCGGTAAGGACTTATGTGCGGATTAGCTGGAGAGTTTCGTTTCACCCCTGTAGCCACCCCTTCGCGCCCGGCGGACCTCGCCGCGGTTGAACGGATAACCCATCACCTGGCACCCCGCGGCCCCGACGCCTGGGGCTTCCACAGCCAGGGGCCGATCGCCCTGGGCCATCGTCGCCTGAAAATCATGGACCTGTCCGATGGCTCGGCCCAGCCCATGGTCGATGCGCAACTGGGCTTGTCGCTGGCCTTCAACGGTGCCATCTACAACTTCCCGGAACTGCGCAGCGAGCTGGAAAGCCTCGGCTACGTCTTTTATTCCGGCGGCGACACCGAAGTGCTGCTCAAGGGCTATCACGCCTGGGGCGAACAGCTTCTGCCACGGCTGAACGGCATGTTCGCCCTGGCGATCTGGGAGCGCGACCGCCAGCAACTGTTCCTCGCCCGCGACCGCCTCGGCGTCAAGCCGCTGTACCTGTCGCGGACCAACGAACGCCTGCGTTTCGCCTCGACCTTGCCGGCCCTGTTGAAAGGCGGCGATATCGACCCGGTGCTGGACCCGGTAGCGCTCAATCACTACCTGAACTTCCATGCCGTGGTGCCAGCACCACGCACCCTGCTGGCGAATATCGAGAAACTGCCGCCAGCCACCTGGATGCGTATCGACGCCCAGGGCCGCAGCCAGCAGCAACAGTGGTGGAGCCTGCATTACGGCCCCCACACCGATGAACAGGACCTGGGCCTGGAAGACTGGCGCGACCGCGTTCTGGACAGCACCCGCGAGGCGGTGGCGATCCGTCAGCGCGCGGCCGTCGATGTTGGCGTGCTGCTCTCGGGCGGCGTCGATTCCAGTCTGCTCGTGGGCTTGTTGCGCGAGGCCGGGGTCGAAGACCTGTCGACCTTCTCCATCGGCTTCGAAGATGCCGGCGGCGAACGCGGCGACGAATTCCAATACTCCGACCTGATCGCCAAACACTACGGCACCCGTCACCACCAGTTGCGCATCGACGAACGCGAGATCATCACCCAGTTGCCCGCGGCCTTCCGGGCCATGAGCGAGCCGATGGTCAGCCACGACTGCATCGCCTTCTACCTGCTGTCGCGGGAAGTGGCCAAGCACTGCAAGGTGGTGCAGAGCGGCCAGGGCGCCGACGAACTGTTCGCCGGTTATCACTGGTATCCGCAGGTGGATGGCGCGCAGGACCCGCTCGCGGCTTACCGCGCCGCGTTCTTCGACCGCAGCCAGGCCGAGTACCGCGACACCGTGCAATTGCCCTGGCTGCTGGAGCACGACGCCGCCGGTGATTTCGTCCGCGAGCACTTCGCCCAGCCCGGCGCCCGCGAGGCCGTGGACAAGGCGCTGCGCCTGGACAGCACGGTGATGCTGGTAGATGACCCGGTAAAGCGGGTCGACAACATGACCATGGCCTGGGGCCTGGAAGCGCGCACGCCGTTCCTCGATTACCGCCTGGTCGAGCTGTCGGCGCGGATTCCGGCGCGCTTCAAGCTGCCCGACGGCGGCAAGCAAGTGCTCAAGGAAGCTGCGCGGCTGGTCATCCCAAGCGAAGTGATCGACCGCAAGAAAGGCTATTTCCCGGTGCCCGGCCTCAAGCATCTGCAAGGCGCGACCCTCGACTGGGTGCGCGAATTGCTGCTCGACCCTAGCCAGGATCGCGGCCTGTTCAACCCGGCGATGCTGGACCGCCTGCTGAGCGACCCGCATGGCCAGCTCACACCATTGCGCGGTTCGAAACTGTGGCAACTGGCGGCCCTCAACCTGTGGCTCAGCGAACAAGGAATCTGACCGATGAAGCCTCACACTTCCGCCTACGGCCAACGCTTGCTGCGCGGCCAGGTGCCGTCCTATGAACGGCTGCAGGCGCGCCTGGCCGGTGATGGCAACGAACCCAGCGACGAGCCCCGCGCCCTGCATTGCGGCTGGGGCCGGTTGCTGGTCGGCCACACCTATTCCGAGCCGGCCCTGCTGGCCGCCGCGCTGCTCGAAGAACAACCCGGCGAGCGCGATATCGCCCTTTATGTCGCCGCCCCGCAACAAGTGCTGGCCCAGGCGCCGCAGCAACTGTTCCTCGATCCGTCCGACACCCTGCGCCTGTGGTTCAGCGACTACCGCCCGGCGCAGCGGGTGTTCCGTGGTTTCCGCATCCGCCGCGCGCAAAGCGACGAGGACTGGCAGGCGATCAACACGCTGTACCTGACCCGCGGCATGCTGCCGGTGAACACCGCCCTGCTGACCCCGCGTCATCTCGGCGGGCCGGTCTACTGGCTGGCCGAGGACGAAGACAGCGGCGCGGTGATTGGCAGCGTCATGGGCCTGAACCACCACAAGGCCTTCGACGACCCGGAGCTGGGCAGCAGCCTCTGGTGCCTGGCGGTGGACCCGAACACCACCCGGCCAGGTGTCGGCGAGGTGCTGGTGCGCCACCTGATCGAGCACTTCATGAGCCGCGGGCTCAGCCACCTCGACCTCTCGGTGCTGCACGACAACCGCCAGGCCAAGCGCCTCTACGCCAAGCTCGGCTTCCGCAACCTGCCGACCTTCGCGGTCAAGCGCAAGAACGGCATCAACCAGCCGCTGTTCCTCGGGCCCGGTCCCGAAGCCGGACTCAATCCCTACGCGCGGATCATCGTCGAGGAAGCTTATCGCCGCGGCATCGATGTGCAGGTGGATGATGCCGATGCCGGGCTGTTCACCCTGATCCATGGTGGGCGCCGGGTGCGTTGCCGCGAGTCGCTGAGCGACCTGACCAGCGCCGTCAGCATGACCCTCTGTCAGGACAAACACCTGACCCACAAGACCCTCGCAGCCGCCGGCCTGAAGCTGCCGGCCCAGCAACTGGCGGGCAGCGCCGATGACAACCTGGCCTTCCTCGAAGACCACGGCGCGGTGGTGGTCAAGCCGGTGGATGGCGAACAGGGCAACGGCGTTGCCGTCAACCTGAGCAGTCTCGACGAACTCAACCACGCCATCGAACAGGCCCGTCGCTTCGACAGCCGGGTGCTGCTGGAAAGTTTCCACGAAGGGCTCGACCTGCGCATCGTGGTGATCGGTTTCGAAGTGGTGGCTGCGGCGATCCGCCACCCGGCCGAGGTGATCGGCGATGGCCTGCACAGCATCGGCGCGTTGATCGAAGCCCAGAGCCGTCGCCGCCAGGCCGCCACCGCTGGCGAAAGCCGTATCCCGCTGGACGACGAAACCGCGCGCACCCTGCACGCCGCCGGTCTCGACTACCACAGCGTGCTGCCCGCCGGGCAGCGCCTGGCGGTCCGCCGTACCGCCAACCTGCACACCGGCGGCTGCCTCGAAGACGTCACCGCGCAATTGCACCCGACCCTGGTCGACGCCGCGATCCAGGCCGCCCGCGCCCTCGATATCCCGGTGGTCGGGCTGGACCTGATGGTCCGCGCCGCCGATCAGCCGGAGTACGTGTTCATCGAAGCCAATGAACGCGTTGGCCTCGCCAACCACGAACCTCAACCCACTGCCGAACGTTTCGTCGACCTGCTGTTTCCCCACAGCCGGCCCACGCCATGAACCAAGGAGTGCGTATGCCCGCCCCACTACCCGAACCGGACCTGAACTACCTGCAGAAAGTCCTGCTGGAAATGCTCGCGATCCCCAGCCCCACCGGCTTTACCGACACCATCGTGCGCTATGTCGCCGAGCGCCTTGAAGAACTGGGCATCCCTTTCGAACTGACCCGCCGCGGCACCATCCGCGCCACCCTCAAGGGCCGCAAGAACTCCCCGGACCGCGCCGTCTCCGCGCACCTGGACACCATCGGCGCCAGCGTACGCAACCTGCAAGACAACGGCCGCCTGGGCCTGGCGGCGGTGGGTTGCTGGTCGAGCCGTTTCGCCGAAGGCAGCCGGGTCAGCGTGTTCACCGACAACGGCGTGTTGCGCGGCAGTGTGCTGCCGCTGATGGCCAGCGGACACGCCTTCAACACCGCCATCGACCAGATGCCGGTGAGCTGGGAGCACATCGAAGTGCGCCTGGACGCCTACTGCGCAACCCGCGCCGATTGCGAGTCGCTGGGGATCAACATCGGTGATTTCGTCGCCTTCGATCCCTTGCCCGAGTTCACCGAAAGCGGCCATATCAGCGCCCGGCACCTGGATGACAAAGCCGGCGTCGCGGCATTGCTGGCGGCGCTCAAGGCCATTGTCGAAAGCGGCCTGCAGCCGCAGATCGACTGCCATCCACTGTTCACCATCACCGAAGAAACCGGCTCCGGTGCAGCGGGCGCCCTGCCCTGGGATGTCAGTGAATTCGTCGGCATCGACATCGCCCCGGTCGCGCCCGGCCAGCACTCCAGCGAACACGCGGTGAGCGTGGCGATGCAGGATTCTTCCGGGCCTTACGACTACCACCTGTCGCGGCACCTGCTGCACCTGGCCCATGAACACAACCTGCCGGTGCGGCGCGACCTGTTCCGCTACTACTTCAGCGACGCCCACTCGGCGATCACCGCCGGACACGACATCCGCACCGCGCTGCTGGCCTTCGGTTGCGACGCGACTCACGGTTATGAACGCACCCATATCGACAGCCTCGCGGCGCTGAGCCGATTGCTGGGCGCGTACCTGCTGAGCCCACCGGTGTTCGCCGCCGACTCGCAGCCGGCGGGGAGTTCACTGGAGCGGTTCAGTCATCAGCTTGAGCATGACGCGCAGATGGAGAGTGATACGCGGGTGCCGGCGGTTGAGGAGGTGCTGGGCAGGCGGGATCAGTGAGTTGAATTGAGGGCCTCATCGCTGCGGTTCGGCGGCCCGACACGCCAGCGATGAGGCCCGAAAGAACAAACACAGGTAGCATGTGCCATCCCCCTCCCCCAAGGCCTGCTCCAGATGCTGATCCCCTACGACCAACTCGAAGCCGAGACTCTGACCCGCCTGATCGAGGATTTCGTCACCCGCGAAGGCACCGACAACGGCGACGACACCCCGCTGGAAACCCGCGTACTGCGGGTTCGCCAGGCGCTGGCCAAGGGTCAGGCATTCATCCTCTTCGACCTCGAAAGCCAGCAGTGCCAGTTGCTGGCCAAGCACGATGTGCCCAAGGAACTGCTCGACTGACCCGACGACTCAACTGGCCGCCTCCTTCTCCAGTTGCTCGGCCAGGCGCTTGTAGATCTCCGCGCGATGAATCTCGACATCACGCGGCGCGCTGATACCGAAACGCACGGTCCCGCCATCCACGGCCAGAACCTTGAGCTTGATGTCGTCGCCGATGTTGATGACCTCGCCTATTTCACGTCCTATAACCAACATTCCCGAATCCTCCATTTCAAGGTGAATTCGGAGACTGGCTGTCGGGGTAGTCCGCTTCAATGGTCTGATCTTGAAAGAGAGACGACCTACGCGACTAACGGAAATGCCCTACACATTCTTCCCACAAGATCAGCCCGCGCTGTGGAACCTCGGCCCCAGCAGGATGACCGTCGCACCCGCCACGCAGAGCAACCCGCCGATCCAGTCGCTGCCCAGCGGCCGGCCGCGCTCCACCAGCGCCAGCCAGAGCAATGAAGTGACGATATAGATTCCGCCATAGGCGGCATAGGCACGCCCGGCGTAAGCCGACTCGACACGGGTCAGCAGCAGGGCGAAGAGGGTCAGGCTGAGCAGCGCCGGGGCGATCCACCAGGCGCTCTTGCCCAGGCGCAGCCACAGGTAGAAGGCGTAGCAACCGGCGATCTCGAACACCGCCGCGAGGAAGAACAACAGGTAATTGACCACAGGTATCCCCAATGCTGGCAAAGCGCCGAGGATACCCGATGCCGCCGCTCAGGATTGCGGCTGACGGCCTTTGGCGCGCATTTTCTCCGCCATGCTCGCCATTTCGTCGTAGAGCGCCTGCGGATTGTGCTGCTTGAGTTGCCAGGCCATCCGGCCCTGCTCGTGCGGCAGGATCATGAACTGGCCGCGGGCGACCTGCTGGTAGATGTACTCGGCGATATCGGTGGCGCTGATCGGCGAGCTTTCCAGCAGCTTGCCGACCTGGGCCTTCATCGCCGGCGTCGGGCCGCGGAAGGAGTCCAGCAGGTTGGTCTGAAAGAACGACGGGCAGACCACATGCACCGCCACGTCGAGTTGCCGCAGTTCCACCAGCAGACTCTCGGACAACGCCACCACGCCGGCCTTGGCGACGTTGTAGTTGCTCATCGCCGGGCCCTGCATCAGCGCGGCCATGGACGCGATATTGATGATCCGCCCCTTGCTGCGCTCCAGCAGCGGCAAGAACGCCTTGCAGCCCTTGACCACGCCCATGAGGTTGATCGCGATCTGCCAGTCCCAGTCCTCCAGCGACAGCTCGGCGAAGAACCCGCCCGAAGCCACGCCGGCGTTGTTGACGATCACATCGATGCCGTCGAAGTGCTCTTCGCAGGCCTGGGCCAGGGCGATCAACTGGCTGTAGTCACGGACATCGCAGCGCTGGATGAAGCCGCTGCCGCCCGCCTCGCGAACCAGCGCCAGGGTCTGTTTGAGGCCTTCCTCGCTGACATCGCTCAATGCCAGACGCCAGCCCTCACGGGCCCAGCGCAGGGCAATTTCACGACCCAGTCCGGATCCCGCGCCAGTGATCATCATGCGGTTCTGCATAGCCAGCTGCCTTGTGTGCTTGACGGTGAAGGCCAGTGTAGCGAAGGCCCTGCGCCGGCCCACGCGGTATCAGGTTGCTGAATGGCACGGGCAAAAAAAGGCGTGAATTGCGGGGCTCTCCAAGAGGCAAAACGTGAGGTTAATTAAACTTTTCCCTCACGGCAGGAGTCGCAATTACAAGCGGGCCTGAAAGCCAGGTCTGCCCATCCGACCGAAACCAGAGGAATCGTCATGGGCACAATTCTAATCATCATCCTGATCCTGCTGCTGATCGGTGGCCTGCCGGTATTCCCGCACTCCAGAAGCTGGGGCTACGGACCATCGGGCATCATCGGTACCGTGCTGATCGTCCTGTTGATACTGCTCTTGCTCGGCTACATATGACCCGCGTCTGAACCGCCTCCCGCAGGCAAAAAAAAGACAGCCCGAGGGCTGTCTTTTTCATTGCCGGGTCGATCAGTGCGAAACCGCACCGCTGGCGCCCAGGCCGGTCTGCGAACGGACGAACTGCGGGAAGAACAGTGCGCGTTCTTCGTCGGCCGCCTTGGACTTGTCGGTGATCGAGAAGAACCAGATACCGACGAAAGCAATCAGCATGGAGAACAGTGCCGGGTACTCGTACGGGTAGATCGGTTTCTCGTGGTGCAGGATCTGTACCCAGATGGTCGGGCCGAGCACCATCAGGGCCACGGCGCTGATCAGGCCCATCCAGCCGCCGATCATGGCGCCACGGGTGGTCAGCTTCTTCCAGTACATCGAGAGCAGCAGTACCGGGAAGTTGCAGCTCGCGGCGATGGAGAACGCCAGGCCCACCATGAACGCGATGTTCTGGCTTTCGAAGAGGATACCCAGGCCGATGGCCAGCACCGCCAGGGCGATGGTGGTGATCTTCGAAACGCGGATCTCATCCTTATCGTTGACTTTGCCCTTGCGCCATACGCTGGCGTACAGGTCGTGGGATACCGCCGAAGCGCCTGCCAGGGTCAGGCCGGCAACCACCGCCAGGATGGTGGCGAACGCGACCGCCGAGATGAAGCCGAGGAAGATGCTGCCGCCCACGGCGTTGGCCAGGTGCACCGCCGCCATGTTGTTACCGCCCAGCAGAGCGCCAGCGGCGTCCTTGAAGGCCGGGTTGGTGCTGACCAGCAGGATCGCGCCGAAGCCGATGATGAAGGTCAGGATGTAGAAGTAGCCGATGAAGCCAGTGGCGTAGAACACCGATTTGCGGGCTTCTTTAGCGTCGCTCACGGTGAAGAAGCGCATCAGGATGTGTGGCAGGCCAGCAGTACCGAACATCAGCGCCAGACCCAGCGAGAACGCCGAGATCGGATCTTTCACCAGACCGCCAGGGCTCATGATCGCTTCACCTTTAGGGTGAACGGCGATGGCCTGGGAGAACAGCTCGCTGAAGTTGAAGTTGACGTGCTTCATCACCATCAGCGCCATGAAGCTGGCACCGGAGAGCAGCAGCACTGCCTTGATGATCTGTACCCAGGTGGTCGCCAGCATGCCGCCGAACAGCACGTACAGGCACATCAGGATACCGACCAGGATGACCGCAACGTGGTAGTCCAGACCGAACAGCAGCTGGATCAGCTTGCCGGCACCGACCATTTGCGCGATCAGGTAGAACGCCACCACCACCAGCGAGCCGGAGGCCGACAGGGTGCGGATTTCTTTCTGGCCGAGGCGATAGGACGCCACGTCAGCAAAGGTGTATTTACCCAGGTTGCGCAGGCGTTCGGCGATCAGGAAGAGGATGATCGGCCAGCCGACCAGGAAGCCGATCGAGTAGATCAGGCCGTCGTAGCCGGAAGTGAACACCAGGGCGGAAATACCCAGGAAGGACGCCGCGGACATGTAGTCACCGGCAATCGCCAGACCGTTCTGGAAACCGGTGATCTTGCCGCCGGCAGCGTAGTAGTCGGACGCCGAGTTGTTCTTTTTCGAAGCCCAGTAGGTGATGCACAGGGTGGCGCCAACGAAGGCGACGAACATGAGGATCGCCGCAACGTTCAGCGGTTGTTTCTGTACCGCGCCGGTCAGGGCGTCGGCGGCCCAGACGGCGGGTGCGAACGCGCCGATGGCCAGGGTTGCCAGTAGACGCCGGATCATTGCTGAGCCTCCTTGAGGATTGCGTTGTTCAGCTCATCGAATTCACCGTTGGCGCGACGCACATAGATACCGGTGAGGATGAAGGCTGACAGGATCAGTCCCACGCCCAGGGGAATACCCCAGGTAATCGAAGAGTCAGGGCTGATCTTGGTTCCCAGCAGTTGGGGACCGTAGGCAATCAGAAGGATGAAAGCAGAATAGAGACCGAGCATGATTGCCGAGAGAATCCAGGCGAATCGTTCACGTTTTGAAACCAGCTCCTTGAACCGCGGGCTGTTTTGTATCGATAGGTAAATGCTGTCGTTCATTGTTTTTGTCCTCGCAGCACAGATTAGATAGAACGACTCCACTTTATGCTGCCTATGAACGCACTCCAGACGACCTTAGTCTTAGATGTAAAAGTCTTTTGCAAACTCGGTAAAGGTCCGCAAACAGAAGGGCCGCCCACCGGATAAACCGGGGGCGGCCCTGGAAGGCTCAGGATAGAGGCATCAAGCCATTATTTGCCGACCCATTCGGCAACGCGTTCGGGGTGTTTGGCGACCCAATCCTTGGCGGCAGCATCGGGCTTGGCGCCCTCTTGAATGGCCAACATGACCTCGCCGATTTCGTCTTTCGACTGCCAGGAGAACTTCTTCAGGAACTCCGCCACTTCCGGCGCCTTGGTCGCCAGTTCCTTGCTGCCGATGCTGTTGACGGTTTCCGCGGCGCCGTACACGCCCTTGGGGTCTTCGAGGAAGCGCAGTTTCCACTTGGCGAACATCCAGTGCGGTACCCAGCCGGTGACGGCGATGGACTGCTGCTTGGCATAGGCACGGCCCAGTTCAGCGGTCATCGCCGCGCCGGAACTGGCCTGCAGTTTGTAGCCGGTGAGGTCGTAGTCCTTGATCGCCTGTTCGCTCTTGATCATCACGCCGGAACCGGCGTCGATGCCGACGATTTTCTTCTTGAAGCTGTCATCGGTCTTGAGGTCGGCGACTGACTGCGCCTTGACGTATTCCGGCACGATCAGGCCGATCTTCGCGTCCTTGAAGTTGGGGCCGTAGTCGACGACGTTGTCCTTGTTCTTGGTCCAGTATTCCCCGTGAGTGACGGGCAGCCAGGCCGAGAGCATGGCGTCGAGTTTGCCGGTGGCTACGCCCTGCCACATGATCCCGGTCGCCACGGGCATGAGTTTCACGTCATAGCCCAGCTTCTGTTTGATGACCTCCGCGGCCACATGGGTGGTTGCCACACTGTCGGACCAGCCATCGACATAGCCGATGCTCACTTCCTTGGCCATCGCCGTCACGGCGCTCATTGCCAATACCAGGGCGGTGCCCGCCCCCAGGAGTCGTCGCATTTTCATCAAAGCTTCCCCTTGTCACGTCACGGATAGTCATGCGCCCGACGCCGGTCGGACCACGTCTTGTTCTGGTGCACGGCGCCCCCATCACGCCTCGTTGCCTGGACCGAGAGAGCATCAGCGGAGTACTGATGCGCCCATCATCAACCCCGGCTCGTGGTGGACCTGCTCTGTCAGCGACCTCGAAACATCGAGAAACGACACCAGTTTGCCAGCACCGCCAGCAATCCCGGGGCCCTGCGCAAAGCCCGCCCGAACTTTGCATGCCAAAGGCAAAACCGCCGGTGTTTACGGGTAGTATTGGCGGCTTTGTTGCCTCACCGGATCGTTCCATGTCCTCGACCGCCCGCTTTGCGCTCCCCCCTTATCTGTTCGCCTGCCTGCTCGGCCTGTTCGCCCTCGCGGGTCTCTGGTACGGGCTCGGCAAGCCGGTGGTGCTGCCGGATGCCGCCAGCGCCACGCACAAATTGCAGTGCGCCTCCTACACCCCGTTCGACAAGGACCAGTCGCCCTTCGACCAGCCCTTCACCCTGCGCCCGGAACGCATCGACGCCGACCTCGCGCTGCTGTCGAAACGCTTCGAATGCATCCGCACCTACTCCATGACCGGCCTCGAAGGCATCCCCGATATCGCCCGCAAGTACGGGCTGAAAGTGATGCTCGGGGCTTGGGTCAACGGCAACCCGGTGGATACCGACAAAGAAATCAAGGCACTGATCGCCTCGGCCAACGCCAACCAGGATGTGGTCCGCGCAGTGATCGTCGGCAACGAAACGCTGCTGCGCAAAGAGATCACCGGCGACCGCCTCGCCGAGCTGATCGGCCAGGTGAAGCGCCAGGTCCAGGTGCCCGTGACCTACGCCGATGTCTGGGAGTTCTGGCTGCAGCACCCGCAAATCGCCCCGGCGGTGGACTTCCTCACGATTCACCTGCTGCCCTACTGGGAAGATGATCCACGCGGCATCGACGACGCGCTGGCCCATGTCGGCGAGATCCGCCAGGTGTTCGGCAACCAGTTCGCGCCCAAGGACATCCTGATCGGTGAAACCGGCTGGCCCAGCGAGGGCCGCCAGCGCGAAACCGCGGTGCCAAGCCGGGTCAACGAAGCGCGCTTTATCCGTGGTTTCGTCGCCATGGCGGAAAAGAACGGCTGGCACTACAACCTGATCGAAGCCTTCGACCAACCGTGGAAACGCGCCAGCGAAGGCGCGGTAGGCGGTTACTGGGGCCTGTACGACGCCGACCGCCACGACAAGGGCGTACTCGAAGGGCCGGTGAGCAACCTCGCGCTCTGGCCGCAATGGCTGGCCGCCAGCGTGCTGCTGTTCCTCGCCACTCTGGTGCTGGCCGGCCCGGTCCGCAGCACCCGCAACGCCCTGGCCCTTCCGCTGCTGGCAGCGATAGGTGCCGCCAGCATCGGCCTGTGGGGCGAACTGGCGCGGACCAACAGCCGCTTCTTCGGCGAATGGTTGTGGGTGGTGCTGCTGGTGGGGCTCAACCTGATCGTACTGGCCCATGGCGCGCTCGCCCTGGCATCGCGCAGTGGCTGGCGTGAGCGAACCTTCGCCTGGCTGGAAGCCCGTGCGGGCTGGTGGGTACTGGCGGCGGGCTTTGCCGCGGCGGTGAGCATGCTGGCGCTGGTGTTCGATCCGCGCTATCGCAGTTTCCCGAGTGCCGCGTTCGTATTGCCGGCACTGGTTTACCTGCTGCGTCCAGTGAAGGTGGCGCGGGCTGAAGTAGCGCTGTTGACCTTGATCGTCGGTGCCGGGATCGGACCGCAGTTGTATCGCGAAGGATTGGAAAGCCTGCAGGCCTGGGGCTGGGCGGTGGTCAGTGTGTTGATGGTCGCCGCGTTGTGGCGCTGCCTGAAAACCCGATAGTCCTTTCGGTCCTCATCGCTGCGGTTCGGCAGCGATGAGGACCTCAAATGCCCTGTCAAAGGGCGCGGCTCATCTGGCCCGACGAACCAACCGCAACCCCGCCAGTACCACCGCAAACACCGCGATACTCGCGGTGTACAACACCAGCGCCGGAATCCCCGCCACCAGCGCCAGCACCGCCAGCCAGCGCCCGGCCCGGTGCGCCACGACCGTCCCAACCAGCGCCAGTCCCAACGCCAGCCACGCCAGAATCCGGAAGTGAATGGTCAGGCCCAGCGTCGAGCGAACCTGGCACTCCCACACCTGCACCTGCGCCGAGCAGATCCCCACCCACTGCGGATCCTCCATGAACCCGTAGCGAACCCCATAACTGGCGGCCAGCCACAACGGCACGAACAGCAACAAGGCGATAAGTGGCAAACGCTGAGACATGGTGACTCCAAAATCAGAAAAATCGGCGCCCAGCATAATCCTCCAGGCGGTCTGCGCAAGGCGAAAGCGCCAGCCTCGACTACTTTTAACGCCAGGATAAATGGAACCAATTGTTGCAGAGTCCAAGCCCGTCACGGCAACATCCGGGACGACAAATACCGTGGCACCCGGCAACTTTGCCGGTAACACAGATGTCCTAGGCTGGACTACGCACCACGCTTTCGTGCCTTTTTCTGGGGATCCGTCATGTTTCGACCACTGCGCCTCGCTGCCCTGTTGGGCGGCCTTCTGTTGTGTGCGGCCGCGTCGGCGGCGGACATCGATGCCGCCACCTACGGCTATCCGCTGACCAACCCCTTCGAGGCGACTATCGCCACCACACCGCCGGACATGCGCCCGGAACTGCCCACCGACGATGACATCACGCAGTCCGACTACGACCTGAACGTGCGCCCGGAACGCGCCTTCACCCTGCCGGACAATTTCTGGCCGGTGAAAAAACTGCGCTACCGCCTGGCCCGCCAGGACCACGAAGCACCGCTGATCTTCCTGATCGCCGGCACCGGCGCACGCTACAACGCCAGCATCAACGAATACCTCAAGCGCCTCTATTACAAGGCCGGCTTCCACGTCGTGCAGTTGTCCTCGCCGACCAGCTTCGACTTCATCAGCGCCGCGTCGCGCTTCGCCACTCCCGGCGTCAGCACCGAAGACGCCGAAGACCTCTACCGGGTGATGCAGGGCGTGCGCGCCCAACACCCGCGGCTGCCAATCAAGGAGTTCTACCTCAGCGGCTACAGCCTCGGCGCGCTGGACGCGGCATTCGTCAGCCACCTGGACGAGACCCGGCGCAGCTTCAACTTCAAGCGCGTGCTGCTGCTCAACCCGCCGGTGAACCTCTACACCTCCATCAGCAACCTCGACCGCCTGGTGCAGACCGAGGTCAAGGGCGTGACCAGCCACACCACCTTCTATGAACTGGTGCTCAACAAACTGACCCGCTACTTCCAGCAGAAGGGCTACATCGACCTCAACGACGCCCTGCTCTACGACTTCCAGCAATCGCGCCAGCACCTGAGCAACGAGCAGATGGCCATGCTGATCGGCACGTCGTTCCGCTTCTCCGCGGCCGATATCGCCTTCACCTCGGACCTGATCAACCGCCGCGGCCTGATCATCCCGCCGAAATTCCCGATCACCGAAGGCAGCAGCCTGACCCCGTTCTTCAAGCGTGCGCTGCAATGCGACTTCGATTGCTACCTGACCGAGCAGGTGATCCCGATGTGGCGCGCCCGCACCGACGGCGGCAGCCTGTTGCAACTGATCGACCAGGTGAGCCTCTACGCCCTGCAGGACTACCTGAGCAAGACGCCGAAGATCGCCGTGATGCACAACGCCGACGACCTGATCCTCGGCCCCGGCGACATCGGTTTCCTGCGCAAGACCTTCGGCGACCGACTCACCCTGTACCCCCATGGCGGCCATTGCGGCAACCTCAACTACCGCGTCAACAGCGACGCCATGCTGGAGTTCTTCCGTGGTTAAACGCCTGCTGATCACCGCCCTGCTGCTGTCCGCCGGCCCGGCGTTCGCCGACGAACCCGCGCCCGCGGCCAGCGTCATCGACACCGACGGCTTCACCGAGCCACTCAAGGAGCTGAAATTCAACCCCGGCCTGGACCAGCGCGAATTCGAACGCTCGACGCTCAACGCCCTCGCCGTCTACGACCCGCTGGAGTCCTGGAACCGCCGCGTCTATCACTTCAACTACCGCTTCGACGAGTGGGTGTTCCTGCCGGTGGTCAATGGCTACCGCTACGTCACCCCGCAGTTCGTGCGCAGCGGCGTGAGCAACTTCTTCAGCAACATCGGCGACGTGCCGAACCTGCTCAACAGCCTGTTGCAGTTCAAGGGCAAGCGCTCGCTGGACATCACCGCGCGGCTGCTGGTCAACACCACCATCGGCGTTTTCGGCCTGTGGGACCCGGCGACCATGATGGGCGTACCGAAACAGAACGAGGACTTCGGCCAGACCCTGGGCTTCTATGGCGTGCCGGACGGCCCGTACCTGATGCTGCCGATCCTTGGCCCGTCGAACCTGCGCGACACGGGCGGCCTGGTGGTGGACTACAGCGCCGAGAACCAGATCAACTTCCTCAACGTCGCCGAAGTCAGCAGCAACCATCCGGAACTGTGGGTGCTACGCGCCATCGACCGGCGCTACACCACCGCATTCCGCTATGGCCAGATGAATTCGCCGTTCGAGTACGAGAAGGTGCGCTACGTCTACACCGAGGCGCGGCACCTGCAGATCGCCGAGTGAGGGTTCAGGCGCGGACGGGTGGCAAGCCAAGGAAGGCGCATAGCTGATCGCGCTTGGCCAGGGCATCACGCCGGCCGAGTTCGATCAGTTCGCTGCAATAGCCAGCTTCGAACAGCAAATAGCTGAGCACCCCGGCCCCGCTGGTCTTGGTCGCGCCCGGGCCGCGCAAGAACAGGCGCAGGGCCGCCGGCAGTTCGCGACGATGGCGCGCGGCGATCTCGTCCAGTGGCTGACTCGGCGCCACCACCAGCACCTCCACCGGCTCCAGTCCGAGTCGGCGCGGATAAGCCTGCTCCGGCACCAGGTGACTCAGGTGATTGAGGCGCTGCAACAATTCCAGATCGTCTTCCAGGCTGTCGATAAAGGTGCTGTTGAGCAGATGCCCGCCGATCTGCGCCAGGCTCGGCGGCTGGCCGCTGTAAATACGCTGGACCGGCTCGCTGACCGAGGGCCCTCGCGGGTTGCCACTGACCCCGACCACCAGGATGCGGCTCGCCCCCAGGTGCAGCGCCGGGCTGATCGGTGCCGACTGGCGCACCGCGCCGTCGCCGTAATACTCGTGACCCAGCTTGACCGGCGCGAACAGCAGCGGGATCGCCGAACTGGCCAGCAGGTGCTCGACGCTCAAGCGGGTCGGCACGCCGATACGCCGATGGCGCAACCAGGGATCGATCGCGCCGCGGCCCTGATAAAAGGTCACCGCCTGCCCCGACTCATAGCCAAACGCGGTCACCGCCACCGCGCGCAGACAGTGCTGCTCGATGGCGTGACCGATGCCTTGCAGGTCGAGGTGTTCGTTGAGCAGGCCGCGCAACGGCGAGCTGTCGAGCAGCGCCACCGGCACTTGCCGGCCGAGGCCGAGCAGGCTGTGGCCGACGAAACGGCTGGCCTGGCGCATCACGCCGGGCCAATCGCTGCGCAGCACCTGATGGCTGCGAAAGCCCTGCCAGAAGCTGGTCAGACGCCGGATCGCCTCGGCGAAATGCAGGGCGCCGCTGGCCAGGGTCACCGCATTGATGGCACCGGCGGAAGTGCCGACGATGACCGGGAACGGGTTGGATGCCCCTTGCGGCAGCAGATCGGCGATTCCCGCCAGCACCCCGACCTGATAGGCGGCGCGGGCGCCACCACCGGAAAGGATCAGGCCGGTGACCGGTTCTGCTGCTGCCATGCTCATGCTCCGTGAGATAAATGTGCGCCGCGCTTAACGCCGATACAGCTTCGGCTCTCCTGGCGGGCGCGACTTGAAGCGCCGATGCGCCCACAGGTACTGCTCCGGGCAGGCCCGCAGCGCCTGCTCGATCCACTGGTTGATGCGCAGGCAGTCGGCCTCTTCGGTTTCTCCGGGGAAGTCTGCAAGCGGCGGGTGAATCACCAGCCGGTAACCACTGCCGTCGGCCAGACGCTCCTGAGTGAACGGAATCACTCGGGCCCGGCCCAGGCGGGCGAATTTGGTGGTGGCGGTCACGGTCGCCGCCTGGATGCCGAACAGCGGCACGAACAGGCTCTGCTTGGCGCCGTAGTCCTGGTCCGGCGCGTACCAGATCGCCCGGCCGGCACGCAGCAGCTTGAGCATGCCGCGCACATCCTCACGCTCAACCGCCAGCGAATCGAGGTTATGACGCTCGCGGCCGCGGCGCTGGATCAGGTCGAACAGCGGGTTCTTGTGCTCGCGGTACATGCCGTCGATGGTGTGGACCTGGCCCAGCAGCGCCGCGCCAATCTCCAGGGTGGTGAAATGCAGGGCCATGAGGATGGCGCCCTGGCCATCACGCTGCGCGGCCTGCAAATGCTCCAGCCCCTCGATATGCGCCAGGCGCGCCAGCCGGGCCTTTGGCCACCACCAGCTCATGGCCATTTCGAAGAAGGCGATGCCGGTGGACGCGAAGTTTTCCTTTAACAGGCGCTTGCGTTCGACGGACGGCAGTTCCGGGAAACACAGTTCCAGGTTGCGCGCCGCAATCGCCCGACGAGCACCGGCCACGCGGTACATCAAAGCACCGAGGACACGACCGATGCCCAGCAAAACCGGGTACGGAAGCTGGACGATCAGCCAGAGCAGCCCGAGCCCCAGCCACAGCGGCCAGAAACGCGGGTGCAGGAAATAAGGACGAAAACGCGGGCGATCCATTCAAGATTCCGGAAAGAAAAAGGCCGGGCATTCTACAACGGTTCGGCGCGGGTTGCGGCTAACCGGCGTTCTCGTTATAAGTCTGGGCACTTTTTTCGCAACAAGGCGCCTCGACGCAGACATGAGCCAGACCCCGACGCCCGACCAAGCCCCCGTGTTCCAGCTCAAGGGCAGCATGCTCGCCATCACGGTGCTGGAGCTTGCCCGGAACAACCTCGAAGGACTCGACCGGCAACTGGCGGCCAAGGTGGCCCAGGCGCCGAACTTCTTCAGCAACACCCCGCTGGTGCTGGCGCTGGACAAGCTGCCGCCCGGCGAAGGCGCGGTGGACCTGCCGGGGCTGATGCGGGTCTGCCGCCAGCACGGGCTGCGCACGCTGGCGATCCGCGCCAGCCGCATCGAGGACATCGCCGCCGCCATCGCCATCGACCTGCCGGTGCTGCCACCGTCCGGCGCCCGCGAGCGGCCGGTGGAGCCGGAAGTCGAGGTGGTGAAGAAGCCCGAACCGGCCCCGGCGCCGCCTCCACCTCCCGAACCGACCGTCCGCCCGACCAAGATCATCACCTCGCCTGTACGCGGCGGCCAACAGATCTATGCTCAAGGTGGCGATCTGGTAGTGATATCGGCGGTCAGCCCCGGCGCGGAACTTCTCGCCGATGGCAACATCCATGTGTACGGGCCAATGCGGGGGCGTGCACTGGCAGGTATCAAGGGCAATACCAAGGCGCGGATTTTCTGCCAGCAGATGACCGCCGAACTGGTCTCCATCGCCGGGCAATACAAGGTCTCCGAAGACCTCCGCCGTGACCCTCTGTGGGGTGCCGGCGTGCAGGTCAGCCTGTCCGGTGACGTGTTGAACATCACCCGCCTTTAACGGATACTGCCGCCATTTTCCGCGCAACTTAGTCAGATGTTGCCGTTTTTGTATTTTGGGACCGATCGTCCTTTTTCATCATTTTTAGGGGTGATACACCTTGGCCAAGATTCTCGTGGTTACTTCCGGCAAGGGTGGTGTGGGCAAAACCACCACCAGTGCCGCCATCGGTACCGGTCTCGCGCTGCGCGGCCACAAGACAGTGATCGTCGACTTCGACGTCGGCCTGCGTAACCTCGACCTGATCATGGGCTGCGAACGCCGCGTGGTGTACGACTTCGTCAACGTGGTCAACGGCGAAGCCAACCTGCAGCAAGCCCTGATCAAGGACAAGCGCCTGGAAAACCTGTACGTGCTGGCCGCCAGCCAGACCCGTGACAAGGACGCGCTGACCGTCGAAGGCGTCGAAAAGGTCCTGATGGAACTGAAGGAAAACTTCGAATACGTGGTCTGCGACTCCCCGGCCGGCATCGAGAAGGGCGCGCACCTGGCGATGTACTTCGCCGACGAAGCCATCGTCGTGACCAACCCTGAAGTGTCCTCGGTACGTGACTCGGACCGCATGCTGGGCCTCTTGGCCAGCAAATCGCGCCGCGCCGAGCGCAACGAAGACCCGATCAAGGAACACCTGCTGATCACCCGTTACCACCCCGAGCGCGTCAGCAAGGGCGAGATGCTTGGCGTCGAAGACGTCAAGGAGATCCTCTCGGTCGCCCTGCTCGGTGTCATTCCCGAATCCCAGGCCGTGCTCAAGGCCTCCAACCAAGGCGTCCCGGTCATCCTCGACGACCAGAGCGATGCCGGCCAGGCGTACAGCGACACTGTCGACCGCCTGTTGGGCAAAACCGTGGAACACCGGTTCCTCGATGTACAGAAGAAGGGATTCTTCGAGCGCCTGTTTGGAGGCAACTGAACCATGAACCTTTTTGACTTCTTTCGTGCCAACAAAAAGCAGAGCTCCGCGTCGGTTGCGAAAGAGCGTCTACAGATCATCGTGGCGCACGAGCGCGGTCAGCGCAGTACCCCGGACTATCTGCCAGCCCTGCAAAAGGAACTGGTCGAAGTGATCCGCAAGTACGTCAACATCGGCAACGATGATGTGCAGGTCGCTCTGGAGAACCAGGGCAGCTGCTCGATCCTGGAACTGAACATCACCCTGCCCGAGCGCTGATAGCGTCTGCGGGTAACCTGCCACGGCGACGGCCGGGCCCGGGCTGCGCAAGCCCGGGTTCGACCCGTCGCCGTTGGCGTTTGCAGAGAACACGCAATGCCGCTGTCCAACGTTCACATCCTGCACGAGGATGACGCCATCCTGGTGATCAACAAACCGACCCTGTTGCTCTCGGTGCCCGGCCGGGCCGATGACAACAAGGACTGCCTGATCACCCGCCTGCAGGAAAACGGCTATCCCGACGCCCTGATCGTCCACCGCCTGGACTGGGAAACCTCGGGGATCATCCTCCTCGCCCGCGACGCCGACAGCCACCGCGAGCTGTCGCGGCAGTTCCACGACCGCGAAACCGAGAAGGCCTACACCGCACTGTGCTGGGGCCAGCCGGAGCGTGACAGCGGCAGCATCGACCTACCGTTGCGCTACGATCCGCCGACCAAGCCGCGGCACGTGGTCGATCACGAGCAAGGCAAACATGCCCTGACCTTCTGGCGTATCGTCGAGCGCTGCGGCGATCACTGCCGGGTCGAACTGACGCCGATCACCGGCCGCTCGCACCAATTGCGCGTGCATATGCTGTCGATCGGGCATCCGCTGCTGGGTGACCGCCTGTACGCCAATCCCGAAGCCCTGGCTGCTCACGAACGGCTGTGCCTGCACGCCAGCATGCTGAGCTTCACCCACCCGGTGACGGGTGAGCGCCTGAAGTTCGAGTGCCCGGCGCCGTTCTGATAATGCAGGCCTACTTTGAAGGCTATCGCGAGCAAGCTCGCTCCTACAGGCCATGACCCCTCGTAGGAGCGAGCTTGCTCGCGAGGCCCCGCCCCGCCTGCCACGCAACCCCTTCGCCCCACAAAAACCCGCGTCAGCCCTCGACCATCTGCGTTAAACTCGCGCCCACTGCTGTCTGGAGTGACTTATGCGCGACGCCCTGAACCAAGGCCTGATTGATTTCCTCAAAGCCTCCCCCACGCCCTTCCACGCCACCGCCAGCCTGGCCCAGCGCCTCGACGCCGCCGGCTACCAGCGCCTGGACGAGCGCGACAGTTGGGCCACGGTGCCCGGCGGTCGCTACTACCTGACCCGCAACGACTCTTCGATCATCGCCTTCAAGCTCGGCCGCCATTCGCCGCTGCTCGACGGCATCCGCCTGGTCGGCGCCCACACCGACAGCCCGTGCCTGCGGGTCAAGCCACAGCCGGAGCTGCAACGCCACGGTTTCTGGCAACTGGGCGTGGAAGTCTACGGCGGCGCGCTGCTCGCCCCATGGTTCGACCGCGACCTGTCGCTGGCCGGCCGCGTCACCTTCCGCCGCGACGGCAAGGTGGAAAGCCAACTGGTGGACTTCAAGCTGCCGATCGCCGTGATCCCCAACCTGGCGATCCACCTCAACCGCACCGCCAACGAAGGCTGGGCGATCAATCCGCAATTGGAACTGCCGCCGATCCTGGCGCAGGTCGCCGGTGACGAACGCGTCGACTTCCGCGCCCTGCTCACCGAGCAACTGGCCCGCGAACACGGTCTCAACGCCGACGTGGTGCTGGATTACGAACTGAGTTTCTACGACACCCAGGACGCCGCATTGATCGGCCTGCACGGCGAGTTCATCGCCGGCGCGCGGCTGGACAACCTGCTCTCCTGCTACGCCGGCCTGCAAGCGCTGCTCAATGCCGACAGCGACGAAACCTGCGTGCTGGTCTGCACCGACCACGAAGAAGTCGGTTCGTGCTCGGCCTGCGGTGCCGACGGCCCGATGCTGGAGCAGACCCTGCGCCGCCTGCTGCCGGATGGCGACGAGTTCGTGCGCAGCATCCAGCGCTCGCTGCTGGTCTCGGCCGACAACGCCCACGGCGTGCACCCCAACTACGCCGACAAGCACGACGGCAACCACGGCCCGAAACTCAACGCCGGCCCGGTGATCAAGGTCAACAACAACCAGCGCTACGCCACCAACAGCGAAACCGCCGGTTTCTTCCGCCACCTGTGCATGGCCGAGGAAGTCCCGGTGCAGAGCTTCGTGGTCCGTAGCGATATGGGCTGCGGCTCGACCATCGGCCCGATCATCGCCAGCAACCTGGGCGTGCGCACCGTCGATATCGGCCTGCCGACCTTCGCCATGCACTCTATCCGCGAGCTGTGCGGCAGCCAGGACCTGGCGCATCTGGTCAAGGTGCTGACCGCCTTCTACCGCAGCCGCGAGCTGCCCTGAAGTCGACGCGGGGCGCTCTGCCCCGCCGTTTTCCAAACCGCGCGGACGCCCCGTTTGCGCGGACTGTGACACCGGTCAAACCGCTCCCGCCGCTTTGCGCCTATGCTGATGCCTGACATTTCCCAGGAAAAAGAAGGATCTTGCGCATGTCCGCGTTTCAATCGATGTTCCTCCCGGTGCTCGCCGGCCTGATCCTGCTGACCATCGGCTTCAGCAAGCGCGAAAGCAATTACGGCGTGCTGATGATGTGGCTGGGCATGCTGTCGATACTCGGCATCATGGTCTGGAAGATCCTCGAGAAACTCGCCTGACAAATGCTCTACACTGCGCCGATCACGTGTTTGAGGTTGATCGTCCGGTGCCTGCCTTCCTGCGTTGTCTCGCCCTTTTCCTGTTGTTGTTCGGCGCCCTTGGCCCGGTGCATGCGGCCGGCCTGCCCAGCCTGCTCGGCGGTGGCGGCACAGCGCAGCCGCAAGCCAGCGAACCGCTGGGCAAGTCCCTCGATGAAGTCATCACCACCCTGGAAAACGACCAGCAACGCACTCGCCTGCTCAACGACCTGAAGAAGCTTCGCGACAGCACCCGCAAAGCCCAGCCCGAGCCGGAACAGGGTGTGCTGGGATTGATCGGCAGCACCTTCGCCGAGCTGGAAAAGCAGTTCAGCGGCGAGGCCAGCCCGTTCAAGCGCTGGGCCGCCGAAATGGAGCTGGCGCAGATCGAACTGGTCGCGTTGAAAGTCCCGGTGCAGCAATGGCCCGCGATGTTCTTCGGTTTCATCGCCATCATCGCCTTGTGGAGCCTGCTGGCCTACGCGCTGAACTGGGTCAGCCACCAGGTGCGCCTGCGCTTCGGCCTGACCGAAGAACTGCCACAACACCCGCGCACCTGGGACCTGGTGCGCTTCGCCCTGCGCAAGCTCGGACCCTGGCTGGTCGCGCTGGTGATCACCGTCTACCTGAGCTTCGCCCTGCCCTCGTCGCTGGGCAAATCACTGGCCATGGTGCTGGCCTATGCACTGGTGGTGGGCACTTGCTTCTCGGCCATCTGTGTAATCGCCTTCTCCCTGCTGGACGGCCCTCATCGCCACCGCGCCCTGCATATCCTGCGGCACCAGGCTTTCCGTCCACTGTGGCTGATCGGTAGCTTCGCCGCCTTTGGCGAGGCAATGAACGATCCGCGCCTTTCCCTCGCCCTCGGCGGTCACCTGGCCCATGCCCTGGCAACCCTGGCCAATGTGCTCGCGGCCTTGTCGACGGCGCTGTTCATCCTGCGCTTCCGCCGCCCCATCGCCCACCTGATCCGCAACCAGCCGCTGGCCCAGCGCATCAAGCGCAAGGCACTGAGTGACACCATCGAGATCCTCGGCACGTTCTGGTTCCTGCCGGCGCTGGTGCTGGTGGGGATTTCCCTGTTCGCCACCTTCGTTTCCGCCGGCGACACCAGCACGGCGTTGCGCCAGTCGCTGATGTGCACCGTGCTGGTCATCCTGTGCATGGTGATCAATGGCCTGGTTCGCCGCCACGCGCTCAAGCCGCGCCGCGCCAACCGGCGCCAGGCGGTGTACACCGAGCGCCTGCGCAGCTTCGGCTACACCCTGTTGCACATGACCATCTGGCTGCTGTTCATCGAACTCGGCCTGCGGGTCTGGGGCTTTTCGCTGATCGCTTTCGCCGAAGGCGACGGCCATGAAGTCGCCATGCGCCTGGTCGGGCTCGCTGGCACCCTGGTTGCCGCGTGGCTGGTCTGGATCCTCGCCGACACCGCCGTGCACCACGCCCTCACCCGCTCGCGCAAGGGCCTGGCCAATGCTCGCGCGCAAACCATGATGCCGCTGATCCGCAACGTGCTGTTCGTGGCGATTTTCATCATCGCGCTGATCGTCGCCCTGGCAAACATGGGCATGAACGTCACCCCGCTGCTCGCCGGTGCCGGTGTCATCGGCCTGGCAATCGGCTTCGGCGCACAATCGCTGGTAGCCGACCTGATCACCGGGCTGTTCATCATCATCGAAGACTCCCTGGCCATCGACGACTACGTCGATGTCGGCGGCCACCTCGGCACCGTCGAAGGCCTGACCATCCGCACCGTGCGCCTGCGCGACATCGACGGCATCGTCCACACCATCCCGTTCAGCGAAATCAAGAGCATCAAGAACTACTCGCGTGAGTTCGGCTACGCGATCTTCCGCATCGCCATCCCCCACAGCATGAACATCGACCAGGCCATTACCCTGATCCGCGATGTCGGGCAGAAGATGCGCAATGACCCGCTGCAGCGCCGTAACATCTGGTCGCCGCTGGAGTTGCAGGGCGTGGAAAGTTTCGAATCCGGCTCAGCGATCCTGCGGGCGCGGTTCAAGACCGCGCCGATCAAGCAGTGGGAAGTCTCCCGCGCCTTCAACCTAGCACTCAAGCGCCGCCTCGACGAAGCCGGGCTGGACCTCGCAACCCCGCGCCTGTCGGTGCAGGTCCTCACCACACCCGGCAGCACGCCGGTCACCGGCACTGAAAACGCTTAGCCGGCGTCGGCACGAATGCGGATCGCGTCGTGCCGCCAGTACTCCAGGTCACAGTCGATCAGCCGTCCCGCCTGGTCGCTGTTGACCCGGGTGATGTGCAGGCCGGCACTTCCCGGCGTCACCTTCAGCGCCGAAGCCGCCGCCGCTGGCAAGGCTGTTGGCAATATCTCGAACCGCACCCGCCCGTAATGGATGTCGTAGTGCTGGGCATAGATTTCGGTCAGTGACTGACCGAGGTCGTGCTCAAGGATGCCCGGAAAGTAATCCGGGTTCAGGTAGTGCTCGGCATACAGCACCGCCCGCCCATCGATGCGCCGCAAACGGCAGATCTGGATAACGCTCGACAACGGCGGGCGCTGTAGCCGCGCGCAGATTGCCGCCGCGGCCGGCAGCAAGCGCGCCGACAGCAGCTCGGTCGCCGGGGTGCGCCCCTGGTCGCGGACCATGGCGTGGAAGTGGCTGCGCTCGATCAAGTCGTAGGTCAGCCGCTGCGGCGCGACAAACCAGCCACGCCGCTCTTCGCGGTAAATCAGGCCCTGCGCCTCCAGTTGCACCAGCGCCTCACGCAGGGTGATGCGGGTAGTGTCGAACACTTCACTGAGCTTGCGTTCGGCCGGCAGCTTGCAGCCCGAGGCGAGCAAGCCGTGTTCGATCTGCTCCTGCAGGGCATGGCAGATCGCTGTTACTGCGCGTGGCGGCAGTGCGTGCATCAACGGGTTCCTTTCTGGACTAGTCCAGCCTGTGCACAGCCCCATGACGGAGCAGCGACGCAATGCCGGACAACCTCTCAAGCCTAGGCAAAACAAATGAACAGTAGATGACAAGGCCGCCTGGTGCTGGCCTGCGAACCCCGCAGAAAGCCTTGTCGGGCGCGGTTTTTCATCTGGTCTACGCTGTAACCCCAAGGTCAGTTGGCGGGCCTCGGGCTAGCGTCTCGACATCAAACTGTCATGCGAACTCCCTACCTTGGCTCAGGTATTGCTGACCTAGACCAACCGAACCGCAACGACGTCTTACCCCTTACACGTTTTGCAAGGCACCCCATTAAGGAGCTTCGGATGAAACAGCTTTTCCTGGCCTCTCTGTTAGGCGCGAGCATTGCCCTGTCCCACTCGGCCGTCGCCGCCGACACTGATCTCAAAGCCCTCGAAGATGCTGCCCGCAAGGAAGGCACCGTGAACAGCGTCGGCATGCCCGACGCCTGGGCCAACTGGAAAGGGACCTGGGCCGATCTGGCCAGCAAGTACGGTCTCAAGCACATGGACACCGACATGAGTTCGGCCCAGGAAGTGGCCAAGTTCGACGCCGAGAAAGACAACGCCAGCGCCGATATCGGTGACGTCGGCGCCGCCTTCGGCCCGATCGCCGTGACCAAGGGCGTGACCCAGCCCTACAAGCCGAGCACCTGGGACCAGGTACCCGACTGGGCCAAGGATCAGGACGGTCACTGGGCGCTGGCCTATACCGGCACCATCGCCTTCATCGTCAACAAGCAACTGGTGAAGGAAGAAGACATCCCGAAGACCTGGCATGACCTGGAAAAGGGCAAGTACAAGGTCGCCATCGGTGACGTCGGCACCGCCGCCCAGGCCGCCAACGGCGTACTGGCCGCAGCCATCGCCTACAAGGGTGACGAGAAGAACATCGAGCCGGGCCTGCAACTGTTCACCAAGCTGGCCCAGCAGAAGCGCCTGTCGCTGGCCAATCCGACCATCCAGACGCTGGAGAAGGGTGAGATCGAAGTGGGCGTGGTCTGGGACTTCAACGGCCTGAGCTACCGCGAGCAGATCGATCCGAAGCGCTTCGAAGTGCTGATCCCCTCCGATGGCTCGGTGATCTCCGGCTACACCACCATCATCAACAAATACGCCAAGCACCCGAACGCCGCCAAGCTGACCCGCGAGTACATCTTCAGCGATGCCGGCCAGACCAACCTGGCCATCGGTCACGCCCGGCCGATCCGCGCCGACCACCTGAAGCTGCCGGCCGAGGTTCAGGCCAAGCTGCTGCCGAACGAGCAATACCAGGCCGCGCAACCGATCAAGGATGCCGCAGCGTGGGAAGCCACCTCGAAGGCTCTGCCGCAGAAGTGGCAGGAGCAGGTCATCATCGAGATGGAGTGAGGCCCTATCGCGAGCAAGCTCGCTCCTACAGACGATCGCGTCGTTCGTGTAGGAGCGAGCTTGCTCGCGATTGACCGCACCGCCGCTTTCGGAGCTTCCAATGAACCACAACGTCATCCTGGTCCTGCTCGACGGTCTCAATCACCAGGTCGCGCACCATGCCATGGGCCACCTGCACGCCTACGTCGAAGCTGACCGCGCCGCGCTGTACCGCCTCGAATGCGAGCTTCCGGCGCTGTCCCGCCCGCTCTACGAATGCATCCTCACCGGCGTGCCACCGATCGATAGCGGCATCGTGCACAACCAGGTGTCCCGCCTGTCCAGCGAACGCAGCATCTTCCACTACGCCCGCGATGCTGGCGTGGGGACCGCCGCGGCGGCCTATCACTGGGTCAGCGAGCTGTACAACCGCACGCCGTTCGACCCGGTGCGCGATCGCCACACGAACGCGCCCAGGCTGCCGATCCAGCACGGCCTGTTCTATTACGCCGACCACTACCCGGACTCGCACCTGTTCGCCGATGCCGAATACCTGCGGCGCAAGTACCGGCCCGGCTTTCTCCTGGTGCACCCGATGAACATCGACGACGCCGGCCACCGCCATGGCCTCGACAGCAGCCAGTACCGCAACAGCGCACGCAGCGCCGACATTCTCCTGGCCGACTACCTCGGCACCTGGCTCGCCGAGGGCTATCAGGTGCTGGTGACCGCCGACCACGGCATGAACAACGACCGCTCGCACAACGGCCTACTGCCGGAAGAACGTGACGTGCCGCTGTTCGTGTTCGGCGACGGCTTCAGCCTTGACCCCAACGCCAAGCCCCTGCAAACCGAGCTGTGCGGAACCATCTGCGAACTGCTCGGTGTGGCCCACGACAAACCGTTCTGCCGGGAGTTGCTTTCGTGAATCCGCTGACCCGCGGCAAGTGGCTGGCGCTGCTATGCCTGCTGCCCTTCGCAGTGTTCTTCATCATTTTCCAGATCGCCCCGCTGGCCTGGGTGGCGATCCACAGTCTGCAAGCCGAAAGCGGCTGGGGCCTGGACAACTTCAGCAAGATCTTCGCCTCGAAGTTCTACCGCCAGGCGATCCAGCACAGCCTGGAAATCAGCTTCTGGTCGAGCCTGTTCGGGATCGTCATCGCGGTGCTCGGCGCCTATTCGCTGCAGCGGGTGGACTCGCGCCTGCGCGATTTCGTCAACGCCTTCGCCAACATGACCAGCAACTTCTCCGGGGTGCCGCTAGCCTTCGCCTTCATCATCCTGCTCGGCTTCAACGGCGCCCTGACCCTGGCACTCAAGCAGGCCGGGCTGATCGAGGACTTCAACCTCTATTCCAAGACCGGGCTGATCATCCTCTATACCTACTTCCAGATTCCGCTCGGCGTGCTGCTGCTCTACCCGGCCTTCGATGCCCTGCGCGAAGACTGGCGCGAGTCGGCCGCGCTGCTCGGCGCCAACGCCTGGCAGTACTGGCGGCATATCGGCCTGCCGGTGCTGACCCCGGCGCTGCTGGGCACCTTCGTCATCCTCCTGGCCAACGCCCTCGGCGCCTACGCCACGGTGTACGCGCTGACCACCGGCAACTTCAACGTGCTGCCGATCCGCATCGCCGCGCTGGTGGCCGGTGATATTTCCCTCGACCCGAACCTGGCCAGTGCCCTGGCGATCATCCTCGTCGGGCTGATGAGCCTGGTGACCCTGGTCCATCAATGGCTGCTGAAGAGGAGCTACCATGTTGCGCGCTGAACCGGCGGCCAGCCGCCTCTACCACCGGCTGGTGGTCTGGGTGCTGTTCCTGATCCTGCTGTTGCCGCTGGCCGGCACCCTGCTTTATTCGCTGTCCACCAGTTGGTCGGCGAGCCTGCTGCCCAGCGGCCTGACCTTCAAATGGTACGTGGCGCTGTGGAGCGACCCGCGCTTTCTCACCGCCTTCGCCCAGTCGCTGCTGGTCTGCGTTGGCGCGCTGCTGCTGTCGGTGTTGCTGATCCTGCCGCTGCTGTTCGTGGTGCACTACCACTTCCCGCGGCTCGACGCGCTGATGAACATCCTTATCCTGCTGCCCTTCGCCGTGCCACCGGTGGTGTCCTCGGTGGGCCTGCTGCAACTCTACGGTTCGGGGCCGATGGCCATGGTCGGTACGCCGTGGATTCTGATCGGCTGCTACTTCACCGTGGCGCTGCCGTTCATGTACCGGGCGATCACCAACAACCTCCAGGCGATCAACCTGCGCGACCTGATGGACGCCGCCCAACTGCTCGGCGCCAGCACCTGGCAGGCGGCGTTCCTGGTGGTCCTGCCCAACCTGCGCAAGGGCCTGATGGTGGCGCTGCTGCTGTCGTTCTCGTTCCTGTTCGGCGAGTTCGTCTTCGCCAACCTGCTGGTGGGCACCCGCTACGAGACCCTGCAGGTCTACCTCAACAACATGCGCAACAGCAGCGGCCACTTCAACAGTGCCCTGGTGATTTCCTACTTCCTCTTCGTACTGGTGCTGACCTGGGCAGCCAACCGCCTGAACAAGGACAAGACCTGATATGAGCTTCGTCAGCATCCAGAACCTGGAAAAGACCTACGCCGGCAGCCCGGTGTTCAAGGACATCAACTTCGAGATCCAGCGCGGCGAGTTCATCACCCTGCTCGGCCCGTCCGGCTGTGGCAAATCCACCCTGCTGCGCTGCATCGCCGGGCTGACCCCGGTGGACAGCGGCAAGATCCTTCTCGACGGCCATGACCTGGTCCCGCAGAGCCCGCAGAAACGCGGGATCGGCATGGTGTTCCAGAGCTACGCGTTGTTTCCCAACATGACCGTGGCGCAGAACGTCGCCTTCGGCCTGCGCATGCAGAAGGTCAAGGGCGACGACAGCAAGACCCGCGTGCAGGAAGCCCTTCGCATGGTCGAGCTACAGGACTTCGCCGGACGCTACCCGCACCAGCTTTCCGGCGGGCAATGCCAGCGCGTGGCGTTGGCGCGCTCGCTGGTGACCCGGCCGCGCCTGCTGTTGCTGGACGAGCCGCTGTCGGCCCTCGACGCGCGCATTCGCAAACACCTGCGCGAACAGATCCGCCAGATCCAGCGCGAGCTGGGGCTGACCACGGTGTTCGTCACCCACGACCAAGAAGAAGCCCTGACCCTGTCCGACCGCATCTTCCTGATGAACCAGGGCAAGATCGTCCAGAGCGGCGACGCCGAAACCCTCTATACCGCGCCGGTGGACGCGTTTGCCGCGGGCTTCATCGGCAACTACAACCTGCTCGACGCCGACAGCGCCAGCCGCCTGCTGCAACGCCCGGTGACTGCCCGCCTGGCGATCCGCCCGGAAGCCATCGCGATCAGCCTCCACGGCGAGCTGGACGGCCAGGTCCGCAGCCACAGCCTGCTGGGCAACATCATCCGCTACCGGGTCGAGGCCCGTGGCGTCGAGTTGCTGGTGGACGTGCTGAACCGCTCATCCGCAGATCTCTATCCGGACGGACAACGGGTATCCTTGTCGATCGATCCAACTGCCCTGCGCGAAGTCGCGTAGGGGATGCACGGGAGTTTTCTTGAATGGCTTTAGCGATCTTCGATCTCGACGAAACCCTGATCCACGGCGACTGCGCCTCGCTGTGGAGCGAGCAGATGGTCCGCCTGGGCTGGGTCGACGGCCCGTCTTTCCTGCGCCGCGACCATGAATTGATGGAAGCCTACGGCAAGGGCCACCTGGCCATGGAAGACTACATGGCGTTCAGCCTGGAGCCCGTGGCCGGCCGCACGCCCGAGGAAGTCGAGCACCTGGTGGAACCGTGGGTCGAGGACTTCATCGAACCGATCATCTTCAGCGACGCCTGCCGCTGCATCGCCGAGCACCGGCGCAAGGGCGACCGGATCCTGGTGATCTCCGCCTCGGGCACGCACCTGGTCGGGCCGATCGCGGCGCGGCTAGGCATCGACGAGTTTCTTGCGATCGAGCTGGAAGTGGTCAACGGCGTGTACAGCGGCAAGACCAGCGGTGTGCTCACCTATCGCGAAGGCAAGATCACCCGGTTGCTGGAGTGGCTGGATCAGGAAGAAGAGAACCTGGAAGGGGCGAGTTTCTATTCGGACTCGCGCAATGACCTGCCGCTATTGCTGAAGGTGGATCACCCGCATGTGGTCAACCCGGACCCGGTGTTGCGCGAGCATGCGGAGAAGAATGGCTGGCCGGTGCTGGCCTGGAGCTGATTCGCGGCCAATGAGGGCCTCATCGCGGCGATGAGGCCCTGACCATCACACCAGTTCTGGATCGATCACCAACACCAGCTTCCCGGACACCTGGTTCCCCTCCAGTTCCGCAAAGGCTGCTTCGGCGTCCTTCACCGGATAGCTGCGCACCAGTTGCGGTTTCAGCCGGCCTTCGGCGAACAACGGCCACACCTGCTGCTGCAGATCGCTGAGCAGGTCCGCCTTGAACTGATCATCGCGGTTGCGCAGGGTCGAGCCGGTCACCTGGATGCGCTTGCCCAGCAGCAGGGCGAGGTCCAGATCGGCCTTGCGCCCGCCCATCAGGCCGATGATGACCCAGCGTCCATCGCGGCCCAGCAGCTTCAGGTTCAGCGCCGCATAGCTGGCGCCCACCGGATCGAGGACTACGTCGAACGGCGCGAAATCATTCAGCGCCTCCAGATCATCGCCACGCACCACGCCACCGCTGGCGCCCAGGCTTTCGCAATACGCCAGGCGCTCGGCGGAACCGACACTGACCCAGCACGGGCTGCCAAAGGCCTTGCACAACTGGATCGCTGCCGAGCCCACGCCACTGGCGCCGGCGTGCAGCAACACCTTCTCACCGGGCCTCAGGCCGCCAAGCTGGAACAGATTGAGCCAGGCGGTGGCGTACACCTCAGGCACCGCGGCCGCTTCGTGCAAGCTCAGACTGTCTGGCACGGCCATCACATGACGGGCATCAGCCACCACTTCCTCGGCCATGCCACCGCCCGCCAGCAACGCGCAGACCCGGTCACCGACCTGCCACGACGAACCGGCACCCACCTCGGTAATCACCCCGGAGCATTCCAGGCCAAGGTATTCACTGGCGCCAGGCGGCGGCGGGTAGAGACCGGCACGCTGTAGCAGGTCGGCGCGATTCAGACCAGCAGCGGCAACACGAATTCGTACTTGACCTACATCGCAGGTTGGACTTGTCGTATCAACCCACTCCACATGTCCTTCAACGCCTTGCAATGCCTTCACAGTGCCTCCATAGTTGAGTCAAGACTGAGCCTGGGTGCTGTGGCCCCGGGCTTTTTGCATTATGCGACCGGCTCCATGGAGCCGGCGAATTCAAAGACGGCCCACTATGCGTTATCAATTGCCCCTGCGTCGAATCAGCATGAAGCACTTTCTTCCCAGCACCGCCCTCGCCCTGCTGATCGGCCTTGGCAGCCTGCCCTTCGCGGGCAATGCACTGGCCGCCAACAGTTGGGAATCGCTGCACCCGGACCGCGACCAGGTGGTCGCCAGCCTGAACGTGGTCGAGTTGCTCAAGCGCCACCACTACAGCAAGCCGCCCCTCAACGACGCCCGCTCGGTCATCATCTACGACAGCTACATCAAGCTGCTGGACCCGGCGCGCATCTACTTCACCGCCAGCGACATCGCCGAGTTCGACAAGTGGAAGGCCCAGTTCGACGACTTCCTCAAGAGCGGCAACCTGGAGCCCGGCTTCGATATCTACAAGCGTTACCTGGACCGCGTGAAGTCGCGTCTCGACTTCACCCTGGCCGAGCTGAACAAAGGCATCGACAAGATCGACTTCACGGTCAGCGAAACCCTGCTGGTGGACCGCAAGGACGCCCCGTGGATGAAGACCGACGCCGAGCTGGATGACCTGTGGCGCAAACGCCTGAAAGACGAAGTGCTGCGCCTGAAGATCGCCGGCAAGGAACCCAAGGCCATCCAGGAACTGCTGACCAAGCGCTACAAGAACCAACTGTCGCGCCTTGACCAGACCCGTTCGGAAGACATCTTCCAGGCTTACATCAATACCTTCGCCCAGTCCTACGACCCGCACACCAACTACCTGTCGCCGGACAACGCGGAAAACTTCGACATCAACATGAGCCTGTCGCTGGAAGGTATCGGCGCAGTGCTGCAGAGCGACAACGACCAGGTCAAGATCGTGCGCCTGGTACCGGCCGGCCCTGCCGCCAAGACCAAGCAGGTCGCACCCGCCGACAAGATCATCGGTGTCGCCCAGGGCGACAAGGAAATGGTCGACGTGATCGGCTGGCGCCTGGACGAAGTGGTCAAGCTGATCCGCGGTCCGAAAGGCTCGGTGGTACGCCTGGAAGTGATTCCGGCGAACAACGCGCCGAACGACCAGACCAGCAAGATCGTCTCGATCACCCGCGAAGCGGTGAAGCTGGAAGAGCAGGCGGCGAAAAAATCCGTGCTCAACCTCAAGCAGGATGGCCGCGACTACAAGCTCGGCATCATCGAGATTCCGGCCTTCTACCTCGACTTCAAGGCCTTCCGTGCCGGCGATCCGGAGTACAAGAGCACCACCCGCGACGTGAAGAAACTGCTCACCGAGCTGCAGAAGGAAAAAGTCGACGGCGTGGTCATCGACCTGCGCAACAACGGCGGCGGTTCCCTGCAGGAAGCTACCGAGCTGACCAGCCTGTTCATCGACAAGGGCCCGACCGTGCTGGTGCGCAACAGCGACGGCCGCGTGGACGTGCTTGAAGACGAAAACAGCGGCGCCTTCTACAAAGGTCCGTTGGCACTGCTGGTCAACCGCCTCTCGGCTTCGGCCTCGGAGATTTTCGCCGGCGCCATGCAGGACTACCACCGCGCGCTGATCATCGGCGGCCAGACCTTCGGCAAGGGCACCGTGCAGACCATCCAGCCGCTCAACCATGGCGAGCTGAAGCTGACCCTGGCCAAGTTCTACCGCGTGTCCGGCCAGAGCACCCAGCACCAGGGCGTACTGCCTGACATCGATTACCCGTCGATCATCGACACCAAGGAAATCGGCGAAAGCGCCCTGCCCGAAGCGATGCCGTGGGACACCATCCGCCCGGCGATCAAACCGGCCAGCGATCCGTTCAAGCCGTTCCTTGCGCAACTCAAGAACCGCCACGACGACCGCAGCGCCAAGGACCCGGAGTTCGTCTACATTCGCGATCGCCTGGCCCTGACCCAGAAGTTGATGAGCGAGAAGACCGTCAGCCTCAACGAGGTCGAGCGCCGTGCGCAGCACGCCGATATCGAAAACAAGCAACTGGTTCTGGAAAACACCCGCCGCAAGGCCAAGGGTGAGGAACCGCTGAAGGAACTGAAGAAGGAAGACGAAGACGCCATCCCCGCCGAGCCGGACGATACCAAGCCGGAAGACGATGCTTACCTGAGCGAAACCGGGCGCATCCTGCTGGACTACCTGAGCCTGAATTCGGCGGTGGCCAAGCACTGAAAAGTGGCTGAAACGATAATGGCGAAATAGTATGAGCGCATAGCGTTACGTCATTAAACAGTCATCAAACTGTCGTGAAATAAGGGACTGAGCACCACTGGCGCTCAGTCCCTTTTTTTCAAGGTAGTCCCGACATGACCATGACCGAACAGCTCAGCGCGTTGAGTTCCATCCTGACTCAAAGCGGCTTGCACAGCCTGTTCCAGCCCATCGTCTGCCTCTCCGAACGGCGCATCCTCGGTTACGAAGCCTTGAGCCGCGGCCCGTCCAACAGCCCGTTGCACTCGCCGATCAACCTGTTCGCCGTGGCACGCCACGCCGGTCGCCTGACCGAGCTGGAAATCGCCTGCCGGGAAAGCGCCTGCCGCCGCTTCAGCCAGCAGAAACTGGACGGCAAGCTGTTCCTAAACGTCTCGCCCGAGTCGTTGCTCGAACCGCAATACCAGTCCGGGCTGACCCTCAAGCTGTTGCAGAACCTCGGCATCCCCGCCAGCCAGGTGGTCATCGAGCTGACCGAGCAAACCCCCACCGACGACTTCCAACTGCTGTTCAACGCCCTGCACCATTACCGCGACATGGGCTTTTCCATTGCCCTGGACGACCTCGGTGCCGGCTATTCGAGCCTACGTCTCTGGTCCGAGCTGCGCCCGGACTACGTGAAGATCGACCGCCACTTCATCGACGGCATCCACCTGGACGCGGTCAAGCGCGAGTTCGTCGGTTCCATCCTGCAGATCGCCAAGGCCTCGCGGGCCAAGGTGATCGCCGAAGGCATCGAGCTGGCCGAGGAGCTGGCGGTGCTGACCGAGATGGGCGTCGATCTGGTCCAGGGCTATTTCATCAGCCGCCCGCAGGAGCAGCCGCCACGGGACGCCGCGCAATTGCTGCCCGGGCCGGTGACAAGCAGCGTACCGGCGCTGGTCGACGAACCCTCGGACCTCGGCGCCTTGCTGATCGAGCAACCAGCGGTGACCGGCAGCACCGCCACGCCGAAGGTGCTGGAAGCGTTCCGTCGTCAGGCCAACCTCAACTCGCTGGCGGTGCTTGATGAGCATCAGCGGCCTTGTGGCATCGTCCACCGCCACTCGCTCTCGGATGCGCTGCTCAAGCCCTTCGCCACCGACCTGTTCGCGCGCAAGCCGATCAGCCGGCTGATGAACGAGGACTTCCTCGCCGTGGAACTGACCCAATCGTTGCAGACCGTCAGCCGCTTGCTCACCAGCCGCGCCCGTCAGCGCATTGAAGAAGATTTCATCATTACCCACCTCGGCCGCTACGTTGGTCTGGGGCGGGTCATCGACGTGCTCAAGCTGATCACCGAGCAGAAGATCCAGCAGGCGCGCTATGCCAACCCGCTGACCCTGCTGCCGGGCAACGTGCCGATCAAGCAGTGCCTGACCCGCTTGCTGCAGCAGCAGCGCAAGGCGGCAATCTGCTACGTCGACATCGACAGCTTCAAGCCCTTCAACGATATCTACGGCTACGCCCGGGGCGATGAAGTCTTGTTGTGCCTGGCCCAGTGCCTGAATGATCGCGTGGATCCGGCCCGGGATTTCGTCGGACATATCGGCGGCGACGATTTCATGCTGGTGCTCGGCTCACTGGATTGGGAGCAGCGCCTGAACGTGCTGCTGGAGGACTTTCAAAAGCAATGCCGGCGTTTCTACCGCGCCGAGCATGTGGAAGCCGGCTGTTTCATTGCGCACAACCGCCTCGGCCAGCGTCAGGAATTTCCCCTGCTGTCGCTGTCCATCGGCGTCGTGCAGTTGCGCCCGGAAGCCTGCGCGCAACTCGACGCCGACCAGTTGGCCGACCTCGCCTCGCAGGCCAAGCACCACGCCAAGGATGTCGCCGGCCACAGCCTGTACCTGATCGATACCGCTGTCGCCTGAACGAAAAAACCGGGGCCAGGCCTAATGTCAGTCAGTTAGCGTTTTATGCAGCCCTTCGCGAGCAAGCTCGCTCCTACAGTGTAGGAGCGAGCTTGCTCGCGAAGGG